>CAZFVC010000063.1:0-6792 GCA_964522175.1 uncultured Desulfurococcaceae archaeon
GGTTTATTGAAGAATAACACGATAGCGGGGATGCTGAGCAAGATTAAGTGGACATGCAGCGAGGAGGAGCTCAGGAAGTACACGGTAGTGATTAGGGATAGGAAGAAGGCTTCAGGAACTAGCGAGATTAGGCTTGGCGGAGACGTTCAGATCCTCAGAGACAGACTGATAGTAGGGAATAAGACCATCCCCATGCACAGGGTTGTGGAGATAAGGAAGGAGGGTAAGGTGTTATGGAGCAGGAATGTTTGAGCACTAAGGTGAAGTCCGTTAGGGTTCCATCATACTCGGAGGCCAGGGCGAAGGTTCTGAGGCTGTACAGGGAGCCTGTGTCTCTAGGCAGGGGTGTCAGGAGGAAGGGAGTTGTTAAGGTTCTGGCGAAGGTTGACCGCATCTACAGCTATGTGGATAAGGAAGTCTTCGGCTGTGTGGACAGGCTTATGAGGCCTGAGGAGCTGAATGAGTTCTACGCAGAGATCCTTGCCCTCGCAGGCATTAGAGACTATAAGGACCTTTTCTTCCGCTTCAAAGGGTTGAGGAAGGCCTTCCGCAGGATGTGGAAGACCTACAGGCTACGGATCAAGGAGAGTATAACCCCTAAGGAAGCGAACGATAAGGGGAGGGAATTCGTTGGGCGAGTGATCTCCTTCCTCCGTAGGGTTAGGAAGGATCTGGACAGGCTTAGGGTGGCGCTGGAGGAGCTGCGTAGGGTTCCATGCATAGACTTCACCCAGCCGAAGATAGTTGTTGCGGGGATGCCTCAGGTCGGTAAATCAACCCTGATAAGGAGGGTGTCGACAGCGAAGCCTGAAGTATCTCCCTTCCCATTCACAACGAAGGAGGTGATTCTAGGGCACTCCAAGATAGATCACCTCACCCTCCAATTCATAGACACGCCAGGAATACTGGACAGGCCGCTTAAGGAGCTTAACAGAATTGAGAGGAAGGCGGTCACAGCCATCAGATTCCTTGCTGACGTACTCCTCTTCCTGATAGACCCGAGAGAAAGCAGTTACTACAGCCTCAACGATCAGTTGGGTCTACTGAGGAACGTGCAGGGCCTCTTCCCAGGGGAGCTTATTCTCGTACTGATAAATAAGGCGGACGAAACCCCTGAGGAAAGGCTTCGCCAAGTGATGGAGGAAGTAAGGAAAGTGTTCGACGGGGAGGTCTATGTAGTCAGTGCGCTTACAGGAATGAATATAGATAAGGTTATTGAGAAGGTGGCCTCCCACATTAAGGGGAAGTACCTACCTATCCTCGAGAAGCATCGATCTGAAGCGTGAGGCGTCCTCACCCATATAGATATTGTTGAACATGAAGAAAGCCATCCTCGAGCCCTTCTCCCCCACATCCTCAATGACGCGCCTCAGCTCAGCAAGGTCCTCATCAGTATATCTATACTTATAGTTCACCTCCCTCTCGCCGCGACCATGAAGCCTGAAGTAGGTAACCTCCTTAAACACAACCGGCATCCATCTGAAGGGGTCCGTAACATGTACGAGGAAATCGAACTCATCGATAAGGCTCCTCAACCTGTCGCCGCACTCCCTCCAAGTCCCCCTTAACTCAAGACCTACCCAAATCCTCGGATCCTCAATACTCATGAAGAAGTCCCTCATATTGGAGTAGTTCTCATCGCTGCACCCGAAGGACGGGGGAAGCTGAACCACAAGCAGGAAAGCGTTAAGGGCCTTAACACCCTCCATAATTATTTCCCATGCCTTGAAGTTCTCCTCAGTAGGTTTAAGGAACCCGTACCTGTCCCAACGGTCCTTAGGTATCGATACCTTAGACCTCCTCCAGGTCCTCATGCTTGGGGGATGGGTTATCGCCTGCCACGCCTTCATAGTGAATATGAAGCCTGCGGGCGCCTCATTCTTAAGCTGGGTCAGCTTACTTGGCTCCGGAGGGTTATAGAATGTCTGCTGGAGCTCCACAGCGTCGAAGGACTCATAATACTTCTTCCTCCCGACCGCGAAGCCGCAGGTACCTATAAGTACCCTCACCCTACCACCTTCCTCTGAACAGGCTGCACTGAAGTCACTTTAAGTCCCATACCTTCCATCCTCTTCCTCAGCATCTGCGCAGCCTTCATATCAACCACACCTACAGTAACGACGCAGACGCTTCTCGAATCCTTTGAAGGCATGCAGGACATGTACCTAACCTCAGCACCCTCCTCAACGACAGCCCTCACAATATCCTGAATCCTTTCCGGGGAACTGACCTCAACCTCCAGATCCACGAGAATGACGTCCCCGCTTATGAGGGGCTTAAGCGTAATAGTGTTTCTGTCGCGATCCACCTCAATAACGACATACATCTCGGGCCTTATCCCGACAAGCTCACGCACGAAGAGCGGGAGGGTCACCCTCCCCTTCGAATCGACTTTAGCGACAGCCCTCAAGAACTGCACCTACTAATAATATGGTTCCCGAGTGAAATATACATTAATTAGTTCAGTACCCGTTTAATGACGGATGATGAGCGGAGCACGGAGTGATGGATGATCAGCCCCGTATTTCTGATCGCTAAACCATCAAAACCTTCGAAAGGTCCTCAACGAACTCATCAATAACCTCCCGCGTCACGTGAGGCATGAAAGTTATTTTAAGACCTCCATAGATGGGGCAGGTGTACAGGTACCAGCCTCTGTCGGCCAGGCCCCTCTTAAGCTCCCTGTAACCCGCTTCCCTATGCCTGAAGCATATGAGAGGGAGCTCCGGCCCAACCACGTCAAAGCCTAGGTCAAGAAGCCTCTCCCGATAGTACATCGCGTTAGTGAGCATTGAAGTGAAAAGCCTTCTAAGACCCTCCACCCCGAAGAACATTAGGGAGGCCCAGAAAGCCGCAGCGGAACCTGCGGTGCGCGTCCACAGAATCCCGTACTGACTCCCAGCCTCAATATATGGAGCCCCGTACCTCACCTTTTCCATGAGTTCACGTGCCCTAGTGATTAGGGCCCCCGAAGGTATGGGGGTTAAGGCCGCCTTATGGCCGTCTACACTCACGCTATACACTGAAGGAATGGTGAAGTCGGCTTTAGGGATCGATGGATTACTCTCCCTCAGGAAAGGAATCATCAAACCTCCGAAGGCCGCATCAATATGTATCGGAACATCCCCAACCTCTTCATAAACCCTTAACGCATCATCCACAACACCTGTCTCAGTGTTCCCGGCCGTCAGCACGATGGCGCAGTCGCTGCACCCCTTAACCTTCGCTTAATGTCCTCCGGTACTGCACGAAGTTCTGAATCAACCGCGGTGTAAATAACCTTCATCCCCAGGATATGTGCTGCCTTACTCACAGATGTGTGGGAGGATGTGGGGGTAATAACCTTCCTGTAGCCCAGCTCCCTGAGTATGAGGAGGGCCGTAATATTGGATTCACTCCCCCCGTAAGTGATTAGGCCGGCCCCCTCACTACCGCCTAGGAGGGAAGTAACCATCTCTATAACCTCCCTCTCAAGGGTCTTTGACTCTCTGAACCTAGAGGGGTCGTTAAGGTTTCTGTCAATGAATTCAATGAAGGCCTCAACCGATTCCTTAAGAGGGGAACTCATCATAGGCCCTAAACTCCTGCGGTCCCCAAGCCTCGGTTCCCTAGAGCTCAACTCCCTGAGAAACACAGCAACTTTCTCCCCTAGACCTTCGCGAGGAATGCTCTTCGTTTCCATCGCCCCTAAATAACTGGGGGTAGAGGTAATGAATACCACCCACCCAAAACTTAATATCATATATGTAGCGCTTTACGTTAGGTGAGGATAACGAGCGGGGAGGGATACCACGGATTCGTTGAGGAGTTAATTAAGATCTCGAAGAAGTGGAGGGATGTTTGGGAGAGGGCTAACGTGTATGAGTCCGACCCCGACCCACGCAGACCTAAATACTTCCTCACCGCCGCCTTCATGTACCCTAACGGTGTTGCCCACGTAGGGCATGCAAGGACATACCTGATACCCGACATCCTTGCCCGCTATAAGAGGGGTCAAGGATTCAACGTCCTGTTCCCCATGGGCTTCCACTACACCGGCACACCCATACTTACCACAGCTGAGAGGATAGCTTCAGGGGACATGGATTATGTGGAGACGTTGTCAAGATCCTATAACATACCTGTGGATGTCCTCCTGAAGCTGACAGACCCCCTCAGGCTCGCAAGATATTTCCACGAGCTCTCTAAGGAGGCTATGAAGGACTACGGCCTCTCAATCGATTGGAGAAGGGAGTTCACCACTGTAGACCCGGAGTTTAAGTCATTCATTAGGTGGCAGTTCACCAAGCTTAAGGAGAAGGGTCTCCTGGTGAAGGGCTCGCACCCTGTAGGGTGGTGCCCCAATCACAACATGCCTGTAGGCATGCATGACACTAAGGACGATGTGGAGCCCGAGATAGGTGAGCTCACAATCATAAAGTTCTTCGATAGTGAAGGCCTCATATTCCCTGCCGCGACACTGAGGCCGGAGACCGTTCTAGGAGTAACGAATATGTGGATAAACCCTGATCTGGACTACTGTGTCTCCGAAATCTCTGAAGGCGGAAGGAAGGAGAGGTGGGTTCTCAGCTGTGAGGCCGCTGAGAAGCTGACTTTCCAGAAAGATGTTAAGGTCGTTGAGAGGGTTAAGGGATCGGTCTTCGTTGGGAGGGACGTGACCAATCCGATCACTGGGGAGGAGGTCCCAGTTATTGGAGCCACTTTCGTCTCCCCTAAGTTCGGGACAGGGGTCGTTATGAGCGTCCCTGCTCATGCCCCCTACGACTACGCCGCTCTAAGGGACTACTTAGGCGGAAGGCCTATGGATGAGTGGGGGAGGCTGAGGCCTGTCAGGCTCATACAGATCGAGGGTTATGGGGAGTACCCTGCTGCTGAGGTTGTTGAGAGGCTGGGTGTGAGGAGCCAGGACGATAAGGACCTGCTTGACAGGGCGACTAAGGAGGTGTATAAGGCGGAGCATGATAGGGGAGTTATGGTCCGCGGCCTCTCTGAGAGGGTTGTTAAGGAAGTTATTCCGGGTGCGAAGACATTCATTAAGGACGTTGTTGAGTGTAGGGGGGTTAATGAGATTAGGGAAAGGATTAAGGACTTCCTGGTAAGCAACGGTTACAGCTCATTAATGTATGAAATAATGAATGCTCCAGTGTACTGCAGGTGCGGAACCGAGATAGTTGTTAAAGTGGTTAAGGACCAGTGGTTCATAGATTACGGGAATGAGGAGTGGAAGGAGAAGGCTAGGGCCGCCTTGGCGTCCATGAGGATAGTTCCTGAAGAGGCTAGGAAGCAGTTCCTCGCAACTATGGAGTGGTTGAGGGAGAAGGCATGTGCGAGGAGCAGGGGCCTCGGAACAGAGCTTCCGTGGGCCAAGGGCTGGATAATTGAGTCCTTAAGCGACTCGACAATATACATGGCGTTCTACACAGTGATTCATAGGATTCGGGAGTTCGGGATAAGGCCTGAAGCCCTAACGACTGAGTTCTGGAACTACGTAATGCTTGGTGAGGGAGACCCGAAGGAGCTTGGTGGAAGGCTTGGCATAGACCCGAAGCATCTGGAGGAGCTCAGGAAGGAATTCGACTACTGGTACCCGCTTGATTCAAGGCACAGCGGTAAGGACCTAATACCTAACCACTTGACATTCTTCATATTCAACCACGCAGCCATATTCCCAGAGAATAAGTGGCCTAGGCAGATAGTCGCTAACGGCTGGGTACTTCTGAAAGGGGAGAAGATGTCTAAGTCTAAGGGGAACGTCAGGACGCTTAGAGGCCTCATAGATTCCTTCTCGCCTGACGCTGTAAGGCTAGCGATAGCTACGGAGGCCGAGGTCGAGGGTGACCTGAACCTGGATCTCGGAAGGATGGGTAGGGTATACGACAGGTTGAGAAAGATTATGGAAACTGTGAGGAGGCTGAGTAAGGCTAGCGGCGACACCGACGGCCTCCCGGAGAAGTGGTTGAGGACGAGGATAGCTAGGCACATACTTCTAGCATCGGAGGAGCTTGACAGGGTGAGGGTTAGGGCGGCCAGCGTCCGGCTCTTCTACCTAGTCCCTCAGGATATTGACGAATATCTCAGCATGGTTGAGGAGCCTTCAAAAACGGTTCGGGAAGCGGTTGAGTACTGGCTTAAGGCCTTATCCATAGTGACACCCTTCACGGCCGAGGAACTCTGGCACGAGATCGGTAAGGAAACCCTGATAGTTTCGGAAAGGTGGCCGTCTATTGAGACCCTCAAACAGCTCATAGATGAGGAGATAGAGCTGAGTATGGAGTATGTCTTCAGGGTTGTTGAGGACATACGGAGCATTAGAAAAGTTGTGGAGGGTGAGGAGGTGGTCATATATGTCGCCCCTAAGGAGACTCAGTCAGTACTGCCCGAAATAAGGAGGATAATCGAGGAAGGAGGCACTGTCGGAGACGTGATTAAGCACCTGATATCCTCAGGCTTCGCTGAGAAGAGGAGAGCGCCTAAGACTGCTAAAACACTACTGGATCTAGTGATGTCAATGGATCCCCACATAGTTGATTCTCTGGAGGCTGTGGGAGGGATAGATGAGAGGAACACACTGCTCCAGCTCAGGAAATATATTGAGAGGAAGGCAGGCGTTAAGGTGAAGGCAGTGTACTACGCAACCGATGAGGAAGCGCCTAACCTAGGAGGCAAGAAAGGGCAGGCCCTCCCCTGGAGGCCGAGTATCTATATATCTTAATTCCTTAGAGAGAAGTAGTTAGTAGGCAATGATGTCTACGACGGGCGGACTGAACATGATGACCCACTGTAGCACTGAGC
>CAZFVC010000064.1:0-6759 GCA_964522175.1 uncultured Desulfurococcaceae archaeon
AGCCCTAATGGCTTTCAGGGTTGTTGCGGCACCGATTATCGCTGCGTTAAGCGGCTTAGGGCCAGAAGCATTGGCTACTGAGAGAGTTAGGGCGAGGCTGGCGTCAAGAATCATAGGCAGTAGAGGTAAGGTCGTTATGGTGCCGGTAGCGCTTATAGAGAAGGAAGGGTATCTGAAGGCTTTCCCTGTGAGGACGCATTCAGGATCTGTCCACCTCCTCACCTACATCGATGGATTCGTTAAGGTCCCTGAGGAGGGGTGGGTTATTGAGGAAGGGAAGGAGGTTGAGGTTGAGCTCCTTAGGAGGGACTGGAGCCCTGCAGAGCTCGTGGTTATTGGGAGCCATGACTACGTGATGGAGGCCTTAGCGGGGAGGGTGGCGGAGGCATCGGCGGTGAAGCTAATTAATGTTGGGTCAACACGAGGCCTTCAAGCAGTTGGTAGGGGAGAGGCCGACGTAGGGGGGACCCACCTGCTCCACCCCGAAACCAATGAGTACAACGTCCCATACCTCAGCTCCCTAGGTGTCGAGGACTCCGTAGTGCTTATACGGGGCTGGGGAAGGGAGATAGGTTTCGTTGCGCCTAAAGGAAACCCGAAAGGGGTCAGGTCATTCAAAGACCTTCTGAGGGACGATATACTCTTCATCAACAGGAACCAGGGTTCCGGGACAAGGACCTACATAGACATAGGTCTGAGGAGGGTTGCCGAGGAGGAGGGCCTCAGCTTCCAAGAGGTCGTGGATAGGGTTAGGGGATACTGGAACGAGGTGAGGACACATACGGGGGTTGCTGCTGCGGTGGCTCAGGGCAGGGCCGATGTAGGGGTCGCGATAAGGTATGCTGCCGACCTCTACGGCCTCGACTTCCTTAAGCTTGGGCAGGAGATTTACGACATAGCTGTAAGTGCTGAATCCTTAATGAAGCCCCGGGTAAAGGCACTCATAGAACTCTTGAGGGGTGAGGAGTTCGGAAGCATCCTGAAGAGGTTCAGCGGGTACGTGAAGCTTCCTGACACAGGTAAGGTTATTCATCACCCGCCAACACTTAAAAACCACCTAGAAAATAGTTGATGATGGGCCGGTAGCTCAGCTGGAAGAGCGCCGCCCTCGCACGGCGGAGGCCCCGGGTTCAAATCCCGGCCGGTCCACCACCCATACCGGCCCGCAAAATGATAAAATCCCGCCCCCTTCCCCATTAGTTTTCTTGATGCATACATGGAAACTACAGTTAAAACCTCATTCTCATATCCATGATTCAGTGGCGGCAGGGGAACTGTGTTGACGGTTGCGCTGACGCTGAATGTCGCGATAGGTCTGGCTCTGCTAGTGCTTCTATATGCCGCAATCATTAGGGAGGTTGCTCACAGAACTGTCGTCGCCCTATTCTTCGCCGCCCTCGTAGTAGCCCTAAACTTCTTCCTCAGGTACACAGAGTTCGGGAACTTCATAACAGCTATAGACCTCGACACCATACTGCTCCTCATGTGTATGATGATCCTAGTAGGAATAATGTCGAGAACAGGGGTCTTCAGCTACATAGCTGCGAAGATTGTGGAGAAAACCCATGCAAGCCCGTTCATTCTCGTAATGGTTCTATCAGGAATCACGGCATTAATATCTGCCTTCATAGATAACGTGACTACAGTGCTTATACTGAGCCCTATAGTTATTGAGGCGGCTAGGAAGATACGTATAGACCCAAGGCCAGCCCTCCTAGCCATAGTGTTCGCCTCAAACATAGGGGGTACAGCCACACTTATCGGGGATCCTCCCAATATTCTCATAGGTTCGGCGGCCGACCTAGGGTTCATGGACTTCATATATAATGTGGGCCCTGCAGTACTCCTGAGCTACGTAGTCTTTGCGGGAATGGTGTGGTTAATGTTTTCCCACATGCTTAGGAGACCGGAGGAGGTTGAAATAAGTTTCAAGGGAGAGTACAGCATCAATAAGTCTCTGCTTGTGAAGGTGTTGAGCGTTCTTGCAGCTGTAGTAGTTCTTTTCACGCTTGAGGACATGCTTCACTACCCGCCCGCGATACCTCCGCTAATAGGTTCAGGGATACTCCTCTTCCTAGTCAGAAACGAGTTAACGATAGAGGATGCATTAAAGAGTGTTGACTGGACAACCCTAGTTTTCTTCATGGGTATGTTCATAGTGATTAAAGGTATTGAGGAGCTTGGAGTGATGAACTTCATTGCTCAAGGACTGCTCGCCATAGGTGGAGGGCTTAACGTACTCATGCTTCTGATAGTATGGGTTTCAGCCATAGTGTCGGCTTTCGTAGATAACATACCGTTCGTGATGTCCATGATCCCGGTAATTGCATCCATAGCTTCAATGAGCCACATAGACCCCGCACCCCTCTACTGGTCCCTCAGCCTTGGAGGATGCTTCGGAGGTAATGGGACCTTGGTGGGTGCGAGCGCCAACGTTGTAGTGGCAGGGATAGCGGAGAGGTATGGGACGCCGCTATCGTTCACGGAGTTTATGAAGTACGGAATGATGGTAACCATCGCCACAGTTTCCGTGGCCTCCGCATACTTAATTTTAAGGTACGGCATAATTTAGGGGGTGGTGATACGCCCTTCAACCAAGTAGCTGTCGCGGTAGTGAAGAGCGAGAGGCTTATGTGGGCCTCTGGGCTTTCAGCCTACCTATTTCCCTACGCAATATATCATCTTATAGCTGTAACTCCTCAGATAAAAGGAAGGGTTATGTTCACAAACCTATACAGAGAAACTATAGATAAGATATCTCGTGAGGCCCTCCTCTGCTCCGAGATGGTTCTAAGCGAGTACCGTGTCCTAGCAATCAAGAAAATTGTTCTGAGGGGGGAGCCTTCTAAAGAAATTGTTAACTACGTCAAGCAGAGGAACATAGATTTAGTTGTTCTCACATCTGGAGTCACTGAGGAGACTCCTCCACGCCTAGTAGGGGCCGTGAGCAGAGAACTAATCACTTCGCTACCTAACCCTCTCCTCATATATCCGCCGTCAGCCAAGAAGTTCGAGGGGGAGTTAAGGAGGGCACTCATTGTTCCAGTGGATGAATTAGTGACTAATCCCTCCAGATTCATGGACGCTGTCAAGCGTTTAGCTATTCGGGGAGTTAAGGAAGCCGTGATTATGAGTAAGGAGGAAAGTGAGTTGAGGAGGGATGTGGAGAGGGTGCTTGAAGAAGGAGGGGTGAAAGTTACTCACCTAAGCCTCCCTCCCTTCCCTGAAGGGCTGGCTGAGATGGTTAAGCTTTCTGGAGAGGTAGACATAGTTATTGCTGGGAAGTCCTACACAGGGAGAAAAGTGTTGAGTGAGTATCAGGAAACTGTAGCTGGCCTAATGTCTGCCCCAGTCATTATGGCTTAGGTAGGTGTCGGTTCCGGAACCTCCTTCAGCTGCTTCAGCACGTAATCCCTAACCTCCTCAACCGTCGGCAACTTCCTAACTATTTCTCCTCCCTCAATCCATTTCAGCATCAGCCCCTCCCTACACCTAGCGGGTAATGTCCCAAGCCTCACTATTTCATATTCAAGGACACCGCATCTATACACGGCTTTAGCTCCTGGGAACTTCCCTCTCTTAGAGTACGGTATCCAGGACCCGTCAACAAACTTCTCCACGATATCCATACTCATGTCGACTGATGGTGGATATGTGATGGACGTTCCGACACCGAAGCCGTCAGCAACATCCCTCAGTTCGTAGAGGGCCTTCTCGCTGAGGCCGCCGCTAACATATATCTTCACGTGCTGCTTCCCAGCAAGTTTAAGGGTCCACCTAATCTCCTCAATAATTGACTTCATGCTTCCCCTCCTGCTCTTAGGGGTGTCAAGCCTAACACCATGCAACCTATCACCAAGAGCCTCCACAGCAGCCATAGTGGCGAACCTCTCATCATTGAACGTATCTATTAACGCGATCCTCGGAACAGACTCATCAACGACCTCATCATACGCCTTCCACGCCTCAACCTCATCACCAAAAACAAGTATTAGGGCATGCGGCATCGTCCCCTTAGGGGTGACGCCTATGGTTTCCTCATTAAAGGAGCCTGAAACGCCGTCGACGCCACCTACGTATGCTGCCCTATCAAGCATCGGGGATATAGCTGGGTGTGCCCCCCTTAAACCGAAGTAGAGAACTGTCTTAGAGCCTGCCAGCTTCCTGAACCTCGCCGCCTTAGTGGCTACTGAAGTGTAATGCCTCAGAATCCCTAGGAGAGGTGCCTCAAGCTCGCACACATCTATGTAGCGCCCCTCAATAACCATGACTGGGAAGTTCTCCTTAATCAGCGTGCCTTCAGGAAGCGAGAAAACCGTGACGTTCCTTCCCTTAAGCAGGTGAAGGGCTTCCTCAAGACCGGCGTAAACCGCCCACTCATAACCTGAGGGGAGACCTCCCGTATGGATCTCTAGACGCACCTTAACGTCCTCAAGACCTTTAGCCCTAATTATTTCCTTAGTTCTGTCGAAATACACGTCCGTTATCTTGCCTGCGAGTATGTCCTCCTCCCTAGCGATGTAGAATTTCGTCCCCATTCTTTAACCCTTTTAAAAATGGGGTCAGTTATTAATACCTCTCTCTACCTCCCTACGGAAGGAATTAATCCACTCCCTTATCAGGCCGGCAGTCTCCTCTGAGAGGAGGCCGAACTCAACGAGCTCATCCAGATACTCACCGAACTCCTCAATAGGTATTATCTGGGCGTTTTCGTCGGTGATCTCTATGATGTGGGTCTCCAGATAGGCGTACTCCCCGTACCTGCCGTCGCTGTAGGTAATGGAGAATGACTGGATACCTAACTTATCTATTAGGGCCCTAATGACGCATCTGTCACACCCTTCGTAAACAACCCCCTCAACAAGCCTCAGCATTGGGCGGGCCCCTTCCTCACCGCATATGTCTCTACACTCATCCGTAAGGTCTCCGAGGGACTCAAGCATAGCTTCCTCAAACTCCTCGAGCCTCACCGCCAAACACCTTAAAGTATTGGGTACGTGGGTTAATAACTCACGGATTCACGAACCTCCTCGGCTTCAGCCCATACTTCTCCAGAAGCTTCCTCACATGCGGATACATAATCACGACCTCCCAATCAACATTGTCGACGAGCCCGGGATCTATGTCTGACAGCCTCATAAGGAACTCAGCTATATCCCTGTCACTACTGAAGGAAATCATTGCTGCCGCCATCACCTGCCTTCCAGGCATGAATCCTGCAGAAACAAGGTTCTGGAGCGCCCTGAACTGAAGGTTGAAGGCCTCAGGGATAGCACCTGTGAGCTTAACGAACTCCTCCTCCGAAACCCCTTTGAAGGAAACCCTCACGAATACGTTTCTATGCCTGGCGAGATCCATGGCGTAGGTCGGGTCATCACCTATCAGGATCCCGTTAGTCTCCACTATGAATAGGTATCCCTCCCTCTCAGCGAGGGATATGAGGTCGAGGAGATGTCTCCTCGAAAGCGTGGGTTCCCCTCCAGTCAGCCTCATCATTCCGTAGCCTCCCTTAACCGCTATCCTCCTCAGCCTCTCGTACGCCTTGGAAGGTGGAAGGAACTCGCCTAAGCTGTAGTTATTCTTGAAGCGCCACGCCCAGCAGAACTTGCAGTCCATATTACACCCTATCACGTCTGCTGAAGCTATGCCTCCGTACCACCTACCCCCCCTGAAACGGTAGTACTTCCTTTCCTCAACACCGTTAACTATTCTAGTGACCTTAGGCCTGACGGCCTCCGCAACCTTAAGAGGGTCATACATGAATTAACCCTTCCCGTAGAGCTCTTTCCTCCTCGCCTCCAGAAGCAGTGGCTCCCTACCCATGAATTCAGCGGCTGTCAACACTGAGGCCCCATCAATGCCTTCAGTGATGGTGGAGTAGAAGTTCCTGTAGTTAAGGTCTCTCAGGAGGTGGTGATCTATTACGAGCCTAGTTCCTTGGAGGGATCCTGCCACAACCCTCAGGTTCTGTATGGAGGTGTTAAGCTCCTCCTCACTTATTCCGTACCCTAAGAGATATGTCGGGGGGCCGTCCATAATCACTAGGTCGGGAGACGAGTTGATTATGAAGTTCACAGACTCCTTCGTCGTTCCTCCCTCAATATCTGAGGTGTGGAGCACTGAACCTGAGGAATCCTTAACAAGGACCTCAACCACGTACCCCAGCTTAGGAGTGGTGCCGTGTGGAACGGGCTGAGAGAATGTCAGCTGTGTCCTGCCGAAAGTGTAGCTCGAGGAGTCGCCTATGAGGACCTCCTTAGCAATACCTCTCACCAGCTTAAGGAACTTTGAAGCCCTTATCCTCTGCGACACGTTGATCTTTCTCCTAGGGTCCTTCACTATGAGGACCTTACCCGCATAGATATCTATGGGTACATGCTTACCTCTGTCGTGGTGGTCGTAGTGGTAGTGCGTAACAACAATTACGTCGGCCTCCGACGCCCTCCCTGTAATCTCTTCAGCAACCTCCCTAAGCCTCCTTAACTCTACCTCGTGAGGCGGTAGGGAGAACCTTCTCGGTGCTAAAGAAACCGCGGGATCTATGAACACTGCTAAATCTTCGGTCTCGACGAAGGTCGCCATCGACCTAACTCCTAGGGAGTCGAAACCTATTAGCTCGACCCGCGTCTGCTCTCACCAGCCCTGTTAAAGGCGTCCTTAAACCTCCTTAAGCATTACGTTTATCGGGAATGCTTCCCTGCTCTTAATAACGTCGAGGACTATGGCGGGGTACACGTTCCTTACGCCCTCAAGCTGCCT
>CAZFVC010000065.1:0-6635 GCA_964522175.1 uncultured Desulfurococcaceae archaeon
GAAGAAACTAAGGGAGCGGGGATGGAAAGTTATTGCGATCACAGCCAACCCCACCTCGGCATTGGCAAGAGTCTCAGACATTACTGTGGCTGTCAGATATGGAGGCGGTTCAGTACCTGTAGGTGTAGGGAGCTTTATTTCCGCTGTTCTATCTGCGGCAAGTGTTCTAGGCTACACGTCGGAAGAAACTTTACCTGATATGGAAGTGTACGGAAATCCTGCCAGCATCATTACAGCGGCATCAGCAATCTACACAGCTGGGGAAGGAATAATGAATGTCGCCGCTGAATTCATAAGCCTAAAACTTCATGAGGCCCTCTGCAGAACTTCACTCTATGCTCCGATTGAGCAGCTACTGCACGCATACCTTTACGGTATAGGCAAAGGGGGTGGAGCTCTTCTATTCGGGGGTTCCACAAAAAGTGTGAAGGCCTTCAAAATACTTCAGGAGGGAGGAGTTCAGGCGTCCCTAATTAAGGCGGAGAACCTCGAGGGATTAAACACTCTGATATCTGCTGTGCATAAAGGAATCGAATATGTTGCCGATGCAGTGAAGGAACTAGGAGTTAAGGAGCCATGCTTCCTTACAAGAAAGGAACTTGTCCAGCTATCAACACCTGAAATATACGGTGGTGGGGCCGCGGGGATTTGAACCCCGGACCACGGGGACTTCCGTCGTCCGTGTGAGCGAACCCGAACCCCGCATTCTCCCAAGCTAAACTACGGCCCCACCTTTCAAGGTATTTATCGCAGGAATTAATATTTTTGAGGTTCACTCTCCACATATTTTTAAGTTGTTAAATCTAGCTTAGACGGAGTTGGCGGTGCAGAACGGTTTAAGCAAGTTCCTGATGGAGCTCCATTCCCCGTTTGTGGGGAGGGAGGAGGAAGCGAGAGTGATTACTCTATCTCTCCTGGCGAGGGAACACACTGTATTTATTGGGGAGCCCGGAGTCGCTAAATCAGCCCTCGTTAGGAGGGCGGCAGAACTACTTAATGCTAAGTTCTTTAAGTATTTGCTTACGAGATTCACCGAGCCTGCAGAGCTCTTTGGTCCCCTAGACATCAAGGCTCTTGAGGAGGGGAGATATGTTAGGATAACTGCAGATAAGCTTCCTGAGGCAGAGATAGCTTTCCTTGACGAGTTATTTAAGGCGAATTCCGCAATTCTTAACGCCTTAAACTCCCTTCTGCAGGAAAGGATAATCTATGACGGATACTCCGAGATGAAGGTGCCTATATGGTCCCTTTTCGGGGCGAGTAATGAAGTTCCTGACGACCCGGAGGTTGATGCTCTCTACGACAGGTTTGTGATAAGGCATTTCATTTCCCCGCTTAGCGAGAATTACTGGAGAGACCTTCTCCTTAAGTCTTGGGAGATTGAGAAGTCCCTCTATTTTGAGGGAGGACTTCCGGGGGTTAAGGCCCTCGATATTCAGGATCTGAGGAAATATCATGAGAGGGTTTTGGCTGTCGATATCGAGCCTGCACTGAATAAGATGATTAAGCTTTTCGGAATCTTCGAGAGCAGAGGAATTCACGTAACAGATAGGAGGAAGGGGAAGGCTGTTAAACTAGTTGCTGCTAATGCTGTGCTGGAAGGCAGGAACACTGCCACGGAGAATGACCTCACAGTACTTAAATATGTGATTCCGCGAGACTGGGATGAGCTGGATAAAGTTAATACGATTCTTTCAGACGAGCTTAAAACTCCTTACAAATACCATAGAGAGCTTATCGAGATAAGGAACAATGTTAAGGAAGTTAGGAACTATGTCTCCTCACTGCAGGGAGTGGAAAGCAAGTATGTGGAGTCAAGGTTTAGAATCATTTTGAGGGATCTTGAAATAACTAAGGACCGTGTTCTTGCACTCCTGAAGGAATGCAACGATGAGAGGGTTCAGAGACTCGGGGACGAAACCCTTACACTCATAGATGAAACCATTGAAATCCTTAAGAGGAGGCTCTTCTAGTGGGGGGTAACCTCAAAGGAGTTAATTACGGTGACCCTATCTCCCTCTACCGTGGTGAGAAGGTTGTTTATTTAGCTAAGCGTCTCTGGCCGAAACTTTCTGAGAAGCTTAGACTGGAGTTCGCGATAGACCTTTTCTATACCTTATACCTTCCCTACCCATTGCTTAGGCCGGCTTCTGAGGTAGAGCCTGAGAGGGCCCGCGACTACTACATTCTCAGAACACTGATTGATTCCGAGGACTTCCATGCCCTCAAGATATACACCATAGGTAACACTACTTCAGCAACCCTTCTCTCGGCGTCCCTAATAGACCACATAGGGAAGGAGCTTGAGAGAGAAGGCCTATCTGAGGGCGGAGAGGGTGAGGAAGGATCTGAAGCCCATGGAAATGTCGCTCGAGCAGTGAGGAGAGCACTCAAGAAAGTGGTGAAGGAGTCATCCACTCTGAGAAAGATAGAGAGACTAATGTCCACAGGTCTTGAGGCAGGTAAGGGAAGCACCCTTGACCTGGAGGAAAGCGGGGAGGATGTGATTAAGCTTGCAAGAAACACCGACCTAGAAAAACTGCTGGAAATACTTTCCATAATGCCTGACATAAACAGAAAGATCAAGAGAAGATACGACCCCTTCAGCAGAGGGGAGTTCAGGGGATACGACATAGGTAAAGACCTGGAAAGGATTGTTCCTACTGAACTAATGCTACCGAAGATATACTTCAAGATAAAATATCTGGAATCGAAGCTCCTCCTCTATGAGAAAGTGCTTTCAAGGAGTTCAGGGCCCGTCTACCTCCTCACAGATAAGTCTGGGAGTATGGAGGGGGAGAAGATGCTTTGGGCTAAGGCCACATCAATAGCCCTCTTCATGAGGAGCCGTAGGGAGAGAAGGGATTTCTATATGAGGTTTTTCGACGGCCTCCCTCACGAATTAATAAAGGTCAGTAGAAGGTCGAAGCCCCGTGAAGTGATAAGGTTTCTCGAATACCTCTCTAAAGTTAAGGGCGGTGGAGGTACAGACATCACTAAGGCCATAGTGAGGGCCTGTGATGATATTAAGGGGGGTCATGTCGGCAAAACCTCTGACATAATAATAATCACAGACGGGGAGGACAACATAGCGGACGGGATCATAAGAAGGAAGCTACGTCTCTCTAACGCAAGGCTAGTGGCTGTAATGATTCTGGGTGAGAATAGGGATTTGAGGTCCGTAAGCGAGAATTACCTCAGAGCCTTAAGGCTAACTAAAGAGGAAATCATTAAGGTCGTGGAGGCATAACATAGAACGGTAGTCTGCCGTCTAGGTAGTCCCTTATAACTGCCTTAGCCGATTCCTGAAGGATGGGCTCCTTATCCTTTCTATAAATCCATCCTCTCTTTAATGCAAGCTCCCTAAGTACTCTGTCAGGATCTGTTGAATCTATCCCGTATGCCTCAAGGAAAGCCATAGGATTCTCAGCAGCTATTCTCTTGATAAGCTTGATCGCTGTAGCTACGGGATTCTTAAGCTCGTTAACAGGAACTGATCTTATCTCAGCTTCAATACCGACAGCTTCCGGAGGTATGAGGCCCGGAGTGTCTATGAGGTATATGTCTCTCCCTATACGGAAGAGTTGCGCCTTCCTAGTATATCCTGGGTGGCCGGGATATGGAGATGTTGATGCTGAATGCCTCCCTTTAAGCACATTAATCAGGCTAGACTTGCCGACTTTAGGCACTCCGAAAATTCCAGCTGTTAAGGGGGTGTAATGAATCACATCCTTAATTGCTTTCCTAAGTATGCGGGTACCTAACCTCTCCCTAGCAGAGATATATACTGCTCTCACACCTTCCCTCAGGAAATACTTTTTCCATGCCTCAGCCACCCTACGAGGCACAAGATCAGCCTTATTCATTATGATTATTACTGGGACACCCTTACGTTCAGCAAGCCTCTCAAACCTTAAGGACCTAGTTGATAGGGGATCCCTAATATCCACTAGCTCGAGGGCTACATCCACAGTGCCCAACAACTCGTTAATCAGCCTCCAGTTAGCTAACTGCATCCTATCTCCACCTACATACGTCAACGAAACTTATAGGCTTACCTAGCCAAGTATATTTTATGGAAAGCCTTAATTGATGATGAAAGCGCTCTTCGATGTCAGGTGATTAAGATCCCATTGCTGAGCACTACTTCCGTATAAGTGCTGGGAGAGGCCCAGCAACCTCTTCCTGTGGCACCTCGATGACCCTTCTCTTCCATGACCCCATACGGACCCAGCCGTAGGCCACAACCCCTGCCACAATATTGCTCAGGGACATAGCTATCCAGACACCATTAGGTCCGAACCCTAGAAGCAACGCTAAAATGTAGGAGAACCCTACGCGAAGCACCCAAAGCCGGAAAATACTTATGATTGTGAAGGGCATTGTGTGACCCGATCCCCTAGCAACTGCATTACCTATGAAGAATATTCCGAAGAAAGGTATTGATGGGGCAAATATTAAGATCAGCCTTGAGGCTTCCTCAACTACCGAGGGATCATTGATGAATACGCTTACCAGCGGTGCCCTAAATACAATGATTAGCAGAGTTGCGAGCGCCAAGGAACCGAATAGAAACAGCATATTCTTCTTCACGATGTCTTCAGTCCTTTCGTATTTCTCGGCTCCTATGTTCTGACCCACCATGATAGAGGTGGCCCTCATAATTCCCCAAGTGAAGGCCTGGGTTATGTCGATAATCCTTATTGCGAATCCGTAGGCTGCAATGACGAGTGCTCCAAACCTGCTCACGATTGACGTCATCGCTACGAATCCCAAGGAGTTAGCTGACTGCTGAATTGCCAGCGGCCCCCCGACCTTAAAGATTTTCTTAACCCACCACCACTCGATCCTGAGGTCTGATATGCCTATCTTGATACCTCTGAACCCTCTTGCAAGAAGGTATAACCCAGTAATACCAATTATCGACCTAGAGAGGATTGTAGCTAGTGCGGCCCCCATAACGCCTAACTCTGGAAAACCGCCAAGACCGAAAATGAGAAACGGGTCTAGAATAAGGTTGGCTGTAGAAGAAGCTATACCCAACCAGGTAGGGGTTTTAGTGTCTCCCAAACCATTAACTATTGCCTGAAAGACAAAACCTAGGTATACAACAGGTTCCCCCGCGAATATGGTTGTGATGTAAGCTATTGCTTCAGGAAGCACATCCGGAGGGACACCTATCCATTCAAGGACTAGGGGGGACAGAGAAAGCCCTGTAGCCGTTATAATGAGGGATAGGAGAAAAGAGAAACCAACGAGCATGCCGGCCGCTTTCCTAGCCATTTTAGCGCTGCCTGATCCGACATACTGTGAGACAAAAGTCACTCCGGCAAAACTGAAGCCCATACCTATGGAGTGGAAGAACATTATGAGAGGCCAGCTTACTGTTGGAGCAGAGAAGGCTTCAGCCCCTAACTTACCTAACCAAAACGCATCAATCAAATTATAGGAAATATTCACTATATTGCCTAGAATTATGGGCCACGCTAGCCATAACGTAACCTTTATTGGATCGTCTGTAAGGATCCTCTCCCTGTAAGCAAGAAGTTCTCCCTGCGAGCCACCCACACCTCATCACCCAATACTCACTGAATCAATAATATTCTTTTATCGTTCAAGGATATTCGCATAAAAACGAAAAAATTTTGGGGTCAGAACTTCCTGAAGCTCACCCTTAATCCTGAGTGAATCTTCCTGAAGCTCTTCCCGAACTCCTTAAGGAACTTGGCTTCAGCCTTCAGCCCGGTGCAGTGACCTAGATACGCTGATTCGATACCTTCACTCTTCAGATCCCTAATTGTCGGGTCTATTCTTGTGTCATCTGCCTCAACTAAATGAAGCCCGCCCATAACTACTCTTGGGCTCTCCTTAGTCACTTTAGAAGCTTTCCTAACGATATTCACTATTCCTGAGTGTGAGCATCCACCTATAACTACCGTGCCGAAACCCTCGATATCTATAGCTATTCCTGTATCATCCTTTAATGCATCCTTAACAAGCTCTCCATCCCTTACTGTATAGGCCCATTTAGGCGGGGACTCATACTCCGTCAATCTAGGTATCTCGCCAAGCCACCAGACTCCTGGAATCAACTGAATCTCATTCCTTAACAGAATGGTTCTCCCGCCAGCATCCTCCAGCTCCTTCCGAGTGAAGGGAAGGCCTACATCAAGCCACACATTCCTCTCATCAATCTCCATAGAAGGCAGGAAGAGGTCAGGATGAGAAACTATTGGAATGGACTTCCCAACAAGCTTAAGAGCCTTAATCAATCCCCCTGAATGGTCGTAGTGCCTATGGGATAGAGCTATAACCTCTACATTCTTAAGGCTAATTCCTAAAGCCTGAGTATTTCGCTCCAACGCATACCCCGTGGCGCCGGTATCATAAAGAACCTCCCTAACCAAGCCGTCCCCATAGAACACCCTAATAAGTACGGACAGTCCATGCTCACCCACAACACCTAACGTTCCGTAGCCAGCATAATCCTCAACCAGAAAAACTATTTCTACACCAACAGGCCTCACAATAAATCACCAACTAAACTATACAGAGAGGAAGAATAAAATGGTTGAGGGATGGGGTTCAGCTTACATAGATGTTGGTAAGCCTTGGGGTACATCAACCTCAACTCC
>CAZFVC010000066.1:0-6518 GCA_964522175.1 uncultured Desulfurococcaceae archaeon
GCAGCGGGGTCCCGGCAGTATCGATCCCTCCGAGAGCTGTATGCTTTAGAGACTCTGAAGGGACAGCATGCGACCTAACACCACTAATCAAGCTTCTTAACTCCGGCCCAACCCCAGTGACTTTCGGGGACGTCATACTTAATGAAGGGACGGGGAAGTACGAAGTTATTTCCGGAGATCTCCTCACCTGGCTAATACTGCTCCAGGCAGGTGGAGGGGAGATAATATTCGTCACCGATGTTGAGGGAATCTACAGTAAGGACCCTAAAAAATTCGGCGATGCTGAACTCATTAAGGAGGCTGAAGCCCGCAGAATAGTGGAGGAGGCCTCATTCAGCGGGGGAGGGGTGAGCGTTACTGGGGCAATGCTTGAGAAGCTGAAGATAGGGCTTGACCTAGGTGTTGAGGGGGTTAAGGTATCCGTCATAAGCGGGAAGATCCCTAACAACTTATTTAACGCCCTCAAAGGAAACGTAGGAGGTACTGTGGTATGGTTCTGAAGGACGCGAACCAGGAGAGGAAGCTCGACCACCTGAGAATAGTTCTGGAGAAGGATGTTGAGGGTCCTCTAACAACAATGCTTGAATATGTCTTCATACCTCACCAGGCAGCCCCCGGAGTAGGGCCTGAGGATGTCGAGCTCGACACTGAGTTCCTGGGTAAGAGGCTTAAGGCACCCATAGTTATTTCAGGGATGACGGGCGGGGCCCCCGGAACAGAGAGGATTAACAGGGCTCTCGCAGCAGTGGCGAGGGAGTTCGGCCTAGCGATGGGTGTAGGTAGCCAGAGGGCCGCCCTAGAAAACCCTTCCCTCGCATACACCTACAGAGTTGTTAGGGATGAGGCGCCTGAAGCCCCAATAATAGGTAATATAGGGGCGGCCGAAGTGATGAAGTACCCTACCGAGAAGGTTGAGGCCGCAGTAAGCATGATTGAGGCGGACGCGCTGGCTATACATCTGAACCTTGCGCAGGAGGCTGCACAGCCCGAAGGGACACCCTCATTTAAAGGAATACTTAGTAGGGTGCTGGAGCTTAAGGACAGGCTTCAAGTACCCATAATAATTAAGGAGGTGGGTAACGGCCTGTCCTACGAGGTCGCACTATCCTTCGCTAGGGAAGGGATAAACCACTTCGACACGCAAGGCTCCGGAGGAACTAACTGGGTACTCGTAGAGAAGTATAGGGCGAGGGAGTCGGGTGACGCTGTCAAGGAAGCTGTCGCCACCAACCTACTCGATTGGGGGATACCTACAGCCGTCTCAGTTATTGAGGTGTGGAACGCGGCCCCCCACGCAGTAATCATAGGGTCCGGAGGCGTTAGGACGGCCCACGACGCCGTTAAGCTTCTGAGGTTAGGGGCCTCACTTGTAGGGATGGCTAGGCCGTTCCTTGTTGCGTACGAGAAAGGGACGCTGAAGGAGTTCACTGAAGGCTTCATTCAGGCCTTAAGGATGGCGTTAATGATGGCTGGCGCGAGAAACGTAGATGAGTTGAGGGAGAGGCCCGTCATACTCACATCCCTTCTCAAGCAGTGGGTTGAGGCAAGGAACCTCGTCCTCCCAGGCGAGAAGAGCCCTTGCTTATAAAGGAGATTGATTAACAAAATCGGTGGATTCAGTGGAGGAATTCAGTGGTCTCCTTAACTACGCGAAAAGCGTTGCTAAGGAGGTCGATAAGGTTATTGCGGAGATACTTACCGGTGAGCCGAAGGAGCTGTATGGCGCGTCGGCCCACCTCATCAAGGCGGGAGGTAAGAGGCTCCGCCCACTAGCAACAGTTCTTGCGGGAAGGATGTACGGCCTCCCTGAAGAGCTCGGTATAAGGGCGGGGGCCTCCGTAGAGCTTCTCCATAACTTCACCCTCGTACACGACGACATAATGGATAAGGACACTATGAGGAGGGGTGTCCCCACAGTACATGTGGTGTATGGGGTCGACTCAGCCATCCTTGCAGGAGACCTACTATTCGCGAAGGCTTTCGAGGCTCTTGGAAGGCTTGAGGGCGATGTGGTTCCTGAACTTCTGCTTAAGGCGATGAAGGAGCTTGACTGGGCAGCAGTAACTGTCGCTGAAGGTCAGGCAATGGATATGGACTTCGAGAAGAGGGAGGACGTCACTGTTGAGGAGTACATAGACATGATATTCAAGAAGACCGCAGCCCTCTTCAAGTCAAGCCTAGTTATAGGGGCCACTCTAGCGGGAGCGGCGGATGAGGAGATCCAGAAGCTTAGTAAGTACGCCGAATGCATAGGTATAGCGTTCCAGATAAGGGACGATATCCTAGGGCTCGTAGGGGATGAGAAGGTTCTTGGGAAGCCTGTATATAGCGACCTCAGGGAAGGTAAGAAAACGATACTCGTGATTTACGCCCTGAGCAGGCTTGACGACCCTGGGAAGGACAGGCTGCTTAAGGTCTTAGGGAATAGGGAGGCGAGTAAGGAGGAGCTTGCCGCTGCCGCGGAACTCATAAAATCCACGGGGGCCGTCGAGTACGCTGACGAGCTCGCTGAGAGATACATAGAGGACGGTCTGGCGGCCCTTGAAGCAACGCAGGTTATTGATGAGGAGGCGAAGAAGCTTCTCAGGGACTTAGCTAAATACATAACGCAGAGGAAGTACTGAGATGGAGAAAGGTAAAGCAACAAGGAAGGTTAAGGAAGACCTCAAAGAAATTAGGAGAGGATACCTCCCCACAGACTGCTTCATAGTTGAGGCAGGTCAGGAAAGGAAGGTTGAGTGCAGGGAGATACCTCCCCTACTCATTGAGGGTAAGGCAAGGAAAACCGTTAAGGTATGTAACAGAAGGAACGGGAAATGCGTCACAGTGAAGGAGGGTGAGGAGGTGGCTGTCCTCGAATTCAAGGGTGCTGAAGTATACATAACGAAGGATGAGGGCGACTACGTGAAGAAGTGGGAGAAGGTAGGTTACACAATATCGGGGAAGGGTGAGGGAAAAACCTTTAAAACATACGTCCAGGGAGAGATAGTTCTTATTGAGGAAGTCCTCGGAGAGAAGGAGGATCACTACAGGGTGTATGTAAGGAGGCGGTGATTATGGGTGAAGAGCCCCTGCCTGAGGAAGTTCTGAGGGAGTTAAGGGGTTACGCCCTCCTCAACGCTGTGGAGCACGGAGGTAAGGCAGTTCCCGGCCCCGTCATAAGTAAGGTCCTCGGCAGACATCCAGAGCTGAGGCCGAGGGCTAAGGACGTGGCTAGGGCGGCCGCCGAGGCCGTGAAGGAGGTTAACTCAATCCCTCCGGGGGAGCAGCAGAGGATTCTCGAGGAGGAGTATCCCGAGCTGCTGAAGCGGAAGGAGGTTAAGGAGGAGAGGAAGGGACTGCCGCCGCTGCCTAACGTGGATAGGTGGGGGAAGGTTAGGACAAGGTTCGCCCCCAACCCGGACTTCCTAATACATCTAGGTAACGCAAGGCCCGCCATACTTAGCCACGAATACGCCAAGATGTATGAAGGGGTCATGATTCTACGCTTCGAGGACACAGACCCTAAGACCAAGCCTCCCATGCCTGAAGCCTACAAACTCATTAAGGAGGACCTAAGATGGCTCGGCGTTGAGTGGCAGGAGGAATACATTCAGTCCCTAAGAATGGGGATATACTACGACATGGCTAAAGAGCTTATTAGGAGGGGAGGGGCTTACGTAGATCTCTGCACTCAGGAGGAGTTCAGGACATATAAACTGGCTAGGAAGCCATGCCCGCACAGGAACCAGGAAATTGATAGGAACCTGGAGCTCTTCGAGAAAATGATTAACGGACACTTCGGTGAGGGGGAGGCGGTCCTAAGGGTTAAGACGGAAATCACCCATAAGGACCCGTCGGTGATTGACTGGGTAGCCTTCAGAATAATAGACACTGACAAAAACCCGCACCCGATAGTCGGTTCCAGGTATGTGGCCTGGCCAACATATAACTTCGCTGCAGGTGTTGACGACCACCTACTCCAAGTAACCCACATACTTAGAGGTAAGGAACACTCCATAAACACGGTTAAGCAGTCCTACCTATACGCCCATATGGGCTGGGAATACCCCGAAGTAATTAATCTAGGCAGGCTCAAGCTCGAAGGTCTAATACTCAGCAAGTCGCAGATCAAGAAAATAATGTCCGAGAACCCCGGAAGGTTCAGCGGCCCTGACGACATAAGGTTCGGGACTATAGCCTCACTAAGGAACAGAGGGATAGAGGCTGAGGCAATAAGGCAGATAATAATGGATGTGGGGGCTAAGTCCACCGACGCGGTAGTGAGCTGGGACAATATAGCGGCTGCGAACAGGAAGCTGATAGACCCTAAAACGAAGAGGCTTATGGCAGTAACGAAGCCTGTCCTCCTACGTATTAAGGAGTACGGAGGGCCTGCCGAAGTAACTATACCTAACCACCCAGATAATCAGGAGTTAGGGAAGAGAACGATTAAGCTAACCCCCAACAACGGGGTTCTCGAGGTCTATGTAGAGGCACAGGATCTGGAGAAGGCTGTCAGGAAGGGAGGGATGAGGCTCATGGAGTTCTGCAACGTCCGGATCGAGGATGTCAGTGGCGGTGTGGCTGAAGGGGTTTACGCAGGCACATCACTCAGCGACGCGAGGGAGAAGGGATACAGCATCGTGCAATGGGTTCCCAGGGAGGGAGGTATTGAGGCAGAGATAATTGTTCCTGAGGAGCTTGAGTTGAGGACCATTAAGGCTGTGGCGGAGCCGGAACTAGGTATGCTGGAGAAGGGGGAGAAGGCGCAGCTCGTCAGGTTCGGCTTCGTCAAGATTCAGGAGCCCGGGAAGCCTGTTAAGGCAGTATTCATCCATGAGTAGGTTTCCTTCAGTAGGTAACGCTTTTTAAAGCGTTGGTTAAGTATTGATTGCGACGACGAGGTGGATGAGAATGAGCAAACCCCCATATGTAAGGTTTGAAGTACCTCCCGAAATAGCTGAGAAGGCTTATGAAACCGTTAAGAAGGCTAGAGAGACTGGAGGCAAGGTTAGGAAAGGAACCAATGAAACAACTAAGGCTGTTGAGAGAGGCATCGCTAAGCTGGTGCTGATCGCTGAGGACGTTGACCCGCCTGAGGTCGTGATGCATCTGCCTCTCCTCTGCGAGGAGAAGAAGGTGCCTTACCTGTACGTCCCCAGCAAGAAGAGGCTTGGCGAGGCAGCCGGCATCGAGGTGGCTGCTGCGGCGGTAGCGATCGTTGAGGAAGGCGAGGCTAGGGAGCTCCTCGAGGAGCTGAATAAGGCCTACCAGGACCTGAAGACTCAGGGTTAAGGGAGGATCAAAACAATAACACGGGATAAACCCGTTTTTAATACATATCTTTTCTAGACATCTATAATAATCCTTTTAAGTAGTTAACCCTTAGTTGAGTGGTGTCGGTAGTGAGTGAGGAAAGCGGTAAGAAGGTGGATGTGAGTCAGCCGGACGTGAACATTATTGAGGAGTTCGGTTTCCCGGCAGAGGTTATTCAGGTTGTTGGAAGAACCGGAGTTACTGGGGAGATTACCCAGGTCAGGGTAAGGGTTCTTGAAGGAAGGGATAAGGGAAGGATCATCGCCAGGAACATTAAGGGCCCTGTAAGGGTCGGCGACATAGTGATTCTCAGGGAGACTGAGAGGGAGGCAAGGAAGCTCTCCACGAGGAGGTAGTGGCCAAAGCTTTTATTCGGATCCATTAAGTGAGTGGGGGATAAGTAATGCCGAGAATAAGGAAATGCTCCTTCTGCGGTAAGCCGATCCCTCCAGGGACCGGCCTGATGTATGTGAAGAATGACGGCACCATACTCTGGTTCTGCTCAAGCAAGTGCTTCAAGAACTACAAGCTCGGCAGGGACCCGAAGAGGGTTCCGTGGAGCAAGTACTACCTCGGTAAGAGGTCGAGCAGGGCATGAGCGAGAGAACCCTCCTAATAGTTAAGCCTGACGGCGTTAGGAGAGGACTTATCGGTGAAGTGATTAGGAGGGTTGAGAGGAAGGGCCTGAAGATAGTTAAGCTGAGGATGGTTTACCCGAGGAAGGAATGTATTGAGAGGCTCTACGACATCCATAGAGGTAAGCACTTCTTCAACGACCTGGTTTCCTTCATGTCTTCAGGGCCTGTCGTGGCTATGATTATTGAGGGCGATAAGGCAATCAGTGTTGTGAGGAAGCTTATAGGGCAGACTGACGGAAGGGAGGCGGCCCCCGGAACCATTAGGGGTGACTACGCCTTATCGATTCAGGAGAATGTGGTGCATGCTGCAGACAGCCCTGAAAGGTTCGAGTACGAGACCAGCGTAATTTTCGGGGAGGACTGCGGAGACTTCTAAAACAAAAAAACTACTTACGCTTACCCATCTTCTTCAGAAGCATTATTACGGGTAGGCCGAACCTTTTCTCCCTCTTCTGCTTAACCTTAATCAGCTCCCTGATCAGTTCAATCATTTCCTCTTCAACCATGTCCCTGAACTTCGTCAGAACTTTCTCTAGGTCGGCCTCTGTAGGGTCTGTGTAGAGAATGTCTCCCTCATCGAAG
>CAZFVC010000067.1:0-6457 GCA_964522175.1 uncultured Desulfurococcaceae archaeon
GGGTTAAGAGGTCAGACATGGAGAAACTGGAGAGAGCGACCGGCGGTAAGATAGTGACCAGCATAAGGGACCTCACTGCTGAGGATCTCGGTTACGCGAAGCTTGTTGAGGAAAGGAGAGTAGGTAACGACAAGATGGTGTTTGTGGAGGGATGCAAGAATCCGAAGGCCGTGACCATACTGGTCAGGGGATCAAGCGATATGGTCCTCGACGATACTGAGAGATCATTCCACGACGCGCTTCACTCAATAAGGAACGTGCTGAGAGACCCGAAGATGGTTCCTGGAGGCGGTGCTGTGGAGGTAGAGCTTGCTTTAAGGCTGAGGAAGTGGTCTGAGAGTGTCGGTGGTAAGGAGCAGTTAGCGGTGCAGGCGATGGCCGACGCTTTGGAGGAGATAGTTGCTGTGCTTGCTCAGACCGCAGGGCTCGACCCGATAGATGCCGTGATGGAGCTGAGGAAGCTTCACAGCGAAGGCAAGTTCAATGCAGGTATCGACGTAATGAACGGGAAGATCGCTGAGGACATAACCCAGATTAACATCATTGATCCGGTAATTGTGAAGAAGCAGGTGATTAAGGCAGCGACTGAGGCGGCTGCAGCCATCCTTAAGGTTGATGATGTGGTGGCTGCGTCCCCCACTAAGCCTGAGGAGAAGAAGGAAGGCGGCGCCGGCGGACCTGGCGGTATGGGCGGAATGGGTAGCTACGGATTCGAGTAAAAGAAACACCTTTTTCTTTTCTGAGGGATCTAACGTTTATTATCCCTCCTTAATAAATGATTGGTAGTGTTGGGTATGAAGGACAACATTATTTCGCACATCAAGAAGGCCGAGGTGAGGTACGGCCCACTCAGGCTGACAAGGTATGAGAAGGCAAGAATAATTGCTGCTAGGGCTCTTCAGCTTGACCTCGGCGCAATACCTTTGATTGATGTGAGTAAGCTCCCGAAAGACCCCGTCGAGATAGCTAAGGAGGAGCTGAGGAGTGGGGTCCTCCCATTCACTCTGATTAGGAGGCTCCCTAACGGTAATGAGGAGATGATTCCTGTAGCTAAACTTATTGAGATGGAGAAGAAGCTGTTTGGCTTCGTTGAGTTCTGAGGCTGGTCCTCCCGTTGAGTGATGAGTACGGTCCTCATGAGGTCGAGGCCGAGCTATCTAAGTACTTCACTTTCATACTTTCTGGGAGGACGGAGACCTCCACCGAATACATAGTGGAGCCCCTCCCCGGCTACTCTCTTGAGGAGGCATTCTCTCTATTCTACGATGAGGTCGTTCCTAAGGGTTACTATCCTTTACTCACGGGCAGCGGCGATACCTACGTGCTTCTCCTCCCGAACAGTCCTCGAAGGGTTAAGGTTAGGAGAAAGCTTGCCGCGGCCTTGCTCGGTGCCACCATCGCTTCAGTAGCGATCACAGGCTACTTCAGTGTGCAGTCATATAATGAAGTTATTGCCTCGCTGAGGAACATAGGGATATCTATTGAGGGAACTAATATCTGGGTAGGGACACTCTTCTTCTCCCTGGCCGTTCTCCTCCCCATATTTCTGCATGAGGCAGGACACTTCATCACTGCTATGAGGACTAAACTCCCTGCCTCATTCCCTCTCCCGATTCCGGCACCCCTCATATCGCCTCTAGGTACGTTCGGTGCCATTATCCAGCTTCTGTACCTACCTAAGCACGTTAAGGAGCTCGCGAAGCTAGGTATTTCCGGCCCTTTAGTGGGCACCCTGCTGGCCCTCGCGCTGTTCGGGGGTGCATATGCCCTTTCGCCGCAGGTGCCTGAGGAGCAGGTTGCTGAAGCAATAAGTAGGGGACTTCTCATCCCTATATCGGTCGCTCCCTTAGGCTCCCTCCTAGTAAGCAGGCTTATCCCGGTTGAGCTGGGGTCTGTAGTGCTCATGAACCCTGCGGCAGAGGCAGCCTATCTGATACTTTTGATTCATTTCGCTAACCTTCTGCCTGTAGGTCAGCTTGACGGGGGACATGTCTTCAGAGCATTAACAAGCGTGAAGATACATAGGTACGCCTCCATCGCTACTGCCTTAGGAGGGTTCGCGGCCGCCTTCCTCTACCCTCCCCTAAGCTGGTTAGGGTTCTTCATGCTTATTGCTTGGTTCATTTCAGGCACGAGGCCGCATTATGGGGCAGCGAACACTCTCTCCAAACTTGACGCAGGAGACCGGCTGAAGATAGGTGCACTCTACGCCTTCCTCCTGGCCCTAACATTTCCTTTCCCCACTTAGGTGATTCCTTTGACGTCGAGTAAGGGCGGTTACGTCCTAATAATAGCTGAGAAGCCTAGGGCCGCCTCAAAGATAGCTGCCGCCTTAGGTGTTCGTTCAAGGGTGAGACTGAACGGCGTGACCTACTGGAAAGGCTCTTTCGGGGGTAGGGACGTCGTTATCGCTCCCGCTGTGGGACATCTCTTCACCTTAAAAACTAGGAGGAGGAGCTACCCAGTATTCGAGTATGAGTGGGTCCCTAGGTGGGAGGCAGACCCTAAATCGGGTTACGTGAGGAAGTACTTCGCTGTTCTGGAGAGGCTTAGTAAGGGTGCTTCAGAGTTCGTTAATGCGTGCGACTTCGATATCGAGGGGTCGGTGATAGGGTACCTAATCATTAAGCACTTCGGTGATGTCGAGAGGGCGAAGAGGGCTAAATTCTCTGCCCTAACTAAGGACGAGCTCCTTAAGGCCTTTAGGGAGCTGCACCCCCTCGATCTAGATATGGTTGAGGCGGGCCTATGCCGCCATGAGCTTGACTGGATATGGGGAATTAATGTAAGCAGGGCTCTAATGGATTTCTATAGGCGGGTCTCTAAGGATAGGAAGGTGTTAAGTGCCGGCAGGGTTCAGTCCCCAACACTTCTGCAGGCTTTAAGACGGCATGTGGAGAGGGAGACATTCATCCCGGAAGTGATATTCAATATCTCGGTCTCAGTAATCATTAATGGTAAGAATTACAGGCTTGAGAATCTTTTCCCTCCCCTCAAGACTAGGGATGCGGCCGTTAATGCGGCGAAGGCTCTCAGGAGTGAAGGGTTCCTTAAGGTGGTTAAGGAGGAGAGCAACGTTAAGGAGATTAAGCCGCTCCCTGCATTCAATCTGCCTGAGCTTCAACTAGTTGCTTCCAAGGCCGCGGGGATATCGCCTGCCCAAACACTTAGGGTGGCTGAGTCGCTATACCTTGACTCACTCATAAGCTACCCCAGAACAAACTCTCAGAAGCTTCCTAAGGGGGTTCCGCATAGGAGAATTATTGAGTCCCTAGGTAAAGCCAAGTACTACTCGACCTACTGCAGCAAGGTTCTGGAGAAGGGGGTGTTAACCCCGGTTCAGGGGAGGAGGGATGACCCTGCCCACCCGGCAATATATCCTACTGGGGAGAGGCCTAGGAGGAAGCTCAGCAAGCTGGAGTGGGTGGTCTACGACCTTATTGTGAGGAGGTATCTAGGAGCCTTCGGAGACCCTGCCAGGGTAAAGAGCAGTAAACTAGTGTTTGAGGGGGGAGGCCTGGAATTCGGTCTCTCTGGGCAGGTGATTCTGGAGAGAGGATGGCTCGCTATATATAAGTACATGAAGCTGACTGAGAAGGAAATCCCTAAGCTAGGCGTCGGTGAGAAGGTCCGGATAGATTCTGTTCGGGTGACACGCCAATTCACGAAACCCCCGCCCAAGTACACGAAGGCCACGCTCCTTAAGTGGATGGAGGCATCAAACATAGGTACTGAGGCAACGAGGGCGGAGATCGTTGAGGTGCTTTTCCGCAGGGGCTACCTTAAGACAGGTAGCAGAGGTATTGAAGTTACTGATCTGGGTAAGGACGTAGCCAATATTCTGAGGAACCTGTTCGAGGAGATTGTGTCTGTGGAGCTTACGAGGGCTTTTGAGGAGAAGCTTCAGTCCGTAATTAGGGGTGATTCAGGTAGGGAGGAGGTTGTTGCTGAGGCTAGGAAAGTTCTCGAGCCTAGGCTCACGAAGGTGAAGAGTCTTGTGAGGGGCGGTAGGGAGGAGGAGCTTCTCTCCCTTGCCGGTAGAGGGGTGGATGGGGAGAAGTGTGCTTTATGTGGGAGAGCTTCTGTGAGTAATGTAGACGGCGTTAAGCTCTGCGAGTATCATGCTGAGGCATACAGAAGCGTTATGGAGGCCTATAAAGTGTGGAGGGAGAGGGCAGGATTAAGCTTTGCTGAGTATCTGAGGGAGTTGAAGAAGATGCGTTCTTTAGGGAGGTACAGCAGGGATGTGGTTAACTACCTGCATGAAAGATGGATCTGAGGCACAGCGTTAGGTATCCTATTCCCGGGATTTTCAGGGTTGCTTCACCCACGGAAAGAACCTTCCCGGTTATCCAGTCGGACGGTATTGCCCCGTCGGGTACGGGGTTATTATCCCCCTTAATAATGAAGTATATTTCCCCGTCCTCCTCCATAACCTTAATCACTCTGTGAATTATGAAGGACCTACCCGGCCTCTCGTAAACCACCACGTCGCCTTCATGGATTGTGTGTGGGTCTGCCCTGTAAACGAAAACTAGATCCCCTGTCTGAAGCAGGGGCTCCATCGACTTCCCCTCAACGACAGCGAATATGAACACGCCGGTTATGGACATCACTATTATCGCTATGATTGCTGCTGTGAGGACAGCCTCAGCTATAGCTACCTTCGTCTCCTTCTTCATTCCTCGTCTAGCTCCGAAAGATCGATCTCTATTATCGTTCCCTGAGGCTTCTCCTCCTTCTTTTCCTTCTTCCTTCTCCTCCTCTTCCCTTTACCGACCTCCACCTCGCCTTCAGGGCCGACCTTTATGGTGGAGATCTTTCCTCTCCATGAGTATCCGCAGTTAGGGCATCTGAAGGAACCCATTAAGGTTATAGTTATTCTTCCGTCAGCATCCGGTAACGGTGCCACGAACTGCCAGGTCTTTAAAGGCTTCACCTCAGTACCGCACTTAGGGCACTTAACCATCCATCCACACCACCCTATTATTGGCTGAGGTGTTTTTTAGCGTTGTTTATGCGGGTGTCAGAACCCAGCCTCTAATCACGGCTCATCGCTTTTAACCGTCATCATCCTTGAGTTCATGTTTACCGGGGTTTTTAAGGTTAGGGACTATACTGGTTTAGGGGGGTTCCGTTTTTTAAGAATACCTCATTCTAAACCTTCTTAATGGTGGTATAATGGGTTTTGAGGCTCTGCAGGGAGTGATACAGTCGATAACTAGCTTCAACGTCAGCGGGGTTTCAGGCTGGCTTGCTGTGATAGGTTTCTCCATAATAGTGATTGTGGCTATAGGTTACGGAATTTACGGAGCGATTAAGCTGGCTAAATGGATGTCTATGCTGAGGGTTAAGGAGTTCAGCCTGCTTCTTTTAGCGATCGGTGCCGCCTTGATGGGTATAGCGGTCGCTCTACCTTAAAAACACGTTTTTCCCTGGAAACTCTGCGTCCCCACTTAAGTAGTCCTCTATTCTTAACAGTTCATTGTACTTAGCCGTCCTCTCCCCTCTTGCCGGGGCCCCAGTCTTTATGAGCCCCGTTCTGTAGGCCACAGCTATGTGTGCTATCGTAGCGTCCTCACTTTCCCCACTCCTGTGACTTATTATGGCCTTCCTCCCTGCCTGAAGCAGGTACTCAATAACCTCTTCCGCTAGGGTGAATAGCCCTATTTGATTCACCTTAATTATCGCTCCATCGATAGCGCCTTCCTCAACAGATTTCTTCGTGCGTTCAAGGTTAGTCACAGTTATGTCGTCCCCTATCACAAACGCCTTGCCGGAGAGAGCCTTCCTGAGCTGGATGAACCATTCCCCGCCTTCCTCCGTGAATGGATCCTCAATACTCACTATCGGGTACTCATCAACGATGCTTAGGTAGAGCTCCAGAAGTTCCTCAGACTTAAGCTCCTCCCCATCGATCAGGTATTTCCCGGTTTTCGGGTCATGGAACTGTGTTGCTGCGGCGTCGAGGGCTATATAGACCTCTCCCTCACTGTAGCCGGCACCCTTAACAGCCTTCATGAGGACTTCGAGAGCCTCCCTAGTTTTTCTGAGGGGCGGGGCGAAACCCCCTTCGTCGCCAACATTCACAGCGTTCTTCCCGTACTCGTCCCTGAGAATCTTCTTGAGTTCAGCATATATCTCTACAGCTATCTTCAAGGCTTCGGTGAAGGTGTCCGCACCTACAGGAACTATCATGAATTCCTGTATACTTAGGTCATTACCTGCGTGGGCGCCGCCGTTAATTATGTTCATGAGCGGGACCGGAAGCATAGTCGCTCTCCTGCCTCCGAGGAACTCGAATAGAGGTATGCCTTCAGTGTCGGCGGCCGCCTTAATTACTGCGAGTGAGGTAGCTACGGCTGTGTTTCCACCTATCCTTGAGAAGTTGGGGGTTCCGTCAAGCTCCATTATCTTCCGGTCCACATCCCTATACCTAGTTGAGTCCATGCCTACT
>CAZFVC010000068.1:0-6447 GCA_964522175.1 uncultured Desulfurococcaceae archaeon
AGTGGGGGAACTGAATTTAAGGAGGTACAGGTCCATGTAGTAGATAATCCTGAGGATGTAGGTAAATACATTATGAATGCAACAGTAATTGACACTCCCAATTACTATGTTGTTGTAGGCATGAAAGGTACTGGTGCTAAGGTCAACGTGACAGGGAAACCATATGTAGTGGTCTCCTATGTACCTGACTGGGAAAATACATTACCTATTGAGAATTCACATGCTTGGGTAAACATAAACCCAGCCTGGTATAGAAACGTTACTTTTGATGCACTGTTAATTGCAGGTAGAATCACACTGAACCCGGAAATAAGAGAGCCAATATATCAGGCAGTATTTATACTATCTAATAAGCAAAATGCCATTATATTTCTGACCCAGACCAAACTACTACATCCATACTGGAGCTGGCTCCATGGCAGGTACTATAACCCGACAGCGACCGAGGTTTTTGAGAGGGCTGACCTTCTCTGGGAAGACCCTGATGCACCTACGACACCTACAGGTATTAAGGACTATTCGAACGATCCCAACACATATGCAATAGCTATAGATGAATGGGTACAAACACTTGACCCGCACTTTAACTACGAATCAACAGGATGGAGTCTCTTTAGTAACATAGGCGATACGTTAGTGACATACTGGAGGGATGATCTAAGCGAAGTAGTTCCCGATCTAGCGGTGGCTTGGGCACACAATGAAGAGGGGACTGAGTGGTACTTTGTCATAAGGGGCAATGTGAAGGCGTACGACCCATGGCACAATAAAGTCTACAACATAACTGCTATAGACGTATTGTGGAGTTTATGGAGAGTTGCAAGACTTCAAGGTGAGCCCTCATGGCTTATATCAGACTTCATAGACGTTAATGCATCGAAAGTACTGAGTGAAGATGAACTTGGGAATTTACTGAGTGAACAACCACTAGTAACTGAATATCATGGGAAGGAAGTGGAAGTGAGCTCACTACAAGATCTATTAGGTGTGTTTGGATATGAAGGGCCGACTGCAGGCGTAGTTATGCTGAAGCTTTACATGGTCTACCCACCGATACTCAGTATACTGACTGATCCATGTGAAATCGTCATACCAATAAAGTACCCGTTTGACTATGTAGATGAGCTTAAAGGGAAGTATGAGCAGATGCTGGAAGAGTCCGAGAATGGTAAGAATCCGGCTGCTTGGGCTAAGTATTTCGGTGTAGGGGAGGAGGATCCCGTCCATACATTCATACATAAGTATCCAATAGGCACAGGGCCCTATTACATTAAAGAGTATGTGGAGGGTAGCTACTTTTATCTGCAATACAATCCGTATTATTGGAATTCAGCTCTATGGGAGCAGCTCTATGGGTTTAAACCATAAACTGCTTTTTTAATTAAAATCTAAACTTGCTTCGCCAGTCCAATCAAGATCTTAAACGATTTTTATATTAGTTGCGGCATAATAACTGATTTTAGGTAGTATATTTATCTAGCAAAATTCAGCGGCTAAAAAATATTAAATATATCAAATTCTAATTATGTAGGTGCAGCCGGTTGCCAGGCCTGAAGGCGTTTCTGGTACGCAGGTTTTTAACATTCATACCCACTTTGATAGGTGTTACCTTTCTCGTCTTCATAGTAGCTAATATAATTCCTGCAGATCCAGCCAGAAGTTGGGCTGGCGGGGTGAAAGCTAAACCTGAAGTTATTGAGAGAATTAAAAAAGAATACCACCTAAATGATCCGTGGTATATTCAATACCTATTTTTTATTAAGAAAATATTTACGAATGATATAGTCAGTCCAAGAACCCACAATAAAATATGGGACGACCTGTTATTTGGGGTAGGTGAGTCAAGGTACGGAAGGTTCTTCATAACCTTACAGCTAGCATTAATTGCACTACTTTACATAATATTCATAGCGATCCCTCTAGGTATACTCTCGGCACTTAAGAAGAACACTCTACTTGATTCTGCTGTTAGGACACTAGCATTAATAGGTGTATCATCACCTAGCTTTTGGCTGGGCTACCTACTTATTTATTTGTTCTTCATCAAGGTCCGCTTAATTAGCATTGCTGGGATACCACAACCTACCTCAATGATCACGGGAGTAATGGTTCTGGACGCACTCATTCAAGGAGAATATAATACTGCATTTGAGATTATTTACAGGCTATCACTACCTGCATTTGTTTTAGGGTTTATTGAAATAGGAATAGTGGCCAGAATGACAAGAAATTCATTTCTTGATGCATGGTCGTCTAGCTATATAGACTTTGCTGAGGCAAGGGGATTTAGGAAAATCAGGATAATCAGGCACGCCCTTAAGAATGCTTTAGTTCCTATCATAACGATCGTAGGTATAGAATTTGGCTTCCTATTAGGTGGGGCACCTATAATAGAGGCGGTGTTCGGAATTCCAGGACTGGGCATGTACATGGTTCAAGCTATATATTACTTTGACTACCCAGCCTTAATAGGTAGTGTATTCCTCTTTGCTTTAACGTTTATGAGTGTGAACCTAATAGCCGACATTCTCTATGCATTCGTAGACCCGAGAATAAGGTACTAGGAGGTGGGATCGTGGGCGAAGCCATTCAAGTATATGAGGAAAAAATGTTGGATAAGCTAGCAAACTGGCTTATTGGATTCATCGCCCAAATAATCGATGTATTCAAGCCTGGATGGAAGAAGAGAAATACAGCAAAGTTAAGTGAGTGGAAGCTGATGCTGTACGCACTGAATAGGTCTGTTCCTGGACTTGTTGGGCTGGTATTAGTTATCGTCTTCATCTGCCTGGCGATTTTCGGACCTCTCATTGCACCATATAAATATAACAACTTCCTCATATTTCAGGACTTAAGATACAGGTTCCTATCTCCATTCGCGTATGGGCCTAATAAAGAATTTTTCCTTCTAGGAACTGATGAATATGGGCGTGATGTACTTAGCCTGTTACTTTACGGTGCAAGAGTATCGCTAATAGTCTCATTACTAGTGATAGCTATAAGCTTCCCTATAGGTGTGTTACTAGGTTTAGTTGCTGGATACTTTGGCGGTAAGATAGATGAAGTAATTATGCGTATAACAGATATTTTCTTTTCATTTCCAGGGCTCATTCTAGCTATAGGCCTTTCAACAACTCTACCAAGCAGAATAAATATGCTCTTCAAAGCTTTTCCTGGGTTCCAGGATTTAATGCTTTGGCTATTCGCTATAGATCCTGTGGACTCTGAAAAGCTATCTTATCTTGTAGCTGTAGTATTTGCTCTAGTTGTTGTTTGGTGGCCCCCCTACACCAGAGTCATTAGAGGTAGTACATTAGCGGAGAGGGAAAAAGTGTACATAGAGGCGGCGAAGGCTATGGGTCTTAGCCCACTCAGCATTATGCTTAAGCACATATTCCCTAATATCATGGGTCCAATGCTAGTTTACATAACATTGGATCTAGGTGGTGTAATTCTGTCTGAAGCTGGATTAAGCTACTTAGGTGTAGGTGCTCAGCCTCCAATAGCAGACTGGGGTAGGATAGTTTTTGACGGCTCTAGGTGGTTATATAGAGGGTACTGGTGGCTTAGCCTACTACCTGGTGCATTCATACTATTCACTGCACTAGGATATAATCTGCTAGGTGATGCCTTAAGGGATATTCTCGATCCTAAAACCAGAAGGAGCATCGAGTTTAAGTTAAAGAAGGGAGGTAAGAAGTCTTGAACAACAGAAAGCCTATTATAATTGTCAAAGATCTCTACGTTTACTTTTATACCTACGCAGGTATAGCTAAAGCAATAGATGGTGTTTCATTTGAGGTTTTGGAGGGCGAGACTTTCTGTCTTGTTGGGGAGACTGGATGTGGAAAGACAGTAACGTCAAGAGCTATCACAAAACTCATAAATAGCCCGGGCAGGATCGAGCACGGTGAGGTTCTATACTTCCCGAAGGAAGGCAAGGTGGTTAATATGCTCGAACTGAGTGATGAAGAACTCAGAAAAATTAGAGGAAATGAGATAGCCTACATATTTCAGGATCCTGCTGCAGCACTTGATCCACTTTACACTATAGGATATCAAATAGGTGAAACTATGATCGAGCATAGAACTGTGAGAGATTGGAAGGAAGCATTCATGAAAGCGGTACATATCCTGAAGACTGTGCTTATGCCTGACCCAGAGAGAAGAGTTAAAGCCTATCCACATGAGCTCAGCGGCGGGATGAAGCAAAGAAGTGTGATAGGTGCCGGACTCAGTAATCAACCTAGAGTTATAATTGCGGATGAGCCTACGTCATACCTTGACGTAACTATTCAAGCCCAGATAATGTCGCTCCTGAGAAAACTCAAGAAAGAAAGGAATATGACAATAATCCTCATAACCCATAATATGGGACTAGTTGCTGAAATGTGTGATAGGGTTGCAGTCATGTATGCTGGTAATATTGTTGAGTTAGGGCCTGTAAGGAAAGTGTTCAACAATCCAACCCACCCCTATACACGCGCTCTTTTGAGGGCTGTACCTAACCCGCTGACTAAAATTGAGAGACTTGAGTCAATTCCGGGAACAGTGCCGAACCTTATCGATCCCCCTCCTGGTTGCAGGTTCCACCCTAGGTGCCCCCACGCAACGGAAAAATGTAAGAGAGAGAAACCACCACTAGTTGAGGTAGAGCCAGATCACTATGTAGCGTGTTGGCTAATATCAGGCATGACAGGTGGTGGAAGTGGGTGAGATACTCCTTAAGGCGGTGAACCTCAAGAAGTATTTTCCTCTAAAGGGAATATTCTTCACTAGGAACTACGTCAAGGCTGTCGATGGAGTGAGCTTTGTGATTAAGCGTGGAGAGACCCTAGGACTAGTTGGTGAGTCTGGTTGCGGCAAAACAACTACGGGAAAATTATTGCTCAGGCTAATTGAGCCAACGGAGGGAGAGGTCTACTACAAAGGAAAGAATATAATGGATATTAAAGGAAGAGATCTCAAGGAATTCAGGAAGAATGCACAGATACTATTCCAAGATCCCTTTACAAGCCTAGATCCCAGAATGACCATCTTTGACATTATAATAGAGCCTCTCCGGGTACATAAGATTAATGTTAGTGACCCTGAAAAATTCGTTATTGATCTCCTCTATAAAGTAGGATTGAACGAGACACACCTCTATAGATACCCGCATGAGTTCTCAGGAGGACAAAGGCAGAGAATAGCCATAGCTAGGGTATTAGCTTTAAGGCCGAATTTTATAGTGCTGGATGAACCAACAAGCGCTCTTGATGTGTCCGTACAGGCACAGATACTTAACCTACTCAAGGATCTCCAGAAGGAATTCAACTTGACATATCTGTTCATAAGCCATGACTTAGGGGTCGTCAAGTACATGAGTAATAGAATAGCTGTTATGTACTTAGGGAGGATCGTAGAGATCGCGCCGTCTAATGAACTATTCGATAATCCGCTACACCCATACACTCAAATGCTCATAGCAGCCCTTCCAGTACCAGATCCGGACTACTACCTAAAGAAACCTAAAATCAAGGTTTACGGTGAGCCTGGAAGCCCTATCGATCCCCCTCCTGGTTGCAGGTTCCACCCTAGGTGCCCCCACGCAACGGAAAAATGTAAGAGAGAGAAACCACCACTAGTTGAGGTAGAGCCAGATCACTATGTAGCGTGTTGGCTGTACAGCAAATAAGTACATAACGCACGGTTACAACCTATTAACGGCAAAAGTAATTGAGCCAGCATCAGCCTTCACCGTGCTCTTCTTTTTCTGGCGTATTTAATGAGCGCGGAAACGTATCAGTTCATAGATTAGGGCAGACAAATAGTCAACCAAGAACTCCGGTAGCTAGCATAAATCTGAAGAAGGTAGACTTAACCTATGATACTAACAAACTATGAAGATCTTCACTTAACTACTGATGATCAGAAGATGCGCCAAATTTCCTACCTACGATAAATACAAAGACCTTTCTTGGCATCTAAGCTCAAGCGATTTCACAGCACTTCACGTAAATTACAACTTAACTGGGATGGGAAGATAACTATCTGATTACAATCCACTTTAAGGAGTACAACCTATGTATGACTAAGGAGACCCCGCATAGATAAAGATCAGACTATATGTTCCTAGAATAGGGCAAGGACAATTCGGTATTACCCATCTCAAAGAGACGTTAAGGTTAATATTCTGACCCCAGCTATCCGGTCCCTAAGGTAATTAGTACTCAAAACCAGCTGAAGGTCATGTAATGAAATTAATGGTATAAACACTCTATTTCATGTATAAGGTAGAAAGCTATACCTACCCAAACCAAACACATGAAACAGCATTAATAGGAAGACACGCAAAGTTTCAGCCCCTGGTTAAATTAAAAACTTAAAAGACTGTTCCAACAGGTTTCTAAGGGCCCGTCGTCTAGCCCGGTTAGGACGCCGCCCTCACACGGCGGAGGCCCGGGG
>CAZFVC010000069.1:0-6287 GCA_964522175.1 uncultured Desulfurococcaceae archaeon
CTTCCGGGATCTGACGAGTCCGGGTGTTTCCTGGCCGCTATGGTCGGGGCCGCCATACCTAAGTAACCTTCAAGGGTTTATAGGCTTTATGCTTTAGGTTGCTCGACCTCGGAGTATATGGCCTTGATCACCATATCCCCTTCACACTTAGGGCATTCCCCTACTGATTTGCCTACGTAGTCCCCTTCCTTATAGTTCCTTTTCTCTATGTAAGTGCAGTTAACGCATGTGAGTACTGTGACCAGTTTTTTCTTAGGGGGCTCTCTCTTCTTAGTGAGGAATGTGGAGGTTATCAAGTAAATAATTAGGAAAACCATGAGCCCGATCATCATGAGCGTGAACGGATCAAGTGCAGATATATCCATACTTCACCACCTAGTCTATACCTATTGTGTTCCCTATACCGACAACAACTACCTTGCCTCCCTCCTCAACCTTATTTCGGATGATGTCCTTAACGATCTTCAACGCCTTCATAACTCCTTCATAAACCTGCTTATTCATAGTGTTTATTGCTTCCTCATTAGAAATCTTCACGACCACAGCATCTAAGGGGATTGAGTACTTCATCGCCGTCCTCTCTATAGCAATCTTCTCGGGGCCTATATCACCTATGGCAGCACCTACACCGTAGGCGACCACACCGCTAGGCTCGCTCTCCAGTTTGAGAGCTGCGTCGACTGTGATTATCCTGTCGACCTTACCTCCCAGCTCCTCAACAACCTTCTCCACCGCTTCACCGGGCCAGCCGACAGTGGATCCAGGTCCCTTAGCCTTAATTACGTAGAGCTTCCTCTTATCGAGCTCTGTCTCGTAAACCACGGTCTCCTTCACAATCTCCTTAGGTTCTGCCTTCAGGGCAAGCTCCCTAGCCACCATGGGACCTACACCGTCACCTATCGGGGTCCCCATAGCGAAGGCGTCCAATGCGTCACCATAGGTTTTAGCCAGCTTAACAATCTGCTGAAGCTCTAGCGCGAGCTGCATCATAAAGACCCAGTTATTATACTTGACTCCTATCTGGTAGTAATGCTTCACAATCTTGGTTATTTGAGATAATATTGATGCAACCTCCAGCATAACCTCAGCGTTCTGCATCTGCACCAGATCAAGGCCAGGCATGTTCTCCATGACGTAGGTCCTCACAGACTCGTCCCTGTTCCTCACGAGGTGCCGTAGACGCTTAATTATGTCGGTAGGCTCGATGTCTACAGGTGAAATCATGAAGAAATTATCGACGAACCCGTCAATCACTTTCTTAGGGTTCTTAACCCCTAACTTGTTAAGGTACTTAAGGGTCTTCTTCCTGCCTTCATCCTCAATCTCCGTCAGCTGCACAATCCTTTTCCTTATGTAGGAGGAGTATCTCAACATCTGAATCTTCTGCGGTATGTCAGTGAAATTAAGGAGAAACGAAACCATAATCAGGATAACCAGGAGCGTTGATGCCCAGTCACTGCCTCCGTCCATTATCTCATCACCATACTGCCCTACCTAGATGTTTACGCTAACCCTTTTTTAAAGATTCTAGTTCAGAATTAACCTCCGGATTCGTTGTGACTAATATTCCGTCCTCCGTAACTATGAATGTCTCCTCGAACTGAACCACGTAACCCTTATTCACCTCCACAAGAACAGGATAGGCGTAGAGACGCTTCTTATTAACGAGTGACTGAAGCGTTTCACGTAGGGCGCTCAATTCAGGGAATAAATGTGTTAACCACCTCTCACAGAAGGGCAGCGTCTTCCTAGTACTAAGCAAGTAATCAATAACCTTAACTTCATCCTCGCTTAAGCCTCTGGATGCTTCCAGAGAGCGGAGGGAATATATCTGCGCACTGCCCTTAACCTCCCTAACCCATCCCTTACCGTCCGTGCCGAAGGGCTCCATCGCGTAGGCCCTACCTGCCCTGAACTTACCTAGGGACATGGGATCCTTGAAGTTAGGTATCGATTCCCCTGCATGGATGACGTACTGCCCTAAACTATGCCCTGAGAGATTCTTAATAACCCTGTACCCAGCCCTTCGAATAACCTTCTCTATAACTCTCCCAACATCCTTGAATCTTATTCCTGGCCTGACTGCTGCAAGCCCCTTCAGCAGTGCTTTCTTAACAACCTCCCCAAGTCTCACATACTTATCGTTAAATATCAGGGTGATTGCTGTGTCCGCGATATAGCCATCAACATGAACACCCAGATCCACCTTAACCACGGAATCATCAGGAATAATTTCTGGGTCGTCAGCTAGCGGGGTTCTGTGGGCCGCGACATAATTTATTGAAAGGTTTAGAGGGAAGGCAGGCTCTCCCCCCTCCTCCCTAATGAATCCCTCGATTTTCTCGGCCGCATCAAGTATGGGGATACCGGGTTTAACCACTTCTGAAGCAAACTTTTTCGCCCTGTACGCAATATCTCCGGCCTTAAGATACGCCTTCAACACTTCCTCATCCATTAGATTTACCGATAAGGAAAGTAAGGAAAGGATTAAGTGTTTTGGGGGAGAGCTTATGAGTGGCTAAATTAAAAAGTTTGTGGTGATAGCATGAGGATTAAGTGGTTCGGTCATTCAGCCTTCCAGGTAGAGATCGATGGAAAAACCTTCCTTGTAGATCCATGGCTTACAAACCCTGTATCCCCTGTTAAGGGAGAGCCGAGTGTAGATGCAGACTATATTTTAGTGACTCATGACCATGGAGACCATTTAGGTGACGCAGTAACCATTATGAAGAGATCTGGGAAGGCTAAGGCAGTAGCCATTTTCGAGATAGCTAACTATATAGCTGAGGCCTTGGGAGACTCCTCCAGAGTTATTGACGCGAATATCGGTGGCCCCATAGATCTGGGGGAAGGCTTCTACGCCGTATTAACCCCCGCGTTCCACTCAAGCATGAGGGGTCACCCTACAGGCGTGGTTTTCGGGAAGGAAGGGAAGATGGTTTACCATGCGGGAGACACCGGCCTAATGTACGACATGAAGCTGATTGGCGAGTTATACACCCCGGTGGTAGCTATGCTACCCATCGGGGGACACTACACTATGGGACCTAAAGAGGCTGCTAAGGCCGCCGAACTGATAAACCCGGAGTATGTGATACCGATGCATTACGGAACCTTCCCAGTCATCAAAGGAACCCCTGGAGAATTCAAGGAATGGTTAAGCAAGTTCGCACCCCACGTAAAGCCCATAATCCTGAAACCTGGAGAGGAAGTCGCAATATAGTTTTTCAACTATACTCCAACCCTCAGACCTGCGTGAGTTAATCACGCATCATTCCTTTCGAGCATCATCATTGGCTCAATAGATATTTTCCCCAACTCATTAAAGGTTTGGTGAGTTATTGAGGGTTGTTCTCGGATTAACGGGAGCCAGCGGCATAATCTACGGTCTGAGGCTTGCTGAACACCTTAAGAACCATGGAGTCGAGCTACATACAGTAGTTAGTGAGGGTGCCCTTCAGGTGTCTGCGGTGGAATGCTTGGATCATGAAGAACTACTGAATTTCCTCAAGGAAGTATCTTTCAAGGTATACAGAGACGACGATTTCTACTCGCCTGTAGCTTCCTCATCCTTCCCAATAGATGCCGTAGTAGTGGCTCCATGCACCCTTAGAACACTATCCGACATAGCTACCTCTAGGCAGGACACACTAATAAGTAGGGCCGCTGGGAATGCTTTAAGGATGGGGAGAAAAGTAGTTTTACTTATGAGAGAGACTCCCTTATCAGCGATCGATATTGAAAATATGTTAAAAGCCTCGCTTGCAGGAGCTGTAATTATGCCTGCCTCACCTCCCTTCTATGGAGCACCTGAAAACATCATTGACCTTGTTGACAACATATGCGGGAAAATACTGGATATTCTGGGTATAGAGAACGATATCTATGCTAGGTGGGGAGGAAAAGTCACTCCAGCAACGACTCTTTGCGGCCGACTTTACGGCTCAGAAGGTTCCTGACCTTATTATCTACCTCGCTCTGCTCAAGCTCCTTCATGAAAGCATCCCCACTGTCCTTGAACTTAACCGCGAAGGCACATCTCCCGTCCGGGAGAAGTGCTTTCCTCTCACAGTAAGCGAACTGGCACTTAGCCCCTAAACACTGGTCACCTATCCACCTACACATAGCCGCCTTCTGCACATGGCCCTTAACCACCCTATTAACGATGACTAATGCGTTCTTACCGCATCTGAAGAAGGGGCATAGAGGATTGCATTTATCCCCTAGAGGCATAGGCTTCAGGTCCTTCCTCTGCACGGAGCGGCGCTCCCACCTTCTATCTTCCCTGTACCTGCCGTGCCTCTCCCCTCTGTATCTCCCGTATCGTTGCTTGGGATTATAATCATGGTGCCTATCTTTATGTTCCAACCTAATCACCAGGGATGATGAAGACCTACCAATTATCTTTAGGGTCGAATCCATTTAAAGATTATGTAATCAATTTTTCCGGACGGGTAAGTTATGGCTAGAAGAAGGTCCTTCCTAACACTGTGGGAAACCCTGCCCCACCCTATGAGGTCTCCTGGGTCAATAACCTTATCGTACGGAAGCACCTTAACGAGATAGGGCGCGTGCTCAAGCCCAGGCCTCTTCGTATAGACAGCGAAGTCAGCCCCATACTTCAGCGCTGACCTTACGATGAAGCCTCCCTCCCTAAGCTCTTTATAAACAGGGTAAACTGTTTCGAAGTCCTCGACAAGGGAAGAGGCCCGCTTAAGGAGAGCCTCATGGCTGAGTTTAGTGTCACCCTCAAAAACCTCAAGCACTCCTACTTCACTGAGGTAGGCAGCCTCCAGGATCGACAGCTCTATAGGTCTGTTAACCTCTGTGGTCTTCGGTTTCTTAACACCTACAGGTTTCCCGAAGAAGCCCTCAGAGAATATGCAGTTAGCGAGATCGATATCGAAGACTAATGCTTTCGAACCTAAGAGCCTTGCGTACCCTTTCCTACACTCCTTAACGGACTCACTTGTGGAGGGAGATATATCTGATATATGTCCCCACCCTCTTCAGGAGGTCTGCCGCATCCTCCAACTTATCGAAGAGCTCCTTAATCAGTATAAGGGCCCCCACATCACCGCTGTACTTCCTAATTATCTCAAGGCCGCTCTCACGGTAGAGATCATCGATAGCGTTCTCCGCCTTAATCAGCTTCACATAAAGCTCCCTAACTTGCTTATGGTTAGTCCCAACCTTCCCCAACATCTCCGACACTACGTCAGTCATGTCCACAAGCTTCCTCAGGACAGCATCCATTAACGCGTAGAGGTTATCGGGCAGTCTCTCAAACTCCTTATTACTGAGGAGTAGGTTCCTGTAGCCTGCGGCCTCACCGTGTTCAGCGACCCTGACCAGATCCTGAATGACCGTGACGTAGACATCCTTAAACATCAGGGTTGGCGAAACCCTTATCACATACTCCATCAAGTTAATGCCTGTTTCCTCAATCCCGTTCTTAAGGTTCCTGACTCTTCTATACCTCTTATCCACAGCTCTAGTGTTTCCTTCATCCAGGTCTTTGAATAGGAATATCAGTTCACGGTAAACCTCCTGAACATCTCTAAGCATCGCGTTCAGCTGCTCCATTATCTGGGACTCAGCTATGCTCTCCTTCTCGCCACCAACTGCTGGCTCAATCCGTATGCTTTCCTCTGACATTACCTCTTGCCCAATTGGTTTTAGGCGAGAGGCTAATTAATGTTATGATTGTATAAGCATCATACATAGAAATAGTTCAGGGCTTGCCTAAACTGCTATAAATTTTCTTCACAGATTCTTCTAAAATTTTCATCTCATTCAAGGCATCAGCAACCAGTTTTCTCTCCTTCTCCCCTCCCTTCTTCTCGAGAGCTTTCCTAAGCGTCTCGAGGATATCCCTTTCCTCACCTAGGGACACCGTCATAACGAACTCCACGAGAGTTAGGAATAGATCCCTGTACTCACTTGATATTTCTCCCTCTTCTGCGAGACTCAGTGTCTTATTCATGAGTTCATTGTAGTGCCTTAACCTCACAATGTTGGGCTTAAGATCAGTGAAGGATACCCTCCCCTTAAGGAAGTTACCTACCTGTTTCCTAAGTTTGGTGAGAAGTGAATCAAGTTTGAGGGCATATTCCTCAAAGTCACGGAATATTATAGCTTCCTCCACTCACCCGCCCCTCACGGTTGCGAGGCTGTTGTCCGCAACACCCCTCTCCCTCATAAGCTCCGCATTAACCCAGACCTCATTCTCCGGAATCGCCTCATTCGTTACGGCCTTGAAAACCATTCTCTTCTTCCCAGGGACC
>CAZFVC010000070.1:0-6213 GCA_964522175.1 uncultured Desulfurococcaceae archaeon
ATGATTCAGTCCTAATAAGGGAAAATACAGCTATAAATCTATTTATAATGACACGGGGACCTCATCAGACATAAGAAATCAAGAAGAACTTATGTGCTAACTTTTAAGCCTATTCCGTGTCTATCATGCCAGTTTTTGAGTAAATGGACTTAAAAATCATAGAGAGGCGTGGAGAATCATTTAAGGTTTATATTACTAAAGAAGAACACATGTAGGGTAATAGGTTTGGCGTTCGGACCACCAGCAATGGGTTATGACAGGGCCATCACGGTCTTCTCACCTGACGGTAAATTATTTCAGGTAGAGTACGCAGCCAAAAACATAAGTAAGGGATGGACAACCATAGCCGTAAAGACGGACAGTCTGGGAGTGCTTCTAGCGGAGAAGAGGACTATATCCCCACTCATAGATCTCGGATCCATAGTGAAGATATTCCCTATAGATACACACATAGGGTCATCATTCGCGGGCCTCGCAGCCGACGGGAGAGTGCTGATAGACTACGCAAGGAGGGCGGCAATGAGCTACAGATTCGTGTATGATGAGCCTGCAGACGTAGAGTACGTTGTTAGGCAGGTATGCGACATAAAGCAGCTCTACACACAGCACGCCGGCGTAAGGCCCTTCGGAGTCTCCCTCCTCTTCCTCGGAGTAGACCATAAAGGTGTTCAGCTATTCAAAACAGAGATAAACGGGTACTACTTCTCCTACCTAGCCATAGCTATGGGTGAGGGAGAGCAGCCAGCCACAGAATACCTAGAGAAGAACTACAGGAAAGACCTCGGGAAGGAGGAAACAATAGAGCTGGCCCTCAAAGCCCTCAAAGCATCGACAGAGGTCCCGCTCAAACTGGAGCTCGTTGAGATAGGTATAGTCGACCCCGAAACGAAGGAGTTCAGGAAACTGACGAGTGAGGAGATTGCTGAATACATAGAGAAGTCGGGAGTCAATAAAGAGGCTGAAGAGAAGGAGTAGCTGAGGAACGGGGGAAATCATGAGCAGGGAATACGTCATCGCTAGATATGAGAAGGGAGGCAGAAAATTCGAGATCCTTGTAAACCCGGGCAAAGCCTTCAAGATGAGGGAAGGGGAGAAGGTCCCGATAGATGAAGTTCTTGTAGGGGACTACATCTATAAGGACGCCAGGAAAGGGGACAGAGCATCCCCCGAGGAAGTAAGGAAAGTCTTCGGCACGGACGACCTGAAGAAGGTTGCTGAAGTAATAATCCTTAAGGGCGAGCTCCACTTAACAACAGAGCAGAGGAGGAAGCTCCTCGAAGCAAAAAGAAAGCTCATAATAAACTATATAGCGAGATCCGCCGTCGACCCAAAAACAAAGACCCCGATACCTCCCCACAGAATCGAGAAGGCTATGGAGGAGGCCCGCTTCAGCGTAGACCTCTATAAAAGCGTGGAGGAGCAGGCCGCCCACGCAATCAAGGCAATCTCAAGACACATCCCAATAAAGATAGCTAGGGCAGTCATCACTGTGAAGGTCCCGCCGCAGCATGCGGGAAGGGCCTACTCAGAGCTAAGGAAGCTTGGAGAGGTAAAGAAGGAGAAATGGCTTAACGACGGGTCCTACACAGTCGAGATAGAGGTCCCTGCAGGCATGCAGGCAGAGGTAATAGATTCAATAAACCGCGCAACGAAAGGAGAAGCAGAGGTAGAGGTGAAGGTGTTCTGAAATGAGCGGGAAGGAGGAAACCGATCAGGAGCAAATAGAGAGGAAAATAGTGACGCCCGGAGACGAAGTCGCTGACGCAGGCTTCAAGGTCGTCACCCCAAACACAATATACGTGAAGGGAGACAAGTACTACTCACTCGTAGTAGGTCTCGCGAAGAAAGACCTGAAAAACAAAACCATATCAATCATACCTCTCGAAGGATACTACTACCCCAAAAAAGATGATGTTGTTGTCGGGATAGTTACTTCTGTAGGGCTGACGAGCTGGGAGGTTGATATAAGGGCGCCGTTCCCCGGAATACTTTACGCGTCAGACTTCCTGGGCAAGCCCGTCAACCCGGCCAAGGAAGACCTCACAAACTACCTTGACGTGGGCGACGTGGTCATAGCTAAGATAGACACATTCGACAGAACTAGGGACCCCCACCTAACAACCAGGGGTAGGGGCCTAGGGAAGGTGAAGAAAGGCACAGTCATAGAGGTAAGCCCGGTTAAGGTACCCCGACTCATAGGGAGGAAAGGATCCATGCAGTCGGTTCTCGAGGGGGAGACGGGGTGCAGGCTCGTAATAGGTATGAACGGCAGGATAGTGATTAACTGCCCTAACCAAGACGCGGAGGAGATGCTCGTGTTAGCAATAAGGAAGATTGAGAGGGAGGCACACACAACAGGACTTACCGACAGGGTGAAGGAGTTTATTCTAAAAGAAAAGGTAAGGAGGGGAATCATAAGTGGGAGGTAAAGGCGAGAAGCCGAAACTCATAATGGATGATGGACGGAGGCATGACGGAAGAGCCTTCGACGAACTCAGACCGATAAAGATGGAGGTAGGTGTTCTAAACAACGCCAACGGATCAGCCTACGTAGAGTTCGGTAAAACCAGAGTGATCGCGGCAGTGTACGGCCCTAGGGAGGCGCAGCCAAAACACATAGCGATACCCTACAGAGCGGTGCTGAGGTGCAGGTACCACATGGCACCGTTCTCAACAGACGAGAGGAAGTCGCCGGCCCCCTCAAGGAGGGAGATAGAGCTGTCTAAAGTGATTAGGGAAGCCCTCGAACCGGTCGTGATGACCGAGCTCTTCCCGAGGGCATCGATCGACATATTCATTGAGGTAATAAGTGCTGATGGAGGAACTAGGACAACATCCCTCACAGCCGCATCCCTCGCCCTCGCGGACGCAGGGATACCTATGAGGGACATAGTCCCTGCGGTGGCTGTGGGGAAGGTTGACGGAGTACTCGTCCTCGACATAGATCAGGTCGAGGACAACTTCGGGGAGGCAGACATGCCCGTCGCTGCCGCGCCGGCCCTAGACGAGATAACTCTGCTCCAACTCAACGGAACCTTAACGAAGGAGGAGTTCGAGGAAGGGCTTGAGCTGGCTCTGAAAGGGATAAGACAGATCTACAGCATACAGAAGGAAACGCTTCGAAACAAATACCTGAAGGTGGAGGTAGAGGAATAATGTCGTTAACACCCTCAACACCGGACTACATAATACCTAAACTCAAGGCAGAAACCATAGCGGCCATAGTGAAGAAAGGAACGAGGCTCGACGGCCGCGGCCTAAAGGACTACAGGAAACTCACCATAATACCTAACTACCTGCCTAAAGCAGACGGCTCGGCCTACGTCAAGCTAGGGAACACACAGGTCCTAGTAGGTGTGAAGATGGAGGTAGGGACACCCTACTCAGACGCACCTAACGAGGGAGTTATTGTGGTCTCGGCCGAGTTCGTCCCGATGGCCTCACCTGTCTTCGAGCCCGGTCCGCCAGACGAGAACGCGATCGAGCTGGCCAGAGTTATTGACAGGTCGATAAGGGAGACACACGCAATAGAGCTTGAGAAGCTCGCAATAATCCCAGGCAAGAAAGTGTGGATGGTTTGGATAGATATCTACGTGCTGGACCACGACGGCAACCTAACGGACACAGCATCCATAGGCACCCTGGCAGCATTGATGACGGCGAAGATACCTAAGTTCGAAATAACTGAGGACGAGCAGGTACTAATAGATAAGTCAACATATGTGGGCGAACTACCGCTGAGGAAGGAGGTTGTGACTGTCACGATAGGGAAGATAAAGGATGCCTTAATAGTGGATCCGGACCAGGAAGAGGAAAGCGTGCTGGACTCCAAAATAATGATCGCTGTCGATGAGGATGGGGTAATAGCAGGAATACAGAAGGCCGGACTTGCATCCATAACTAAGGAAGAAGCAATCAAAGCAGCAGAGATAGCGATAGAGAAAGGGAAGGAAATGATTCAGAAAGTGACGCAGGTCGTCCAAGGAACCGGAGAAGTTGCGGAGGAGGCAGAAGAGGAGAAGGTTGAGGAAAAGACTGAGGAAGTAGAGGAAACTCCCTTAAAGGAGGTACCGAGCGAGGGAGCTGAGGAAGTGGAGAAGGAGGAGCCGGAGGAAGAGAAGCCTGCTCTGGAGGAGGCCGAGCCCCAACCGGAGGAACCCCCAAAAAAAGAGGAGGCCCCGACCGTCCCAGAAGAAGAAAAAGCGGAAGAGGCCGAACAGGAAGAAAAGCCGGAAGAAGACCTAGAAAAAGAAAGTGAGGAAACCGAAAGCTTAAAACCAAGCGAATGACACAGGTTTAGGAGAGGAGGAGAATGGTAAGGAGAACAAAGATCGTGAAGATTTCCGGACGGTTTGGGGCAAGATACGGATCCTCCCTAAGGAAGAAGTGGAGGAAAGTAATGGAGAAAAGGTATGCTAAGGTAGAATGCCCCTACTGCGGAACGAAAGTTGTTATGAAGAGGATAGCTGTCGGGCTCTGGCAGTGTCCTAAATGCGGCACCATGTTCGCGGGCGGTGCCTACCAACCCGTCACAGAGATAGGGAGAAGCGTCCTAGGTAAAGCGTGAACCTCTTTTGAGCAAACTAATCATAACCTCCTCACGGGAGCCTTCTAGAAGAACAAGATCCTTCATAAAAGACCTAGTTAAAGCCATACCTAACTCACTACGCTTCAACAGAGGTAAGGCAACCCTAGACGACCTGGCTTCAATAGCTCGCCGCAATGAAGCCCACGCAGTAATGATGATTCTCGAGAAGAAAGGCAACCCCTCAGCCATAGTCCACTACGAACCTACCGAGGAAGGACTAGTGAAGAAAGCACTCATGAAGATAACTGGCGTGAAGCTCCTCAGAGAAATACGGGGAGGGCAGACACCCTACAACATCAAGACAATAGTCCTCAACCCCCAGAAAATTAATGAAGAGATGCAGCTGAAGGTGGCGAACTTCCTGGCAGCACTCCTTAAAACAGCGCCGAAACCTCCCGACCTGCTAACTCCAGCCATAGAGGTATCTGTAGGCAGTGGCGAGGAACCTACAGTACGCTTCATATGTCTTCAAACACAGAGGATTTGCGGCCCGCAATTCAAGGCATTGAAGGTAATTAACTACCCTAGAGGCGGTAAACGTGATCAAGGCGGAGCTGAGGCTGAGGAGGCCTGATGAAAAGCTCAGGGAAGCCGTAGTTAAGGCGTTAACCCCCGAAACCAGGATCGCTTTAAGAGGGGTTAAAGCATCCATAAGTGAGGAAGGGGACTCAGTCAGGATAGTTATTGAGGCTCCCGACCACAGCCCATTCAGAGCAACTGTCAACTCCTTACTCAGGCTTATGGAGGCAACCGAGAGAATGCTTCAGAACCTACCCAGGCAGAGCAATACTTAAAGCCTAGGCAGTATATGGGGAGTGGTAAGGGAGTATGGCGCAGAAAATACCGCCTGAACTCGAACAGAAAATAATTAAGTACCAGCAGCTGGAGAACCAGCTTGCATCAATACTTACGCAGAAGTCTGTAGTTGTTTCAGAAATAAAGGACATAGATATGGCTCTGAACGTCCTGGGAAGTGTGGAGGAAGACACACCGGTATATAAGAACACAGGCTTCGTCATGGTTAAGGTGCCTAAGGAGAATGTGGAGAAGGAGCTGAAGGAAAGGAAAGAGGAGCTGGAGATAAGGCTAAACTCCTACGAAAAGATGGAGGCCTCCCTCAGGCAGCAGCTGGACGATCTTAAGAAAGAACTAGAGAAGATAAGGACTGGGGGTTATGGGGCCCAGCCGAAGGCTGGTTAAGGGAATCCCTACAGAGAATGTGGGGATAGATCCAACAAAGCTAAGTGATGAAGATATTTCGGATTTAGTGAATGCGGCCGAGAACGCTCTAAAGGAAAATCTTTCTCCATCGATATCCTCAAGGGAAGAATACGACGCAACCGTGAAGATTGAGGTGACGAATAAGGAAGTTATACTGAAGATAGAGGTAACAGTACACACCCACGGGCCTCCAGGACCATACCTGGAAGCAAGGATTGATGAAGCAATAAGTAAAGCCATGGAAGTGGTAAGAAATGAGCTCAGGAACAGAGCACCTAAAGACCCAGATTAAGGAATTCCTGAAATGGGTGAAGAGGAAGAGGAGACTATGTATAGCGTTCCACAACAATGGAGATCCGGACGCTGTGGCAGCAGCGATAGCTCTTGCTGAAGTAGTTCACTCA
>CAZFVC010000071.1:0-6192 GCA_964522175.1 uncultured Desulfurococcaceae archaeon
AGGGCAGTTATGTAATCGATTGTGCCGTCCTCGTTAAGCTTAAGTATCGCGCCTGTATAGTCAATAACTTCTCCAGATATTGGACCACCGGCTCCGGAAGTATGGAATGATCTTCCGACACCTATTCCTCTGCGGTACCTCCCCTTCTTCTCTGAGGGAGGTCTGCGTCTATGCCACCCTATCAGCTCCTTCCCTCTCTCCAGAAGCTCAGGGACTCCATCAGACTTTATGACTGTCTTTACTGTTGGTCCCTGACCCCAGAATATGTCTCCTTTACCTACATAGTTCATTAGTCTGAAATCAACAGGGTCTATTCCAAGCTTCTCTGCAAGTTCATCAATCACTGTCTCAATAGCCCAGGACACTTGAGGTGCTCCATACCCTCTGAAGGCACATGTCGGTACCTTGTTAGTGTATACTGCCTTCCCCACATACTTCAGATTCTTCCATTTGTAGAGGGATGCGAACCATCCTAAAGCCGTACCAAGAAGCGGGTACGCCTGAATCTGGTGGGCCCCAATATCCATAATATTCTCCAGCTCTCCTGCAGTAATAATACCGTTCTTCTTCGCGCCTGCCTTAACCCTGAAATGCATTTGGTAAGCAACATGGTCGTAAATGTCCTCTTCCCTTGTCAGGGTTATTTTCACAGGCTTCTTCGCCTTAAGACATAGAGCCACAGTTATGGGCACTAGCGGATTTATCTGAATGCTTGAGCCGAAGGAGCCTCCTATAGGCAGCTTAACCACGTTTATCTTGCTCATAGGTATTCCGAAGATCTGGTGAATCAGTATTCTCGTGTTATGTATAGTCTGCGTGGTTGTGTAAAGCGTTATGCTTCCGTCAGGCCCTGGAATACAGAGAGCGGTCTTAGGCTCAAGCTGCATGTGGTATCTTCGATTAGTCCTGAACTTCCTCTCTATCACAACATCAGCTTCCTCAAACCCTTTCTCCACATCTCCTTCTGAATACTCAAGAGTGCATCCAACATTATTCTCCACATCTATCCATTCAGACCCCTTCAATATTCTCTTATGTATCGGCGGAGCGTCAGGAGACATAGATTCGAAGGGATCAAGTATCGGCTTATACACCTTCTCATACTCTACCCTTATAGCCTCCAATGCCCGCTGAGCAACTTCTTCGGAGGGAGCCGCAACAGCAGCTATGTAGTCACCCATAAACCTAGGGTGCTTGGTGAGCACCTGGTAGTCCTTATAGGTCACTTCAAATATGCTTACAAGCCTCGGGTTGTAGGGGGTCTGAGGAACGTCGTCCGGCGTTAGCACTACAGCCCCCATTCTCTCAGCTGCCTCAGTATCGATCCTCTTAATGTCAGCAAATGCGTAGTGGCTCTTAAGAATTCTTCCCACCAGCATCCCCGGTACGTAAATATCGGTAGCAAACTTCAGCGAACCTGTCACTTTAGCTATACCGTCCTTTCTGTAGGTTTTTTTACCTACGAAATGGAATTCCTGCGTCGCCAACGTTTTCACACATGTGGTTATAGCGGGTGCTAAATAAAGCTTTTACTAACCTTATTTGATTTAAATTGAAATATTAATTTAAATATAATAAATACTTTAGATAAAATTCTCTTTTAATTCTCAACGCCGAATATATATATCGTTGATTAAAGATGTATGGAGGAAGCCTCCTTGTTAAAGGCGGCACTATCGTGACCGCCTACGGTAAATTTAAAGCCGACATAAAAATCGTTGACGGAGTAATAGTCGATATAGGTAAGGACTTAACGTCGTCAGGGGTTGAGGAAGTTATTGATGTTTCAGGATTTCTAGTGCTTCCAGGGATAGTGGACGAGCATGTGCATATGAGGGAGCCAGGTCTCGAGTACAAGGATAACTTCACTAACGGAACCATGGGGGCCGCACTTGGAGGAGTCACTACAGTGATAGAGATGCCTAATACGAAGCCTCCTGTCGAGAACGGAAGAATACTGAGGGAGAAGGCGGATCTTCTTAAGACAAAGGCTTACGTTGACTTTGCTCTCTATGGAGTGATACATAACGCGAACTCCCACGAGTTTGAGGATATAGTTGCTGCAGGTGCTGTCGGGTTCAAGGTCTTTTTAGGACCCACAACAGGGAACATTCCGCCGCCTGATGACGGAACTCTCTACGAAATACTTACGAAATCCCACAAACAGGACATCCCCATAGCGTTCCATGCAGAGAACGCCGACCTTGTGAGGTACTTCACTAAGAAAATTAAGGAGACTGGCCGTACTGATCCTGCGGCACATACAGATGCTAGGCCGCCTATCTGTGAGGAAGACTCCATAAGAAAACTTGCAGTGTTCTCTAAGCGGACGGGCGGCAAGGTTCTTGTTGTCCATATCGCAACCAAGGAAGGTGTTGAGATAATTAAGGAAGCTAAGTATATGGGACTCAACATGTTCGGGGAGACATGTCCTCATTATCTACTACTGAATAGGGATGACTATGAAAAGTATGGAACAGCCATTAAGGTCAATCCTCCAATAAGGGAAAGGGAGCATCAGGAAGCACTTTGGAGGGGCGTTATGGAGGGAGTAATAACTAATCTGGGCTCTGATCATGCACCCCATTCTGAGGAGGAGAAGAGAGGGAATGTTTGGGAATGTGCGGCTGGATTCACAGGTGTGCAGACGTTCCTCTCATTAATGCTTGACCAAGCATTAAAAGGGAGATTACCCCTCACAAAACTCGTTGAGTTGATGAGCCTCAACCCTGCAAAACTTTTCCGGCTATGGCCAAGGAAAGGCGACATAATGGTTGGCAGCGATGGAGATCTCGTTGTAGTGGATCCTGAAGGAGAAACTGTGATAAGTAAAGAATGGATTAAGGCGAAATACCCGATTACCCCCTACATAGGTTGGAGACTTAAGGGTTCTCTGAAATACACAGTCCTCAGAGGAAATGTAATTGTAAAGGACGGAGAGATACTTAGGGGTCCTCTAGGGATATTTATTAAAAGGGCTGAGTAGATCATTCATCCCTTTTTTCAAAATCTGGAGCTATATCTAACCTCTCTCCTTTTCTAACAGCTATCAGATAGAGTTCGCCATTAACCACTAGGCTTTCCTTCACCACGTATCCTTCCTTACCAAGATCCCGGAAGATGTGTTGAAGCCTCATAGGAACAACAGAGGAGGAAACAACCTTTACGTCTTCTCTTTCAATACCTTCTTCCTTCACGATCTTATCGATTGCTTCCTCAATTTCCTTAAGCTTATGAGTTCTCTCCATACTTTAGCCACCATTAATCCTTGATTCTATTACTATATATCCTAATATATACTTGCGTGTCGCTCTATTCGGTATACATTAATTTTACGCACATATTGCAAACTATTATGTATAATATAATATAAAATTGTTTAAATACATGCCACAAAAGTGAAAAGGCTTTTAACTTACTCCCCAGTTATTCATGGAAACATTCCATAATTTAGAGGTGGTTAAATGACAGCAGTAGAAGATCCGTATGCATTGATGGAAAAGTGGTTGAAGGCGAAGGAGTTCATTGTTGTGGGGAAGCGTGTCACTAGGGCCGACGCTCTTGACAAGGCTTTAGGTAAAGCGAAGTATGTTGAGGATCTCTACACTCCTGACGACATTCTGTTCGTTAAGCAGGTTCTCAGCACTGAGCCGCACGCGAGGTTAGTAAGCATTAATTATTCGGACGCTCTGAAGCTTAGCGGCGTTGAAGGTGTATTCACGGCTAGGGACATTCCTGGAGAGAATCAGGTCGGGTATGCGTTGCCTGATCAGCCTCTCATTGCCGAGAAGAAGGTTAGGTTCATAGGTGACCTAGTGGCTCTAGTGGCTGCTAAGGACTTCGACACAGCCATTAAGGCAGCCGAGGAAGTTAAGGTAAAGTATGACCCGCTTCCATATATCCTCGACCCGCTTGAGGCTATGAAGAGGACTGATGTCCTGATTCATGAAGAGGCAGGAACCAACATCGCTTTCAGGACTAAGGTAAGGAAGGGAAATGTTGAGGAAGGGTTCAGCAAGTCAGACTACGTAGTTGAGAATGAGTACAGAACACATCACCAGGATCACGTGTACCTAGAGACTGAGGGTGCTTTAGCTCTGCCTCAGCTTGAGGACAGGATGACAGTGATTTCTGCTGGGCAGTATCCGCACCTTGTGAGGGCTATAGTTGCTAGAGTTCTGGGACTTCCTGAGAGCCATGTCAAGGTCATTATCCCCTACATGGGCGGTGGATTCGGTGGCAAGGACGATGAAGGTCCTTTAGTTGCTGCTAAGGCCGCTTTGGTTGCCTACTTGACGAAGAAGCCTGCGTTCCTGCAGTATTCTAGGGAAGAGTCCCTGATCATGCATCCGAAGAGGGAGGCTACAGTAATTAAGTATAAGAGCGGTGCATCTAGGGACGGGAGGCTTCAGGCAATAGATGTCCAGATAGTTCATGATACAGGTGCCTATACCAATAGAGGTCCGTTCATCCTCTGGAGAGCGACCGTACACGCTTCAGGACCCTACGAAGTACCTAACGCTAAAGTAGATGGGTACGCAGTATACACTAACAAGGTGTATCAGGGTTCCTATAGAGGTTTCGGTAATCCGTCAGTTCAGTTCGCTGCTGAAGCCCAAATGGATCTCCTAGCAGAGAAGCTGGGCATGGACCCCGTGGAGTTCAGGCTAAAGAACATGCTCACACCAGGCAAAACAACAATAACTAACCAGCCTCTCGACCACTCAGTAGGTATAGCAGACGCTGTTGCGAAACTGGCTGAGGCCGTTGACTGGAGGAACAAGTATACCTCCTACAAGAATAATGGAGGCAGGTATAAGAGAGGCATAGGGATAGGTGTAGCCTGGCACGGAATAAGCACATCCAGAGGAGTTCCCGACTGGTCGAACGCCTTAATAAAGATCGCGAAGGACGGGTCTGTAAGCGTTTACACCGGAATTGTGGAGATGGGTCAGGGATCCCCTGTAAGCTCCCACAGGCAGATAGCTGCAGAGATTCTGGGTGCCCCGATAGAGCTTGTTAAGGTGGTCTTCGGAACCAGCGACTCCCCAGACACTGGAGCAACCCACGCGTCGAGAGGCACAAGCATAGGTGCCATAGGTGTTTACGTAGCGGCCGCCAAGCTAAGAGAGAGGCTTAACAAGCTGGCCGCCGAGCTTCTCAACGCATCTCCCGACGAGATAGAGATAAGGAACGGTAAGGCCTACGTGAAAGGGAAGGAAGAAAACTACATAACATGGAAGGAACTGATCAAAGAGGCTTACTCCAGAGGAGTGGAGATGTCCACCACTGGATACTTCTTCCTCCCGAAGGGACACTTCGACGACCAGAAAGGCCAGGGCTATGCATACCCTGCCTACAGCTATGTGGCCATGGTCGCTGAGGTTGAGGTAGACACCTACACCGGGAGGGTTAAGGTGTTGAGGATATGGCCGGCTCTAGCAGCTGGAAGAATAATTAATCCGCAGCAGGTTGAGGGCCAGATAGAGGGTGCAGCAGTTCAGGGTATGGGATACGTACTAATGGAGCAGTTCGTCTTCGATGAGAGAGGAAAGATACTGAACCCTGACCTCACAGACTATGTGATACCTACAGCCCTCGACATACCGAAGGTTGAGAAGCCAATCTATGTGGAGGACCTCTTCAAGTACGGTCCGTTCGGTGCTAAGGGTGTTGGCGAAATGGCGCTGATACCTGCCCCAGCAGCTATAGCGAACGCAGTATCACACGCTCTCGGTATAAGGGTGACTCAGCTGCCTCTAACCCCTGGACAAGTCTACAAACTAATTAAGAATAAGTCGAGGTAGGGGGTGAGCGCGAGATGTTCCTGAGGATACCGGAATTCAACTACATGAAGGCCTCAACCCTGAATGAGGCTCTCGAGATCCTGAGCAGGCTGGATGACGTGAAACTGCTTGCTGGAGGCACCGACCTCGTAATAGACCTAAAGATAGGGAGGTTCAAGCCTAAGAACATTCTAGACATCTCTGACCTTAAGGAACTTTCCTACATTAAGGATGAGGGAAATAAGGTACACATAGGTGCTTTAACGAAGCTGCAGGACATTACCGAGTCTCCAGTGGTGAAGGCTAAGCTACCCGCACTTGCTGAAGCCGTCAAATGGATGGCCTCTTGGCAGGTAAGGAACTTCGCCACTATAGGAGGTAACCTATGCAATGCTTCCCCGGCCGC
>CAZFVC010000072.1:0-6132 GCA_964522175.1 uncultured Desulfurococcaceae archaeon
GTAAAGAGGATCTGGATGCATACTTGTTTAAGAACCCGCCCAAGAACGCTGTAGTAATTAACCTCTTAGGTAACGTAACTCCCGTCTTACCCACAGTTTCAGACCCTGACACAATCCGTGATGAGTACATTGCGAAGTACAGTTGGATCTGGGTAAATATTGTGGGTAAAGCCCCCATAACCCCTACCGGAGTAACTGTAAAGAAGGATAACGCCATTAACGCCTCAATACTGCCTGAAAGTGCCGGAGAGGACATGGTGAAGGTGTTTAAGCTCTATGACCTGCCTAAAAACTATGTGAGTAACTATACCATCGAGTTCAACCCCAACTTCCACGCCCCAAGCTACATGTTCTACGGCGACCCCACTAACTCCTCAAGGGCGCTATCGGCTGGATGGGTAATAGATCCGACAACTGGAGGCACTATAATAATTAATTCGCTACCAGAACTCGACTGGGTTGGTGGCGGGGCCAATGGAAGCAACCCTTCAATAGTTGTTGAGATGGCTGTATACACAGCGCTATGCGTGTGGCTGAATAAAGTCGGGTAGCTTATACGTATCCTACTTTTTCCTTACGTGAGCTATGATGGCTAGATCTTCTGGTGTTACTATCCTTCGGACAGAGTCCGTGATTATGATCTTCTCTGAAGGATTCAGCCTTAGTTCACGAATAGTTTCAAACAGGGACCAGGGGTACACAATCCATCCCCACTGGCTTAACTTTTCAGCGTAGTAGTCAGGCTGCAGCGTGCTGGTTGCTTTATAGTGGAGGACGGCTGCCTTAACCTGTGATGCACCTAGCTCATACATGAGGCTGATAATTTTTCTCATGGTCTTGCCTGTGTCTACGACCTCATCAATTATGAGTACTTTCCTACCTTTAACCCTCAGATTCTCGGTAAGCGATACCTCCACTTCATTAAGTCTTCTGGCTCCTATCCCCCACAGCCTAGCCCTAATTATTTGAAGGTCATCTATCCCGAGATAGTCGCTCACAATTCTTGCTGGTACTAGGCCTCCTCTCGAAATCCCTATAGCTGTATCGAATGCCTCACCGGATTCAGCAATCATTTTCGCTAGTTTGTAGGAAAGCTTTATCGCGTCTTCCCAAGTGAGGACAATTAGCTTCATGCTTCCACCTAGCAGGGTTCTATAGTTGAAGGTGGTTTAGGTGTGATTGCGTAAGTAACCATCGTTACTTGAGGTATTTCCGACGTTATTCTCCATGATATCCTCCTCAGAACTTCATGAGGTATCTCCACCCAATCTGCTGTCATGCCGTTAAGGCTTGACACAACCCGTATGTGCAGGATGCGTCCAAGAGCCCTCTCATCCCCCCTCACACCGACCCACCTGTCATCACCCACAACAGCGAAAGCCTGCCATACCTCTTCATCTATGCCTGCCTTAGCCAGCTCATCCTCAATTATTCGTGATGCCTTCCTAACAATCTCAACCTTCTCTCGGGTTACCTCCCCCACTACCCTTATAGCCAGTCCAGGCCCCGGGAAAGGCTTCCTGTTAACGATCTCCTCAGGGATTCGCAAGTATCTACCCAGCTCACGAACCTCATCCTTATACAGGTTCCTGAGGGGTTCAACAACCTTTAAAGGGAAGTCGTGGGGAAGTCCACCTACGTTATGATGTCTCTTAATTACTGAAGCTTCTTCAGAACCTCCGCTCTCTATCACGTCAGGGTATGTTGTTCCTTGAATTAGGCAACCCACTTCAGGATCTCTGGAGGCGAACTCCTTGAAGATTTCTGCGAATACCTTCCCTATAATTATCCTTCTCTCGTCACATCCCTCAACTCCTTGAAGAGCCTTCATGAACCTATCGGAAGCATCGATGAATACAGGCTTAAGACCCGCCGCTCTTAAGTTACGTAGAACCTCATCAACTTCACCTTCCCTGAAGAAGCCGTGGTCAATGAGTATCGGTATCAACCTGTCTCCAAGCTTCCTCGCCGCAAGCACAGCAGCGACTGTTGAGTCAATACCTCCACTTACCGCAGCTATGGCTTTTCTGCATCCCTTCAGCCCCTCGTTAAGTGTCTTCACAGCATCTGCATAGTAGTCGTTGAGCCCCCAACTGCCCTTAACCCCGCTTACCTTAAGGAAATTCATCAGCAGCTCCATACCTTTAGGTGTGTGGGAGACTTCAGGATGGAACTGAACGCCATATATGTGTGTGCCCTTAACGCGGAATGCCGCTATATATTTTCTCTGGGAAATAGCCAGAACTTCGGTCTCGGGTGGGAGACTCACCACGTAAACCCTGTGACTCATCCACACATACTCAACTGTCCCCCAGCCAGTGAAGATGGAGTCATCCTTAACTATCCTGATCTCGGTCCTTCCATACTCACCCTCACCGGCCTCGACAGCACCTCCAAGAAGCTTTGCGAGGAGCTGATGGCCGAAACATATCCCTAGTACAGGGAGATTGAGCTCTGTGAGGAAGGAAAGGTCACTGAGCATATACTCGAATTCGTTAACGCTTCTCGGGCCTCCTGAGAGAATGAGGGCCTTAACGGAAGCTCCTAAAGCGCTAAGCTCCTCGCGTAGCTTTCTCCAATAAACAATTTTGGTGTATGTTCCCAGCCGACGGATAGCCTTCCCTATGAGGTGGGTGTACTGGCCTCCGAAATTAACGATGAGAACCGTTTCCCTAATGTCTTCCTTTTTCTCCATATGTAAGGATTAAGTTAATCAATATAAAATTAATCGTCATGAATAAAAGAATAAGTCATTTAAATTAATGAGGTTAAGTTAACATAACTCAATTACTTGTACTTAGCATTTGGGAGTGTTTAATACTGCTTCACTCCAATACTGTCTAAGGATGTGAGTATCTATGGATAGGGGAACTAGGGTGTCTGTGCCGGAGTTCAGGAGAATTCTGAGTTCTCTGAACGGCAAGGGGTATGGAGCATATAAGAGGCTTTACGGCTACACAATTAATTTCGGTAGGTATGAAGCATCCCTGACACATATTCAGGGTGATCCACACGCACCCCCATCCGTCATAGAGTTTCTTATCCCTCCCTCCACACACAGGTTCCCTAAAGACTTCTTTAGGAATAAGAACAGCGTTCCTTTCACGGATTATCTTGTGAGGAGGCTGTATAGAGCAGCCAAGGCCAGGAGCAGTAAGTGCGGGTTAGGGAATAGCTGCATGTTGGGGATACCTAGGCCCTCTCCTAGAGTTCTGAGAAGGTCATCAGTTGAGGTCTACGGAGAGAGCATAGTTATTAGGTTCTTCATAGGCCTCCCTGCCTCAGGGAGAAGGATTCTTGGTAGGGAAGCCTCTAAGCTCATATTGGAAAAAGCCTCACAAGTTGTTGATGAGGTTCTATCTGCTAGTGACGAGGAGGACAGAATCAGGGAGGCTGTGAAGCTCTACAGGCTGCAGGAAGACGTTAGAGATTGGCTGAGGAGGGAAGGGTACGTATTCTTCGTGGGCAACGGGTCTGTGCTTCCGCGTAAGGCAAGCTTCAGTGACGAGCCTTTACCTACCGCCATACGTTTCCGCACTCCTAAACAGTTAAGGAAGAAGATCTGTGTGAAAGACGCTGGATGTGTGGAAGGGATGGCTGTTCCTGCAGGAGTAAATGTGATTACTGGAGGAGCCTACCACGGAAAGACAACGCTTCTGGAAGCAATACAGGACGGGATCTATAACCACGTTAAGGGGGATGGGAGGGAACACGTGATCTCATTGGATGACACAATTCTCGTGAGGGCAGAAGACGGTCGCATAGTCAATAATGTGGATATATCTACATTCATTAAGAGACTGCCTGACGGGACAGACACCTCAGTATTCTCCACACTCGACGCGAGCGGATCAACCAGCATGGCGGCTTCACTGAGCGAAGCTATTGAGATGGGAGCCAAGCATATTCTCATGGATGAGGACATCAGCGCCACTAACCTCATGTATAAAGATGAAAGCATGGCCAAGCTCCTACCAGATGACCCAATAACTCCCCTCAACAGCCTTATCAAGCCCCTCCACAGAGAACTTGGCATCTCCACCACTACGGTAGTTAGTGCTTCATCATCCTTCATACTGCCCTCTGATAAGATCATCCTCATGAGAAGGTATGTCCCCCTCGACGCCACAGAAGAGGCTAGGAAACTACTACAAAATAATTCAGTTGCAGAGTCCCACGTAAAGAAACCTAGGCAAAGGCTATTCCACGGAGTTAGAAGGCTCAGGCGAATTAAGGCTTCCGGAATGAAGATAATTGCAGAATATGATAACGGACCTACAATAGAGATAAACCTGCGGAACAATCCAAGATTCGTGGAAGAAGGTCAAGCAACGTTCGCAGCCAAAATAATAATGCAGTACACACAGCTAAGAGAGCCTAGGCCATTGAAAGATTTAATGGCGGAAATCTCGAAAAGATTTGACTCCTCAGGATTTTCTGCATTCCTGAAGAAAGTTCCTCCCAACCTTACCGAAGTATCGCCTATAGATGTTTTGTGGATAATTAACAGACTTTATGGCACAGTATTCATATAGAATATATTGCATAGAGGTCATGAATCAGAAGAATTTTCGGGAACTGCTAATATATTTCCATTCTGAAGAATCGATGATAACAACAGTAGATACTTCCTATTCCTCACTATTTCTTTGAGTTTCTGGGTAACTTTAGAGACGTCATACTTAACGCGTCCCATTGTCACCGTGCCTTCAGATGTATCTATCAGCGCATAGGCTGCTCTCCAGTCCCTGTCTCTTGGCTGCCCTACACTTCCTGGATTGAGCAGTATGAGTTCATTAGTTATAGGTTCCATGAATTAATAGTGAGTATGCCCAACTAACAAATATCTAGAAGTCACGTCCTCTCCAATAAATCTATGTATTTCTTCTTTTCCCATCCAGGGATATAGGTATGCGTAGAGCTTGTTTTTAGGGGACGCATGAACTGCTACTGCATCTAGCTCGCTTTATCACAGCCTCATAGGGAAGGCTTCTCAACCAGTTCAAATCATTTTCACTGAGTTTTCTTAAAGTTATTTTCTGCCGTGTGTATACGCTTACTGCATGGGTCTTTTCTCCACATCCACAGTCTATGTTGAGTGCAACAGCCTAGTCATGATTTCCCCTAATCACTCTAAACCCAAGTGACTTTATGAGGTCTATTACTATGTCGGGGTCAGGACCATAGTTAACGAGGTCGCCGAGAACTAGGCCGTCATCAAACCTCCCGACTTTATCTATCACTGCCTTAAGCGCCTCATAATTCCCGTGGATATCACTTATGAGGAGTCTCTCATCCTAATCCCCTATAAAAACTGAAGAATCTCTAAACATATTTCCACTGCCCTCCCCTTCACAATGAAAAGGTTAAAATTGTAGGTGTCTTCAATCCCCGTAAGGTGTACTCATGGTTAAGGAGGGTGGGGGAGACACAGTTGTTTTGACTGGTGTCGGAGCCTTCGTGATTGCTAGAGGTTTCGCCATCCCTGGCTTCAGGTACCTGTTCCCGCTCTATATTCTGTCTCTAGGATATCATATGGAGGATCTAGGCATCATAGCTTCCTTAGCTGCCGTTTTTTCAGCCCTAATACTTCCCTTAGCGGGTTACTTGGTTGATAGGGGATACGCATCGGCCGTGGCGACCGTTTCAGGACTCATGGTTGCGGCATCCCTAATGCTTCCCGTTGTTCTCCCTTCCTACCCAGTGCTGGCCTTAGCCTACGCATTCAGTAACGCCGGCATGATGCTTTGGCAGCCATCTAGAAGTTTCCTAGTGGCGAATATAGTTGACCCTAAGAAGCTGGGGAAGTATTTCGGTACTTACGCCCTAATGTTTAATCTTGCCCGGGTCGTGACACCACTAACTTTAGGTTTCCTACTTCAGTGGCTGTCTTACGGAGACTCCCTATATATTCTCGGGATACTCACTCTTTTCGCAGTCGCCATCTTCCTCGGCCTTGTTGAGTCAGGGCTACAGAAGTCTCCCCAGCGACCTCCCCCAATAGATTCAAGCAACTCGCATGAGAAGTCTTCTGAGAGTCTAGATAAGTTGATGAAGATTTATGGAGACGTTTTCAAGGTTAGCAAGAGTTTCCTTCCACTCCTTCTGTTCGGTGTCCTCGACAGGTATGGG
>CAZFVC010000073.1:0-6089 GCA_964522175.1 uncultured Desulfurococcaceae archaeon
TCAACCCTCCTAGGCATGCCGGGATGCACAACCTCCTTATCCAGAACGATGCCGTAGATTAGCTGTGTGTCGGCTAAGGAAGCTCCATGCTTCTTAATTATCTGTATGTTGTCTAGGTCGACATAGATCTTCCCATTCCTCTCTTCAGCAACCTGCTTCACTGCCTTAACAGCTATCTCCGCGAAGTGGTCCCTAACGCCGTGGACTGCCTTGCTTGTTAGGGCGGTGTTCGCAATCTTCTTCAGTGTCTCAATATCTTCCAGGTCAATCTTCCTGGATATTGTTTCCGCGAACTTCACGACCTCGTCAAGGGCGCGTTTATATCCATTAATAATGACTGTCGGGTGAACGTCCTTGGCCAGGAGATCCTCCGCGGTTTTCAGAAGCTCTCCTGAGAAGATAACGGAGGTCTTGGTGCCGTCACCCACCTCATTGTCCTGCCCCTTAGCTATCTGGACAAGCATCTTGGCTGCGGGGTGCTGCACATCCATCTTGTCGAGGATGGTTGCGCCATCGTTAGTGATTGTTATGTCACCTAAGGTATCTACAAGCATCTTATCCATGCCTCTAGGGCCGTAGGTTGTTCTAAGCATCTCGGCAATAGTGATTGCCGCCATCATGTTGGATCTTAAGGCTTCAGCACCGCTAGTCCTCTGAGTGCCTTCCTTAAGAATTAGTACAGGTATTCCTGCAGTTGGTGAAATTCCTCTTGCGGACATGTTCTCATCCCTTGAATTTAATTAAGTAGACTTCTATATAAGCTTTAAGATAGAAAAGCTAATACTTAAAAGCCTGCTGAATTTCTACTTAAATAGGTTTGAATATGGGTAAGGTAAGGACATCGCTGGTTAAGAGGACTGCGAGAAGGTTGCTGGAGCTCTACCCTAGTGAAGTCTCTACAGACTTCGAAGCAAATAAGGAGCTTGTGAATAAGTATGTCTACCTCAAATCTAAGAAGATGAGGAACCAGATAGCGGGTTATTTGACTCATCTGGTCAAGCTGCAGAAGAGGATGGAGGAGGCAGAAACCCCGCCTGCTTAGGGGACTTATTCTTGCAGGAGGATCCCGAGAAAGAGCCTTCAGTAGTTCTCGAGTTTTTGGGTCAGTTAAGGACATACATAGGTAGGGAAAGCGTTACTTTAAGCCTTAAGGACGGCGCTACGTTGAGGGAGGTGTTTATCGAGGCTCGAAAGCAGTACCCGCAGCTTAGGGAGGTAGTGAGTGAGGAGGGAGGGGTCTCGAGCACATACCTAGTTTTCATTAACGGGAGAGATTCTGAGCTTCTAGGCGGATTAAGCTATAAGCCCTTACCCGGAGATAAGATTACTTTGGTGCCGGTGAGCCATGGAGGATGAGCACGTAAGGAAACTTATGCTGGTGCTTGAGCTGGCGGAAGGCCTTAGTTACAGGCTCTGCAGAACCTTGGATTCTGATACCTTAGAGAAGGTGCAGTCAGTGGCTTCAGGCGAGAAATGTGTGGTTCAGGTAATTCCGGAACGCATAGTTCTCGGGTGGAGGCAGTTAGCTCTACCGCTTCTCCTAACTAAGGAATCGTACCTGAAAGGATATAGTGTGAGCAATAAGCCAAGCATTCAGTACATACTTTTCCTGGCAGGAACCCGACAGATATCTAAAGCAGTGGAGATGCTTAGGGAGTGCAGCAGCCCTCCATACATAGTTGTGACTGACTGCAGTAGGGAAGTGTATGAAGGCATTAAGGAAGCGATTAATTGCGAGGAAATACCTCCTACCTCCTTAGGGGGCGAGGTAGATGTTGAGGCTGTGAAGTCATTCTACGGGCTTGAGATGAGTGGGGTAGATAGGGAATCTCTGGAGATGACGGTATTAACAAAGATAGCGTCCTCTAAACTCCTCATGTGGAAGTAAAAAATGCTTAAATCCATGTTGTGAAAGTGGTATATTGAGTGATGCTTATGATGGAAGAGGAGTGGGAGTGGGAAGAAGAGGAAGAGGAGGAGTGGTGGGAAGAGGAAGAGGAATGGGAAGAGGAGGAATGGTGAGATAAACACCCAGAAATAAAATTTGTTTTACTTCCTGCACTCCCCACATAAATTATTTCGTGGTGTGTCAGAGATTAATCCTCTGTCACCGATCCATGCCGTCACCACTCATCATCCGTGTTCCTTGCTGAAACAAGCCTTTAAGGTTACTTGAGGTATTGAGGTGGTGCTGAGGGTATGGTCAGGGTAGCTGTGATCGACTACGATCTGTGCAAGCCCCATCGATGCACAGCGGAGTGTGTCAGGTTCTGCCCGATAAATAGGAGCGGAGGGAAGGCGATAGAGCTCTCAGACATTGTGGGTGGTAAAGCACTAATTTATGAGAAGGCCTGCATAGGTTGCGGAATCTGCGTCAAGAAATGCCCCTTCGAAGCAATAACAATTGTTAACCTGCCCGACGAACTGGAGAAGAGGGTTATCCACAGGTATGGACCTAACGCCTTCAAGCTCTACGGCCTTCCCATACCTCAGCAGGGAATGATTGTAGGTATTGTGGGGAAGAACGGCACGGGGAAAACAACCTCTATCAGGATTCTTTCAGGGGAACTCATACCTAACCTAGGGAACTATGAGGAGGCCTCATGGGACAAGGTTCTAAGAAAGTTCAGAGGAACTGAACTCTATCAGTACTTCAGTAAGGTCGTGAATAAGGAGATCAGGACAATTCATAAGATACAGCACGTCGACATGATAAGGAAGTATGTTAAGGGAGTTGTCAGGGAAATCCTTCAGAAGGTTGATGAGAGAGGCCTCGTTAATGATGTGAAGAACCTTCTCCACCTGGAAAGCGCATGGAACAATAACGTCAGGAACCTGAGTGGTGGGGAGCTGCAGAAGTTCGCTATAGCGGCCGCCCTTCTGCGAGACGGGAACGCTTACTTCTTCGACGAGCCTTCAAGCTACCTCGACGTGAAGGAAAGGTTTTCCCTATCTAAAGCAATTAAGGAGCTCCTACCTAAGAACGCCTACGGATTTATTGTGGAGCATGACCTGGCGGTGCTTGACTACACATCAGATAATGTCGCGATAGTCTACGGCGGGCCGGGGGCCTACGGAATCTTCTCAAAGGTCTACTCGGTAGGGTCCGGAATTAATCACTTCCTCCTAGGTTTCCTGCCTGCTGAAAACATGAGGCTGAGGAAGGAGCCCATAGTATTTCATGTCCATGCGAAGGCCCCCGAGAGGGAGCTGAAGCAGAGGATGCCCTACATCACGTGGCCGCCTATGAAGAAGAAGCTCGGATCCTTCACACTTGAAGTTAAGGAGGGGAACAGCTACATGGGTGAGGTCATAGGGATTCTCGGCCCTAACGCTATCGGAAAAACGACCTTCATAAAGCTTCTCGCAGGCGTGATAGAGCCTGACGAGGGGGTCATGGTCACTGAAGGGCTAAACATCAGCTACAAGCCTCAGTACATACGTGCGGAGGAGTATGAGTGGGAGACAGTTGAGGAGGCTTTCGATGACCTTGGACGTGAAGGTCTGGCGAAAACTGAATGGTTCCAGGTGGACGTGATTAGGCGTTTAAGGCTTCACAGGCTTGGGGAAAGGAAAATCACTGAGCTGAGTGGTGGGGAGCTGCAGAAGTTCGCTATAGCGATAGCCCTGGCTAAGGAGGCAGAGATATATCTGATTGATGAGCCCTCTGCATACATAGATGTTGAGGAGAGGCTGACCGTTGCTAAAGCCATAAAGAGGGTGAGTGAGGTTAGGAGGACAGTCACGTTCCTAGTGGATCACGATATTGCAGTGATAGATTATGCGGCTGACAGAGTGATGGTGTTTGAAGGGACTCCAGGTGTTGAGGGTGTGGCGAACCCGCCCGTAGATCTGAGGAGCGGTATGAACAGGTTCTTGAAGAACGTTGGGATAACGTTCAGGAGAGATCCTAAGACAGGGAGGCCTAGGGTGAATAAGCCGGGCTCCTACCTAGACAGGAAACAGAAGTTCTTAGGGGAGTACTACTACATACCTAAGATTTCTGAGCCTGTGGAGGAGTAGCCCTTTACGCTTAAATTTCAACACGTCTAAAAAGAATTGGTGAAGTTCATGGCGGAGAAAGTTAAGACAACTCTAAGCGTTATTAAGGCAGATATAGGCTCCCTAGCAGGCCACCATATAGTGCATCCCGACACGATGGCTGCGGCGACAAAGGTTCTTGCGGAGGCTAAAAGCAAAGGCCTAATCATTGATTTCTACGTGACCCATGTAGGTGACGACCTGCAGCTAATAATGACTCATAGGAAAGGTGTTGACGCGCCCGAGATCCATGAGCTCGCATGGGACGCCTTCAAGGAGGCTGCTAATGTGGCTAAGGAGCTTGGGCTTTATGCGGCGGGCCAGGACCTCCTCAGCGACGCGTTCTCCGGTAATGTCAAGGGTCTCGGACCTGGAGTTGCTGAGATGGAGTTTGTGGAGAGGCCTTCTGAGCCCGTAGCAATATTCATGGCCGACAAGACAGAGCCAGGCGCGTTCAACCTACCGATCTTCAGGATATTTGCCGACCCCTTCAACACTGCAGGATTAATCATTGACCCAAGGCTCCACGGAGGGTTCAAGTTCGAGATATTCGACGTGTTCGAGAGTAAGGCGGTGACGCTCTCAGCCCCTGAAGAGATGTATGACATACTTGCAATCATAGGTACTCCGTCAAGATACATAATTAAGAGGGTTTTCAGGAAGTCAGATAACGAGATCGGTGCTGTAGTAAGTGTTGAGAGGCTTAACCTGATTGCAGGTAAGTACGTCGGTAAGGACGACCCTGTTGCTATAGTGAGGGCGCAGTCAGGCTTCCCTGCAATGGGTGAGGTTCTGGAGCCCTTCAGCTTCCCTCACCTAGTGGCTGGATGGATGAGAGGCTCCCACCACGGGCCCTTAATGCCGGTGCCTCAGAGGTACGCTAAGTGCACACGCTTTGACGGTCCGCCCAGAGTTATAGGGCTAGGTTTCCAGATAAAGAACGGTAAGCTGGTAGGCCCTTCAGACCTCTTCGACGATGTGGCGTTCGATGAGACCAGGAGGCTTGCCCAGCAGATAACTGACTATATGAGGAGGCACGGACCCTTCATGCCCCACAGACTAGGCCCTGAGGAGATGGAGTACACAACACTGCCGTCAGTTCTCGAAAAACTTAAGGACAGGTTCGTAGAGATTAAGGGAGAGCCAAAGGCTAGGGAACCTAAGACGAAGACAACGATGCTCACGCATGAGTAAACCAAACAACCTTTTTAACTTAAAATAGCTGAGCAAGTAACTTAAGCGGTGAGTCGGTTGGTTAAGATTTTAGCCATCAACTTCAAGGCCTACAGATCCTCCTATGGTCAGAAAGCTCTTCAGATAGCAAAGGCTGCAGAAGATGTGGCCAAGAAGTTCGTGATTAAGGGTGTGGAAGTAATTATCATACCCCCACCTACCGAGATCGAGAGGCTTGCCTCTAGGCTAACTGAAGCCAAGGTTTTTGCACAGCATGTTGATGCCGTAAGTGAGGGCGCCTACACAGGACACATAACGCTCGGCATGGTTAAGGCGGCAGGCGCTGAGGGGGTCATGATTAACCACAGCGAGAGAAGGATAAGGCTGGACGAGATAGAGTGGATAATAGAGAAATCGAAGGAGTTAGGTATGAGAACCCTAGTTTGCGCAAACACCCCTAAAGTTGCTTCCTCCATAGCGCTCATGAAGCCGGAAATGATAGCTATAGAACCTCCGGAACTCATAGGTACAGGAATACCTGTATCGAAAGCCAAGCCTGAAGTAGTTACGGGCGCCCTAAACGCTGTAAAGTCCGTGACCACATCCGTGAAGGTTCTGGCTGGTGCCGGAATCACTGACCCTGAAGACGTGTCCGCCGCCATAGATCTGGGCGTGGACGGAGTGCTTGTAGCCTCAGCAGTGATGAAGGCGGAAAACCCTGAAGCCAAAATAAGGGAGTTCGCGGAAGCATTACTTAAGAGGTAACGGATTTTACCATTCCGTAATTAATGTTAACTGAACGGGCCCGTGGCCTAGCCTGGATAGGGCGCCGGCCTGCGGAGCCGGAGGTCCCGGGTTCAAATCCCGGCGGGCCC
>CAZFVC010000074.1:0-6073 GCA_964522175.1 uncultured Desulfurococcaceae archaeon
ACCTATATACATCCGGAATATTGCTCCGTAAGGAAGCTATGGAAAAGCTCGTTAATGCTGGTTTGGATGAGCTAAGAATACACGTTACTGGACCCCACTCATGGGAAGCATTAAATATAGCAAGAAAATACCCGGTAGATCTGGGTATAGAGAACCCTGTAATTCCAGGGAGCCTCAACTTCCTCAAGCAGCTAATCCTCGATGCTGAAAAAATCGGCGTGAAATTCGTTAACCTCAATGAGCTTGAAATAAGTGAAGGTAATTTCTATTCTTTAAAGGCGCTTGGTCTTGAGCCAAAGCCGGGAAGCGTAGCAGTAAAAGGCACTGAGGGCACCGCTCTGCAATTAATGGAGTGGGCTTTACGGCAGGATTTATCCTTGACCATCCATTATTGTCCAGCAATCTATAAAGACAAGCACCAGTTCAGGAGAAGAATGATGTTAAGAGGAAAAGCTACACGGCTTCCCTACGAGGATATTGAGGAAGGCTTAGTAAAATGGATTGAAGCAAGTAGATGCAATACCCGAATCAAAAGTATGCTTACAGCGAGTGAATTAGCATACACCATCAAATCCTCTATAAGGGCTAATCCTAAGCTGGTTGCTTTACTCAAAAAACACTGCAAAACTATTACATATGTGGAGGCTTACCCCACCACCCCTAGGATAATACTTAACCTTATGTAGAAAACACTTCATTCTTTAAAGCTTACATTAAAATACGTTGCCAATACTAATATTAACGGTTCAAGCTTATACTATTATAATATATTCCTAATTGGACGCGATGACCAAATGATACTGGAAGCGATGAATGAATGGTGCGGTGAAATCAAGAAGTTCAAGATAGAGATAGCGTTGACAATATTATTTGCCTCCATGATCTTCTCCTTCCGGCTCCCTTACCTAGGTGAATGGGTTTCCTCCAAAATACACCCTTTCTACGCAGCAGAATTTATGGAGACTGTCACAAATAGAGCGGGGCTTCTGTACGTACTTTCTTTTGCTCTGACCTCATCCATATTAGGAATACTCCTTGACTATATAAGGCCGCGGTGCAAAGTAATAGCAGCATTAGGTACAATAGGTACAGCCTTACTTTTAGGAATAAGTGACCTGCTGTATCCTTGGACACCTTTCCATATGTATATAATCTGGATCATTAATGGAGTCACTCATTCATTCCTTCTTTTCGGCTTCGGATGCCTCCTAAAGGAAAAGGTTGATGTCTACTACAGAGGTTTAGTAAGCGGAGTAGGGTTCTTCCTAGGCATGATATTTCACATAACTTTCAATACCTTAACAGGTTTCTCAATATGGAACACTGCCACTCAACTCCTTCTCCTCATGGTTGCAGTTTTTCCTTTAGTTCTTCTAAGCCTTGAGAGAAGCGGCATCACTAAAGCTGTCCACGTTAGGGACTACCGGAGATATACATTCGCTCTCCCCTTATTCACCTTCACATACATAATGGGTGGTGTGCTCCACTTATTTTCGAGCGATGGGGGTTACTTATTCCTTAGATCCTCTCCCATATACATTCTTATGATAATCCCATACGTGCTCAGCGTTGTAGGTGGGCGGGTGTGTGACATTAAAGGTAGAAAAGAAACTGGAATAATCGGCTACATATTTTTAGGTGTAGGTCTTCTGTCCCTTTACGCACATACTCTTACCGGAACAACCAGTTTTCTGCCTATAGTCGGTTCCACTTCTCTAATAGCTATGGGGTACGCCTTCATTGTGCCCTACATAATTACTACATGGATAGATATCCCTTCACTCAAGTATTTTGGAAGGACATTCGCTCTAGGTGTTATTACAGCATCGACAGGAATGATCGCCGGTATCTTAACCTCCCTTTTAGGAGGAAATATCTTTACCTTGACTGTAGGCACATTCCTCATATTCGCAATATCATTCACAATTTATAGGCTACCTGAAACCCTGCCTAAAGAGAGGGTGACTAAGAAACAGCTTTTGGTCTACGTAGAGAAGGCTAAGAAGGTTGCAGGAAAGAAATGATGTCTTCTGTTAGCTGCTTTATGAGCTTACTGAAGGGATGATGAGGGAAGTCCCTAACCATCACCTTCTCACCGTTGTACAGCACTACTTCAGGATAGTAGGGGACGGTTCCCAAAAGCTTTACTCCCTCCAGAACCTTCGCAACATTTTTACCTATCTCCTTAGCCTCATCAAGTGAGGAGGCAGGGACTTTATTAACTATTAAGTATTTCTCTGCCGAGATACCTTCATACACTTCCTTCAAGAATGTTTTGCAGTAATATATCTCCACCTTGTCGGGTGTGGTTACAAGAACCAGAACATCACTCGAGACCATGGCATTAATCGAGGAATACTGTGGACCTGGAGGCGCATCAATGATTACCCAGTCATAACCTTGGGCATCCAGATATTTCAGGAGCTTAATAATTCGTTTTAGTGACTCCATCTCCCACCTTCTTGGCTTTGTGAGAACCTCCTTAACTACAGGGATAGATGGATTAGAGAAAATCATCCCAAACTTTCCTTTCGTCCCCATAATCCTTTTCATATCCCTAATTATTTCCTCGCTCTTAGCTTCACCCTCCAAGTAGTCGTTCAGAAATGCCTTTATCGTGGGTTTCTTCATCATATAGTACAAAGAAGGGGCATTAAGGTCATAATCAATTACAAGTACATTATCTCCTCTCTCTGCAAGCGAATACGCTATATTGACCGTTAAAACCGATTTTCCCGTGCCTCCCCTGATCGAATGAAGAGCAATCGTCTTCAAGGGAGACAACCTCATTCTTCCTCCTTAAACTGCGGAATGATGAAATACACTTTTCTGCCTTTTCTCTCCTTCACTACATAACCCAAAGTAGCTAACTGGTTTAGGTAAGCCGACTCCACCGCCCGTGCACGTCCTGTGGTCTTAGACACTTCTTCTGATGTTGCCTCCCCTCCAAGCTTAGCCACAGCCACTAAGGTCTTCCTAAGATGATCAGGTACCGAGAGCAGGGTGACTGCATCCAGAATCCCTGTACTTAACGCTGACTCAACCTCAGCCATCTTCCTATAGGACGAAGGAAGTCCTCTTCTAATATCCTCCAGCAGCTTGATTATTCGATCTAGTCTTGAATTAGTTTCTTTCAGAGCTTCAAGAAGCTCTTTTACATTATCCATTAAAATCACCCTATCTTTATCCTTCTATATATGTATGCATAATAAATAAAAGTTCCTTTTTACTGTTTAACTATAGAATTAACTTTCTTTAATAAAAATTAACCGATTCTACTCCAGCTAAGTTTTTTTCTTATTGGGCCTTAATTATTTTCGGTGTTAGATTGAGTAATATTGAGACAGCTATCGTGCTTGGAGGAGGATTTGCAACTCGTTTGAGGCCTCTCACACTCACTAAACCTAAGCCACTTCTTCCGATACTTGACCTTCCTCTAATGGACTGGATTCTGCGGAATCTGGCAGAAGCAGGAGTAAAGGAGATAATACTGTCCCTTCGGTATCTGGCCGACATGATTAAAGCAAGGTATGAAGAGGGGGAAGCACTGGGTGTTAAGATACATTATGCAGAAGAGATTAAGCCTTTAGGAGATGGTGGACCCATACCACTCATACAGAAAGAATATGATATTGATGGTCCCTTCCTGACTGTTTATGGGGACATATTCTCTAACATAAACTTTAAAGAAATAATCACTTTCCACAAGAAGAAGGGAGGGCTTTTAACACTTGCCTTAACGAAGGTTGAGAATCCATCCCGTTATGGTGTGGCTGTGCTCAATAGCGACTCACAAATACTTAAATTCATTGAGAAGCCAGGAAGGGATCAGTTCATTAGCAACTTAATTAACGCCGGTGTCTATGTGTTCGAGCCAGAGGCAGTAAGGAAATATTTCCCTAATAAAACACCAATCAGTCTCTCCAGAGAGGTGGTTCCTAAACTAGTTAAGGAAGGTGTGGCTTACGGATATGTACATCGAGGAATATGGCACGACATTGGGGTCCCAAGGGACTACTTAATAGCCAATATTGACGCGTTAAATAACTTCACATCTGGAACAGAAATTAAGGCATCTGCAAAAATCTCTGAACGAACCGAAATAATTCCCCCAGTATATATCGGGAAGAATGTTGTTATAGAGGAAGGATCTGTGATAGGCCCCGAGGTAATAATTGGTCGAGGTTCAGTAATAGGTCCCAACACGAGGATATTGAGTTCTGTAATAATGTCTAACGTGGTAACTGAGGGAGCTTCATTCATCTCAGGCAGTATTATAGGTGATAAAACATATCTCGGAAGATGGGTTTGGGTAAGCGACGGAAACGTTCTTGGAGATGATGTTGTAGTCAAGGATGGAGTATATCTGGCGAGAGGTGTTAAAATACTTCCCTACAAAGAAATAACCTCAAGTATTTATGAGGAAGGAAAAGTAGTTTTATAAAATATTTTAAACATTTTGTTAATTGCATTAGCTTACAAAAACCTTATATTTCGAAACATAATTATATACCTGGCTTTTTGAACAATTAGAATACTATTAAAAGGTGATGCAAGATGGTTAAGGCAATATTACTTGGAGCCGGATACGTAGGGGTTCATCTCGCGGTCGGGCTCGAAAGGATAAAGGCTGGAAAAGTTGAGAAGTACGGCATACCGTTAGCGAAATATAAGCTACCTTACGACGTTGAGGACCTTGAGATAGTGGCAACGTACGATGTGGATAACAGCAAAGTAGGGAAATCGCTGTATGACTTAGCCCAAGTGATATTTGGCCCAGAGTACGATATACCTGAGAAACTCAAGGAAATTAAAGTCAGGAGAGGGCTACACCTGAACTCCTTGAAAGACCTACCTTTTGAGGGGAGAGGCTTAGAGGATGAGGTAGGCTTAGAGAAAGCCATGGAGCAAATACTCAATGAGTGGAAAGAGCTTGATCCGGATGTGGTAGTGAACGTAATAACTACTGAAGAAGGAAAAGTCTTTAGATCGAAAGAGGAGGCGGAGAAAAGCATACTATCAGGCAATGCGTCCGCAACTCAAGTATATGCGTATCTAGTGGCGAAGTATACAGAGAAATTTGGGAAGAAAATCGCTTTCGTCAATACTATACCGACGCCTGTAGCCAATAATCCAGGGCTACTTCAGATAGTTGAGGAGGCAGGAGCCGTAGTCTTCGGAGACGATGGAGCTACAGGAGCCACCCCTCTGACTGCTGACCTCCTAGAACATTTAGCCAACAGAAACAGACATGTGGAGTACGTGGTTCAGTTCAATATAGGCGGAAACACGGACTTCCTAGCACTCACACAACCCGGCAGAAACAAAATGAAGGAAACTACGAAAAGCAGCATGCTTAAAGACATATTAGGGTATGACCCACCACACTACATAAAGCCGACAGGGTATCTGGAACCGCTAGGCGACAAGAAATTCGTTTCGATGCATCTCTCATATATAAGTTTCAATGGCTTCAGAGACTCCATCTACATAAATGCGAGAATAAATGACTCACCGGCCCTAGCAGGCACGATAGTTGACCTGATAAGGCTGGGGAAGATAGCTGCGGACAGAGGAATTTCGGGAACTCTACACGAAGTAAACGCCTTCTACATGAAGAAACCAGGGCCTGAAGGCTCGAAGAATATAGCTAAGGTGCATGCATTAAAGAACCTGCTGAAATGGCTAGGGATAGAGGAGTAAAAATTTTCATTTCTTTTTATCCTAATTCTCAGGTAGCCAACTTGCGGGGAGTTCTTGTAGTTCATGCAGGAGCAGGAACTTGGAAACATGTGAAAAACCTTGAAGAGATTAAGAAAGTGATTAGCGAATCCCTTAGAGAAGGTAGTAAGGAGCTACTTTCTGGAAATTCTTTAGATGCAGTGGTTAAGGCAACTGAAGTCCTAGAGGATTCTGGCCTTCTTAATGCAGGTATAGGGTCAGTAGTTGATTTAAGAGGAGAAGTAAGCTTAGATGCAGGTGTCATGTGGGGGCCTACAAGAAGAGCAGGTGCAGTTGCCGGGGTTAAGTACCCTAAAAACCCAGTGGTTTTAGCGAGGAAAGTTATGGAAGA
>CAZFVC010000075.1:0-5776 GCA_964522175.1 uncultured Desulfurococcaceae archaeon
AATTAACTTCTTCCCAGAACCTCTCTCCCTTTTCCTGTGAGAGTATAGATTGTTTTCCCCTTAACCATCTTTTTCTCTAAATACCCCAGCTGAGTTAATCTTTTAACCCTTCTCCAAACAACCGACTTGTTAAGGCCTAAGGCCCTAGAAATATCTGAGAGAGACATTTCTCTATCCTTCAAGGCTCTAATTATCGATAAATCCCTATCATCAAGACCCTCCAGCATCTCAAGCTCAACGACCTTCCCTACTTTCCTTCTTCTATAGAGCAGAAGAGCTGCTGCTAAAACAACAGCCATAATACCACCTATCAACAATCCACGGAAAGTCCAGTCCTCTCCCCCTCCTGGAGGAGGAGTTGGCGATATTGGGGGTGTTGTTATCCCGCTTGTTGTTACGGGAGGAATCATGAAGAGCTCAATAGTGTAGTTACCGCCAGATGCGTATACAAGTAAAATAGTGTCATTTTCAGCAGATATGTCAGGATTGCCTGAAGCGCTGATGAGAGCAGTATCTTGGGGGAGGTATACCACTGCCTTACTTAGTGGGTTTATCTGAACTTTAATTATACCTTCATCTGACACATTTCCTAAGACTGCCTCGTAAGTTATTATGACTAGCTCCGTAGTGTTATAAACATCTACATACGCCATTCCGTCCGAGGTATTTACTATAAGGGGAACACCCTCCTTAGAGAAAGCCACTACACTTCCATCCACATATTCTTTCTCTAGAGGCACAGCAATTACGTCTTCATTGGAAGGCGGGGTGACCACTACAGTTATTATAGCCGAACCATCCAGAAGGAGCCTATATGAGGTAGTCTCCATTCCTGCAGCTGCGTAAGCGTAGGGAGCGGCATGAAATATAATCGTCAACACTATCAGCACCGGCAATACCTTCCCTAATAACACTCCGTCCACCCGTGTTACTATTATAGCTTCTTAATCCTTTAAATATACGGGGGAAGCATGGCTCCTCACAGAGAGGAATATGTAGGCGATTTCAGATTCATTGAATACACTCCTTTCAGGGTGAGTGGCGAGGGCTACGGGATAATAGCTCTGCCTGACTCAGGCCTAGTGAGCGTTATTGCTGCTGGTCATATCATTAAGCAACTGGTATGGAGGAAATAGGCGGTGTAGACTCCTACTCCTCTCTGCCGCCTGTTCTAGTAGTAAGCAAGAGGAAGTTAAGAACTCCCATCCGGATCTTCGGTAAAGATAATCTCATCGTTATTTACAGTGAATTCATGCCTTCTCTACCGACAATACCTGTTCTCGCTAGAGCCGTTAACGACTATCTAGAAAGAAAAGGGGTAAAATACATTCTCATGACTTCTGGCCTTCCAGTACCCAACAGATTTGAGCTGGAGAAGCTTAAGACCTACTATGTAGCTACATCGGAGAACACAGAAGAAAGGGTGAAGAACCTTAACATAATGCCTTTCGAAAACGGGTATCTTGTAGGGCCTTATGCAATTATTCTGAAGGAAGCCATGAGAACAAATATGGAGTCCCTACTGCTACTTACGGAAGCATTCTTCGATTTCCCTGACCCCGAAGCTTCAGCGCAGAACTTAGAAATCCTCTCGAAAATCATTGGGAAAAGCGTAGATGTTAAGGAACTTATAGAGCAGGCGGAAATCATTAGGATTAAAGCCAGGGACACTATGAAGGCAGCAATACCCAATCTCACGGAAATGAGGAAGGACTACGAATACTCTACCCCCATAAACATTTAGGGGGTGAGGGCATGGATGAGGAAATAAAGAAAATGATGAAGAAAGTTGATGACTTTGAGAAGCATGTTAGGGAACTCATAAGGGAGGAACTATCTAGGCTACATGAGGAATTAGGAGAAACTCTAGAAACATCATGGACTAGTAAAGGTGTGCTTAAACCCTTATACAGCGTTAGGGAGGAGGGTAAGGATTACTTAATCTACGTGGATATGCCAAACGTGGATGAGGGCTCCATAGAACTGAAGTTCGTGGAGAATAAAGTCGTTGTAACTGCTAAGCTCAGGGAAACTCTTAAGCTTAGTGACTGGCCGTTCAGGGGTGAAGGAACAAGCTTTAAAGAGTATCAAGGAATTATAGAGCTTCCCTTCAGGATAGATCCTAGTAAAGTTTCTGCAAGGAAAAGAAAGGGGATGCTGGAACTGAGAATAACTAGGGAGTAATTAAGGGAAGCTATTTTACTGTTCCTTCTTTACTTCCTTAGGTGCTTTTAGTGAGTATTGAGAAAGACCAGAGAAAGAGGCTGAGAGAGAAACTACTTAAGCAAGGCATAAATCCTTACCCGCATTCCCCAAAATTCTACCCTATTCCGGTAAGTGAAATTGTGGCTAAACCTAAGCTAGGCACGGAAGTCTCTGCAGCGGGAAGAGTGGTATCTATTAGAAGACATGGAAAATTAGTCTTCCTTGACATTATTGACAACGGTTACCGCATTCAATGCTCCCTGAACGCCAAGCAAATAGGCAAAGACGCCTTCAAAGAATTCCTTAAAACCGTTGATTTAGGGGACTTCATTAATGTGCGCGGAGAGCTTTTCCTCACCAAGAAAGGAGAGTTAACAATAAATATTAGGGGGTTCCAGCTCCTCGCTAAAGCTCTTAGATCTCCCCCTGTTAAATGGGGACATAGACTTATGGACCCTGAAGTGAGGTACAAGAAAAGATACATAGACATAATGATGACTCCGCGTATTAGGGAGTTAATGAAGCTGAGGTTTCAAACTATTGCTGAGATAAGGAAATTCATGTGGTCTAAGGGATATATAGAGGTCGACACACCTGTTCTTCAACCTGTTTATGGTGGAGCAGCAGCACGTCCATTCAAAACCAAGATATGGACGCTGGATGAGGAGTGGTATCTTAGGATAAGCTTGGAGCTTTATCTGAAGAGATTGATCGTGGCAGGATTCAATAAAATATTCGAGATAGGAAAAAACTTCCGTAACGAGGACATTGATGTACTCCACAACCCGGAATTCACAATGATGGAGTCCTATGAGGCCTACGCTGACTATAATGACATAATGAGGCTAACTGAAGAGCTCGTCAGTACAGTAGCTAAAAAAGTAACAGGAAAAACAGAGTTACCTTACCCGAAGAATGAGCCTGAATTCATGATTAAGCTTACACCTCCATTCAAGAGAATTAGGCTAGTAGATGGCTTAAGGGAGTATGCAGGGGTTGATGTCGAAAAAATGACGGATGATCAGATAAAGGAGCTTCTTAAGGAAAATAGCATCACACTTAAGGGAGGGTATGACAGAGGAAGAGCGATTGTGAAGCTCTTTGATAAGCTTGTTGGTAGGGAACACCTTAGGCAGCCAACCTTCGTTATAGATTTCCCAACCTCGTCGTCCCCTCTAACGAAACCCCACAGAGAGAACCTTGAATATGCGGAGAGGTTTGAGCTATATATTGCAGGAATTGAACTGGCTAATGCATACACCGAGCTGAATGATCCTGTTATCCAAGAGGAATTCTTCAGAAGGGAAGAGGAAAGAAAGAGGAAAGGAGATGTAGAGGCTCATCCCTTTGACTGGGACTTTGTGGAAGCACTTGAGTATGGAATGCCTCCTGCAGGTGGTTTGGGAGTAGGTATAGATAGACTCGTACTGGTTCTTGCTGGAGAAACCTCAATCAAAGAGGTTATACCGTTTCCCATGGTGAAGAAAACTCAAGAAACTGGGACTACATAGCTCCTTTCTCCGTAACCACCAACCAAAATTAAGTAGGTTCCATCCGGAGAGACCCTCTCCAGAACCCCTTTAATTCTTACTTCCCCGCCTCGGAACAATGCATAACTAAATATACTGTCGAAAGAAAGAATTTCCGTGATCTCCTCCCTCATCCTTAATGTCTCCTCCGTTATTGAGGGAGACTTCCTGACAATTTTCTTCACCCTTACAACAGATGCTCTTGAGGGGTAAGTAAGGGAGTAGCATTCACCTCCCTCGACCTCAGCAATTACTTCGACTTGACCCATCTGCTTAAGAACCCTTTCCCCATATCTTTCAGAGATGGTCTTAACAAAAGAAATTCCTAGAGGTCTCCCCTTTAATTCTAGGTTACGGAAGTGAGGTTGTATACGAAGTAGTGTATCTGGAGAAAGCCCTGTTCTCCGCGAATGCCTTACAACTCTTTCCCTAAGGGTTTCTGGATTCAACCTATCGAGACCCAAATCTTCACATAAAGCTATATCTAGAGTAGGTTTACATCCATAAATAATGAGGTTAATGTCTGAGACGCTGGGATTATGCATCCCGACTAAAATAGATCCTCCTACACCTAGAGCTCCAGAAGGAATCGAACAGTTATCCCTCAGCCTGTCCACAGCCTCCAAAAGGAGGAGCTCTAGATAGTCCCTAGCTTTCTTCCGAATCTGTGTAAATCTCTCTCGAGGCTTATAGACCTTCCAAATCTCATCTCTCCTTATTTTAGGCATGATGGCATCGAAAACAGGATCCTTCTCCATCAATAGATATTCCTCTGTGACTGATCTCACAGCTTCAGCACTATACTCTGTGAGAACACGTCTAAACCATGAACCATGAAGCTTCCAAGGTGTAGGATGATTAACAGGAACATACTTAAGATAAGCAAATACTGCGTTAGGAGGATGCTGATTACCTATTACAACAAATATTCGGTTCTTCTTATCCATGATTACGTCGTGATCCAAGAAGTTACCCGCAAACACTATCCCCATCCCTTTGAAAGGTTCCTAGTAATCATAATAAATTCATGTAAGATAATTATGTGAGGTCAATGAAGGAACTAACTATCACTGTCGGCGGTGGTTTTCTAGGGAAAGATTTAGAGTTTCTGGAAGGCCCACTCACATTGGTTCTACATGAAGGAACCATTGAGTCCGTTGAGAAAGGAGGAAGGGGCAGTATTGATTTGAGAACCCACATCGTTATGCCCCCGCTAAGCAATATGCATGTCCATGTCCTCGACTGCCTCATACCTGAGGAGGGCTGGGATCTGGACATCGATTCTGTAGTAGGTGAACCCTATGGATTGAAATATACGCTGCTCAGGAAAAGGCTGGAAGAATGGAGTGGAATTATAAGTGCATTCATTAGGGAGGCTAGGGCGAGCGGTGTAGGATTCATAGCTGAGTTCAGGGAATTCGATATTAACGGTCTTCTTATAGATCATGACCGAAGGATGAAATATCATTATGTTTTAGCTATGCCTTCAAGGATCCTAAAAAGAAAGCTCACCGTGAATTACCTAAAGAAAATGCTTGAGCTCAGTAACGGTGTAGGGATCTCATCCCCACTATATTTCGATCCAGATGAGTTGAATACAATTTTCAGAACCGCACGAGAATTGGGGAAGGCTGTTTTTTCACATGTTTCAGAGACTCAAGAAACTTGGAGTGAGCATGATTTCCGTAAACTTATGGATGCTGGATCCCCAGACGCAGTAGTGCATGGTGTCTGGTTAACTGAGGAAGAAATATACGAATTGAAGGAGAAGAAGGTTTCTCTCGTGCTATGTCCTAGATCCAACCTCTGGTTTTTGTCCGGAATTCCAAATCTTTATATAATCTATGAGAGCGGTGTAGATGTTGCACTAGGTACAGACAACTGTGGTTGGATAAAACCCGATCTTTGGAGGGAGGCGGAAATCCTTTATCTTCTTTCGCGAAATAAGAGAGTTAATGACCCGTCCTGGATTCTTAAGAGTCTTGTTAACGCATCGCCTGTTGGGGTGGAAAACTTTATTGATGAAGGAAAGGAAGCTAACG
>CAZFVC010000076.1:0-5745 GCA_964522175.1 uncultured Desulfurococcaceae archaeon
ACGTTAAGTGGGTCCCGGGTAAGGACGACGATAATCCTCCAAGGTTCTACGAGCCCTTGCCTACAGGGCCTCATAAGGGCTCCAAGGTCGATAAGGATAAGTTCCTGGAGATGAGGAAAGAGTACTTCAGCATGCTTGGTTGGGATGAGAACGGCGTGCCTAGGAAGGAAACCCTTGAGAGGTTTGGGCTTGGCGATTACTGGAGGCTTATGGAGGAACTTAATTAGTTTCGGAGAAGTGGCGCCGGGGGCGGGATTCGAACCCGCGCGGACGCGGAGTCCACCGGCTCTCCAGGCCGGCGCCTTAGACCGCTCGGCCACCCCGGCCCCATACTGATTTATTTAGCGGTCTTTAAACTCTTACCGCCTTTCCACATTCTTGGGTAGACATTTCTCTTCATTATGACTCTCTTGGTTTTCACCGCCACTCCTTTAGTTCTTTGAAGTATTTCCTCGGTACTCATCTGGGCTATCCCTACCGCGACAAGCTCCCCTTTCTGGGTAAGCATCGCTACTGTGTCCCCTCTCGCGATCCCTTCATGAATCATCACTATTCCCGGGACCGCCAGGTCCGCTCCATGAGTTATGGATGATGCGGCAGCGTCAGTGACTATAGCTTTCGGGAGGTGTGAGATTCCGTATTCTGCAGGGAGAATTATTTTGCGGAGGGGCTCCTCATCCTTCAGTGTTTTGTGTAGGTAGAGGGCCTCAGATACCTGATGCAGCGTTACTAGGGTTTCGTCCTCTTTGAATGGGCCTGTCCTCGTCCTCCTTAACTCCCTCATGTGGGCCCCAACACCCAGAACCTCCCCTATGTCATGTATAAGTTTCCTTACGTAGGTTCCGTGCTCGCACTTAATCCTCATGAGTACGTGGGGGTGCTTAATCTCCAGTATCTCTATCTCGTAGATTTCCTTCACCCTTACAGCCCTCTTAACTGAGGACCTCACAGGCGGCTTCTGATATATCTTCCCTACGAACTCGTTCACGACTGACCTCAGCCTATCCTCATTAACCTCCTTATGGAGCTGCATAACAGCTACGTATTCCTTAGTGGATAGCATTAAGTAACCTATGATTTTGGAGGCGTCCTCCAGCGCTACGGGCAGGACTCCGGTGGTTTTAGGGTTTCCCCGCCTTACGGCTCTAGGGTCCCCCCGTGCCCTGCCCGCTTAAGGCCGAGCATTTTCTTCAGCCATGCCACTATCTCATGGCTCGTCGGCCCCGGGGGTTTGTCGAGGTTGATTATCCCTAGCCTCAGCAGTTCCTCAAGGCTCCTCCTCGTAGGCACCTTACCATGCTGGGGGTCAGTTTCCGCCTCCTTCAGCACGACCCATTTCCTCCCTACTTCCCCGAACTCATCAAGCCTCCTCACGAAGTCCAGTCCTTCCTCTACCGACATTTCTGATCCCAAATAATTGGGTTGAGGAGTTTATTACGTGATTTCCTTCGCGGACAGAAAAATTACTGTGCCTTTATCTCAAGTATTTCTTTCCTGCTTACCTTAACCTTCTGCTTCATGAAGTCTTCGAGGCCCGCCTCCGCTATCGCCTTAGCGACCTCCTCATCGCTGGCGCCTTTAGGTATGTCAATCTTCTTGTCTAGGGGCTCTATGTGGTTTATGTTGGCCTTCCTCCTCTTCACACCGCTAATGTTCTTGGGCCCTGTTATGAGAACGAAATTTTCGTCTATTATGTCGACGATCACGCACTTCCTGCCGGCCTCCCTGCCGAGCACCTTGACACATATTCTCCCTACTTCAATTGCCGCCATATTCGACACCTAACACAGGTATATGGGTTCGGCTTTAAGCTTTACTTAGTCTTCCCGAATACCTAGAAGCTTCCTCGCTATGTGTTTCGCGGCTGTGAGGGAGATTCTTAGGCACGCCTCCTCATCCAGATTGGTTGTGTTTATGACTACGTCAAATATTTTCAGGTCGCTCACATCTATCCCGTATATTTCCCTGAACCTTCTTGCCTCCGAATCGTCCCTTATCCTGACCTCCTCCAGCGCTTCCTGGAAGTGCTTGCCATCCCTTCTAGCTATCCTTTCAGCCCTCACCTCCAGTGGGGCGTCTAAGTATATTTTTAGGTGGGCGTGCTCACCAACTATCCATGCAGCTATGTGACCATCAACAACGACACATCCTTTCTTAGCCTCCTCCAGCGCTTTCGCGTCTATGTATCGATCTATGTCGTAGTCCTGCTCAGCTCTCTTAGTGAACTCGACTAGGCTTAACCCCTTTTCCTTGGCTAGGCTCCGGAAGAGGAGGCCTGAAGAAACATATCTTAGGCCGAGCTCCCTCGCAAGGTTGCGTGCAAGAGTTGATTTCCCGGATCCTGGGAGCCCACTTACCGCGATGGCGAAGCCTTTACTGCAAAAAACGCTTTCCTTGTTTCCTTCTTCACTCATCAAAATAACCAGCTCCTTATGGGGGGAGGGTCCTCACAGCAATCCTTAGGGCTCTTGCAGCGCACTGGGGACATAGGAAACCGCCGAACATTCTTTCAGGCCTCTTCCTTGTTCTGCCGCCTCCCTTAAGCTCCTTAGGGTCTGTCGGCACGCCGCCTAGAGGCTTTCCGCAGACCGCACACTTCGCTACGGCCTTCTTCCTCCTCACGTAGAGAGTTTTCGATACCCCGCCAGGCGTCCTCCTCTTCAGCCTCTTCATTGAGTGCGATCTGAGCCCTGGACGCACCATAATGCCTCCCTATAATGAAGGGATTTGAGACTGCTTAAAAGCGTTATGAGGTTATTGGCCACCAGTCTGGAGTAGGGAGACTCCCGTGACCTTGTTGTGTAGGGCTTGGTAGGCCAGGATTACTGCGAAGAAGAGGGTTAGGTCGCTTAGATACCCGTCCTGAGTTATGTAGGGTATGTTTATCGGTGAGGGTATGTATGGAGGGATGTTGAAGAAGTCTGCGTAGGCTAGCACAAAGTACCTCCCTATCACTATACCCATGAAGAGAGCTCCCCACAGAATGATTAGGTTAATCATGAAGAAGTTGCTGACTCTCTTCCTCAGCTTTTCGTACCTGAGCTTCAGAATCCTCCTCCTCTTCTCCTTGCTTGGAGGTAGTTCAGCTATCTTCGCCTTCAGCTCATTTATTTCTTTGAGGGTTTCACGGAGCTTTATCTTGTCTGCATAGATTTTGGCGAGCCATGTCCATGGGAGGAGCGCGAGGAGAACGCCTAGAATATATATTAGGGATATCATTCAGAGGCCCCTTATTATGGATGCGAGCTGCTCCGCAGCCTTATCCGCCTTACCTTCCTTATTCTTTATGAAGCCTACTGACGCCCCTACGAGGACAGCACTAGATATTGCGAAGGACCTCATCAGATCCATTAATTCCTGAACAAGTTTCGGGTCCGCGTAGTCGGCCCTGTACCTTGTTTTGTCGCGGAGCTGCCTCGCAACGATCTCTTCGGGGGCAGCCTCCACAAGTATTATCGAGTCGGGCCTTACCTCCTTAACAACGTATTCAGGTAGCCCGGGCCATAGACCTGTAGGGGTCTTTATGAGGACGTGGGTGTCTATGAAGCCTATGAACATGCTTCCCCCGGCCTCACGGGCCTTACCTTCGAAGTAGTTCCTTATCTCCCTAGCGACATCCCTCTGTATCTCCCTTTGCTTGCTGAGGGGGAGCTTCCTTATTTCGTCTCTGCTCTTAACAATGCCGTCCCGTATGAGTTTCTTCACCATGAAGTCTCCGTAGTTAACTGTCTCTACAACGAATCCTTCCTTTGTTAGGGTTTCCTTAGCTATTCCGAGGACTGTGGACTTACCTACCCCGGGCAGTCCAGCTATTACGACTACCCTCAGGTTGTCTGACCCACTCATTACTCCTCCCCTATCAGTTTCTTGAGGAGCGGGTATGTTTCGAGCGCCCTCTCGTAAGCTATCTGGGTGTAGAGCTGGTTAATTATACCTACGGCGAGCAGTATACCCATTCCCGAGCCGTACACGCCGAATATGTTGCCCACTATAGCGATTATGCCTACAATTATTGAGGAAAGTATTGTGAGGGGATATATGTACTTGGCGAGAACCCCTCTGAGGAGCTTCGGGTTCCTTCTATGGCCGGGCATTTGGAGTCCTGACTTAACCAGGTTTTCTGCCTGGGCGTCCGGTCCCAGGCCCGCCACCTCAATCCACATAAGCCCGAATAGGAGGGCCAGCCCTATGAATATGACTGAATATATAGCGACCCTTAGCGGGTCGACGAACAGTATTAGTGGTGTCTGCGGTATTGTGAGGTAATGTATAACTGCTTCGAGACCGCCAGCCAGCCAGGGGCAGCATGACTGGAGCCATCCCGCAGACAGGTTATGTATTAGGACCAGGTCGGAGACAACAATACCTATGAGGAGGACAGGTATGTTGGTTACGTAGAGGAACTGGAGCGGGACCTTGCTCTTTATTCCGGGAAGCCTCTGCATCGTGACAGGTATATTCACCTTCATCTGCTGCAGATACACAAGCACGCCTATCAGGGCGAACAGCGTTATGAGCCCTACTACTGTGGGGAGTGTGACCACACCTATCTGCGGGAGGTTGTAGTAACCGAAGAACAGTCTGTAGGTGTCTACAGCTCCCCTGCTTAACGCGTCTATCAGGTATGGGAAGAAGCCGTAGTACTGGCTGAAGTTCGCCTGCTCGCTCGATACTACGAGAGGTGAGAACATTGACCATAGGGCCGTCCTTGCTACACCTCCGAGAATGAAGAGGCTTACTCCAGAACCTATTCCCCAGCCTTTCTGGATTGCTTCATCAAGTATTATGAGTATGAGCGCGCCAAGCACGAACTGCAGGAATATTGCCGCAGTTATGAGTGTGGGAAGCCTGTAGTACATAGCGAACCCTAGGCCCTCCACCACAGCTATGAGGAAGGCCATACCTTTCTCGGCCTGGGTGAACAGTTTCCTGTCCGCGGGATCGGTTAGGTCGAGGTCAATTATTTTCGCTCCTGCAAGGATCTGGATGATTAGTCCCGCAGTCACTAGAGGCCCTATACCCAGCTGGGCTATTGACCCTCTGGATGAGGCGAATATTACGTTAATTATTTCGGGTAGTGGAACGCCTTCAGCTTCCGGGAATGCTGCGAGGGGGAATGCTAGTGTTGATGCGAGCGCGAAGTAAACAACGAGCGCTAATGCTGTGTAGATAAGCCTTTTCTTCAGGTCAGGCTTCCTCGCCGCCTTAGGCGGTGAGGGGAAATATTCACCTATTTTAGCGAAGGCGTCCAGCCAACCCATCCTCAGTCCCTTACGGAATAAACTGGTGTGATTATAAGCTTAATACATTAGTTCTGGGTTTCCTCCTCCTTGGAGGTGAGGATTACTTCACCGCCTGCTTCCTCAACCTTCTTTACCGCTCTCTCAGTGGCGTAAGCTACCCTGACCTTCACAGGCAGGTCTATCTTCCCTCTTCCGAGGAGCTTATTTATCCCTAGGACCCCGAGATCTATTTCGTAGAGGTCTCCCTGCTTCTCTATCTCTCCTCTTGCGGCGAGTTCATGAACAACCTCATTAAGCTCGCTCACGTTAATACCATTTATCTTTACCTGTATTGCTGGGGCTCTAGTGAATCCGTGCTTCCCGTACCAGTCGGGGTAGTACTTAACTGTCCATGTCCATTTATGCTTCATGAAACCTACGGCACCTACTCCTCCCTTGCTCCCGGACTTCCTGTGCTGCCTACGGAGCCCCATGCGTGGGTTCTTGACCCCCTCAGCTTCCT
>CAZFVC010000077.1:0-1344 GCA_964522175.1 uncultured Desulfurococcaceae archaeon
ATAAAGGAATAATTTACCCAGAACATCACCCGAAGTTTGACGTAGATGAAGACGCATTATGGGTAGGCACTGCGGTATATGCTATCATGGCCATTGAGTTCCTAGAGCATCTGAAGCAGGTCTAAAAATAATAGAAGGGGGGCATGGGATAAAAAGGGCTTAATTACTTTTATTCAGCCCTTGAACCCCGGTTTTTACTCGGATGTGGGTGGCACCTCCTTTCTAGGCGATATGTACGCCCCCACTACGTAGGCGATCAGCGACAGCAATCCACCGAGAAGTATCGGTTCGTCACCAATGTAGGGTATACAAGCACTAATTCCTAGATATGCTGCTGCCCAACCTATGAACCCAGCAGTTATTGATGCTATGCATGCAGCACCTGATGGTCTCTTCCAAATCCACCCTAGGAGCATAGGTATTGCAACCGTAGCCCCTACTATGTCCGCACTCATTACCCATATGTCAAACATTGTGGGGGCAGCATACGCTAGAATCAGCACCAGAATACCAAATATGAACGTCGAAATCTGGCCCACCTTCAGCCTTTCTGCCTCAGTAGCATTGGGTTTCAGGTCTTTGTAGATGTCCTCCTCAAGCATGACACCTGTGACGAGGAGTGTGGAGTCTGCTGTACCCATTATTATGGCGATCAGGCACGCCATAAAGAATGCACCTAAGACACCAGGCATTAGTTCTATAATCATATGAGGTAGTAGTTGCTCTGGGTTCGGGAAGTTGGGGTATAGTACTCTGCCAGCTAAGCCGACAAAGAGCATTAGGAATATCAGTCCCTCCTCACCCAAAAGGAGCAGCAGGAAAGACCTTTTCACTGTCTTTATATTCTTCGAGGCGTATGCTCTCTGCCAAAATTCAGTCAACGGTATGCTACCTAGAAGGAACACGAAGGCATATGCTATCGCTCTGTCCATAGTAACGTGACCGAATGGCTGGAGATGTTCGGGAGGGACTGAGGCCAGAATGTTGCCCAACCCACCAGCCTTCATGACCGCTAATGGTACAAGTAACAATATACCGATAATCGTAAGTGTTCCTTGAAGGACGTCGGTGCTAGCGACTGCCCACAGCCCTCCAAACGAGGTGTAGAGAATCACTATAATTGCCGTTATAGCTAGTCCCCACTCGTAGGGAATGCCTGTCACAGCTGTAAAGATCGTTGCCATAGCCATGTACTGGAAGGCCGTTATCGCCAAATATCCGATAATCAGAAGTACGGAAGTGTAGTACTTCGCTGCTCTTCCATACCTATACTCCATCCAGTGGGCGGGTGTGGTCGCTCCCGTCTTGAAACCGAATTCATTGATTCTTGGTGCTAGGTAGAAT
>CAZFVC010000077.1:1444-5710 GCA_964522175.1 uncultured Desulfurococcaceae archaeon
TGTGGTCGCTCCCGTCTTGAAACCGAATTCATTGATTCTTGGTGCTAGGTAGAATAGGAAGATAAGGGCCGACACTATGGTGCCGATCTCGAACCAAAGTTGTGAAACCCCACGAATCCAGTACCATCCCGTGTAACCTACTGTCGATGCCGCACCGATCATGGATGCCAGCAATGTGAGGAACACTACAATAGTACCAAGTCTTCTTCCAGCAACGGTGAAGTCTGCTATTGTCCTTGTTTCTTTTCTTCCATAGTAGAACGCTATTCCTATCGTTAAGGCAAGATAAATTCCTACTACGGCGGTGTAATCCCAATGTATAGACACTAGGATTACCCTGATATTGTTAGCAATACCATTAAATAAGTTTAATGTTAGAGAGGTAGTGCTTTCTTCATATAGAATGTGTAGTAGAACTTAACATGCTTCTTAACGGCCTTAAAGCTTATGAATGCTAAATCACACATAATATATTGATGAATATGACGGTGAGGTACGACTACCTCATCAAGGGAGGATTAATAATTGATGGGTCTGGTCGGCCAGGATTTCTTGGCGATGTAGGGATTAAGGAAGGCCGGATCGTGTTCGTGGGTAAGGAGGCACCACGCTCCGATGCAGACGTAGTTGTGGATGCCAAGGGGCTGGTTGTTACTCCCGGCTTCATTGACGCACACTCCCACACAGACGAGACAATTTTAATGTGTCCAGAATGTGAGAATAAGCTATATCAAGGAATAACCACAGAAGTCGTCGGTAACTGCGGCTCTTCACCTGCTCCCATCACCAAAAGGTCGTTCAGTATCTTGCTAGATTACTTAGAAATGTCATTCGGAGCTCAACCAAGCAATGCTTGGACATGGAGTAGCCTAAACGAGTTCTACAGCATTGTGGAGTCTCGCGGGATAGACACAAATCTCGCGCCGCTAGTGGGGCACGGCACTCTCAGAATAGCAGTGAAAGGAATGTCGGCTGATCCCCTGAGCAAGGACGAACTGGACGAGATGAAGGCTTTACTTGAAGAAGCCATGCGCGAAGGAGCATTTGGAATGAGTACTGGACTTGAATATCCTCCTGGAGAGTTCGCTATGATTGACGAACTCATCGAGTTATCCAAAGTAGTAGCTAAGTACAGGGGGGTCTACGCATCCCACATCAGGGATGAAGGAAGTGGGGTTGTAGATGCTGTGGAGGAAGCCATCAAGATTGGTGTGAAGGCTGGGGTCAGAGTAGAGATCTCCCACTTAAAGGTCATGGGGAAAATTAATTGGGGGCGCAGTACCGAGGTAACTGCATTAGTGAACAAGGCCAGAAAAGAAGGCGTAGAGGTATTCGGCGATGTCTACCCGTACACATTCGGGGAAGCACCGCTCACGTCCTTTCTTCCTCCATGGGTTCAAGAAGGCGGCATTGATGAGCTAATCAGCAGGCTAAAGAACCCGAAGACCCGTGAGAAAATACTGCATGACTTGGAGCACAGGTCATCGGGATGGCACAACTGGTTAGCAGACATTGGTGCAGAAAATGTCTACATATCCGCCACAGGAACCAAGAACGAGAACTACGAGGGAAAGACTCTAGCGGAAATAGCCAAAGCGATGGGGAAGCAACCAACCGAAGCATTACTAGACATTATTGAGGAAGAGCGCGGTACCGTAATGATGTTTGACCTATCAATGAGTGAGGAAGACCTCCGCCACTTTATTAGGCAGCCTTGGGTCTCTATCGGGACAGACCATAATTGCCACAGACCAGGGCACGAGTTAATAAGGAACCCGCATCCGAGAGCCTATGGCACCTTCCCGAGGGTCATCAGAAAGTATGTCATGGATGAAAAGCTGATTCCTTTGGAGGAGGCTGTGAGGAGAATGACCTCCCTGCCGGCAATGGTTTTCGGGCTGGAAAGGAGGGGGAAGATAAAAGTGGGTTACTGGGCAGACATCACGGTATTTGATCCTAAAGGTATTAGAGACGAGGCCAGCATGAGGAGCCCTGAGAAATACGGTAGGGGCGTTAAGTATGTATTCGTTAATGGAGCCCCTGCGGTTTGGAACGGTTCCGCCACAAAGGTTAAGGCAGGTAAAGTAATTAAGAAGGTCCCAAGCAAGTAGGACACGTCACCCCCTGACAGTGTGATAATACTGAAGTAGAAACACGGATATTATGGAGCCAGATCAGCTGAAAACATATACGGTAAGGATAAGGCTGTCAAGTGGACAAACAATTGGCTACAGAGTTGGCGTCAGGTAATCTAGGCAAGCCACCCTTAATGCGTACATTGTGGCTTCACTGCCGGAGTTAGTGAACCTAATCATTTGCATGTCAGGTATTCTCGACCTTATCTCCTTAGCTAGCTCGCCTGGATGCGGGGTGGGAGCACCTAGGAGGGTTCCGTATTCCTTAACCATCTTAATTATTGCTTCAGCTATCTTAGGGTTCCTGTGCCCGGCAGTCATAGCCCCGTAAGACATTACGTAGTCTATATACTCGTTGCCGTCAACGTCCCAAAGCCTAGAGCCGAGCCCTCTCTCCACAATCACCGGGTAGGGAGGGAAGAACTGTATGGCGCTATTAACCCCACCAGGGAAGAGCTTGGACATCTCATCAAAGAGTTTCTTTGAGGTAGGGGTTCTTTTAGTGTAGGTGCTGAGAAGCCTTTCCAAAACTTGATCCATGTTTATACCCTTTTATTTACGAGTTTAGGAACTAATAAATTTTTATAATTTTTACATTACTTCCATTATTTTTGGAAAAATAATACTAAATTTACGAAATAACGTAGTATATAAAATAATACGTGATGTGGTAGAGAAAATATAAAACATCCTACTGAAATTGTAGGAAGCTAATTAACACAGGTCGATTTTATATGTTTATCTTAAATCTTAAGTATTTAACTGTGTTTTTCTCTCGAATATACGTATTCATATAGATTATGAGAAGTGCTCTGGTTGCGGCCTATGTGGAATTGCGTGTTCCTTAAAGCATGAGGGATCTGTATGGCCGGAAGCTTCACGTATTAGGGTTTCTGAGTTTGTTTCCAGCATTATGGTTCCCTCAGTATGTCAGTAGGGTCCTGACTACCTCTGCGTTGAGGCATGCCTTATTAAGGCTTTAAATGTAGATAACAAGACAGGTGCTGTTTTAGTTAATGAGGATAAATGTATTCTCTGCGGATTATGTGTTGATGTATGTCCCGGGAAGATTCCATGTCTTAACAGGGTTAAGGCATCTTCTCTAATCTGCGACCTGTGCGGCGAGAATCCGGAGTGTGTGAAGGTGTGCTCTCTAATCCATTCCGCCCTAACCCTCGTAGAGGATGATAATCCCGAATACCTCCACGAAACAGCTAAGAGGGGGTTCTGGGTCAAGAAGTTTTGGAGCGATTACAGCTGCCCGACCTCATGCATGAAGGTCAGTAGGGTGGTGTATTAAGGAAAAGCTTGTGTAACGGATGGCCTTGACTACGAGCTCCTGCCTACTTAGGATCGAACCTAGGTGTTTTCGACATAGTCTTCAGCACCTTAGGTATGCAAGCCATTGCTACCGCAAATACCGAGTAGAGAAGTATAAGACCCTTCCTAAAGTCCACTAAAAATATGTATAGACTTGAGGGGTAGTGAACCCGGAACAGTAGTAGGTCTCTTATTCACGCTATTTGTGTGGGGAACTTCGTACGATTTGATTGCATGAAATACAAAACGGAGCAAACCAAGAGATCCAAAACAATTTAGCCAAACCAAAGAATAAAAATTACACTTTATTTACCTCTTTGTCTAGAGGCTAAGGTTCATTGCATACTGGTTGAGGAATTATCTAATTTGTAAGGAGTAATGAATATAGAGCTAACTATCAATAAAACAATAATGTAGGGATCAGAAATGGGCGTAAGAGATTCTATAGGAGATGACGTGATAAAATTAACTGGGGACTTAATCAGAATAAATACCGTTAATCCACCTGGAAACGAGCTTGAAGCGGCAGAATTCTTAGCGTCTTGGATGGAAAAGAACGGCTTTGATGAGGTTGAAATACAGAAGATAGATAAAAACAGAGGTAACGTCATAGGTGTTATTAGGGGTTCGGGTGAATGGCCTTCATTAATATTCAACGGACACCTGGATGTGGCACCACCAGGTGATTTGAGGCACTGGAAGTACCATCCATTCGAAGGAGTAATGGCTAACGGCAGGATCTATGGTAGAGGAGCGGCTGATATGAAATCTGGTTTAGCAGCACTTACAGTAGCTGCCAAGTACGTTAAGA
>CAZFVC010000078.1:0-5676 GCA_964522175.1 uncultured Desulfurococcaceae archaeon
CACCTAATTTCAGGCTTCTATCTCTCCACTCAACAATTTTTCTGCTCTTTAATGCCTTGATAAGGGATAAAGGCAAAGTGAAGGCTGTGGCCGGATAAGTGAAGATGTAGTAAATTGGATATCGGTTGATTCTTGCGCCAATTATATGAGAAAAGGAAGTTATTAGGTAAGTCAACACACCCAATTCTATTAGATGATGCTCCGTCAGGACTAATCCTGCCAAGATCGATATTAATGGATAATAGTAACCTATGAAGATTAGTAATGAGGCAGACAAGGACTTAAAAGGATTTGATCCAAAGGAGTGGAGAATCCTTGTAAGGGCAGATAAGTTCTCCTTTAAGGTTCCGTACCATACTGTAGATGAGCATCCGGAACCATCAATTACGTTAATAGGCACTCCTTTCTTCTTAGCAATTTTTGCCAATGCCTTATCCTCAACTAACTCTCCTTTCACACTTTCAAAAGCTCCGAGAATGCGGAGATAGTCACGCCTTATACCCCAACAGCAACCATAGAACCATGCAAGGGTATCTCTAGAATCAAAAACTCTATGAAATCCTAGGAATGCATGCGAGAATGTCGTAAGCACAGTTTCCAGAGACCGACAGATAACTGTATTACAGATAAATCGAGGCATTAGTGAAGCAATCCCGCCCTTATCAGCATAGCACAGTAAACTTCTTAGACAATTCTCCTGCAGTTCAACATCTGCGTCTAAGAAAATTAGGAGGTCAGACCTGGCTTCAGAGACTCCTCTATATAAAGCGTAGACCTTAGGTGTCCATCCCTTTGGGAGCTGGTCAATTCTGATATACTTTATTATTTTGTATTGCTGCTTAAACCACGCAATGATCTTTGGTGTTGAGTCACTACTTCCATCGTCTATAATAATTATCTCTCTCGGCTTAACCCCCTGATTCATTAGAGATTTAAGTGTGTCTCCAATGGTCTTCTCATCGTTTCTTGTAGGTATAATAACTGAGAAGTTCTCCAAGTAGTTCGTTTCACGGCATAGCCCATGCTTACCTAAATAGGCTATACTCTTCTTCACTGAAAGATATGCATATACCCAGACAGCTGCGTCGATTACTCCAAGGAATACAAGAATGAAAATAAGCACTTCATTAAAAATCATGGCTACTCCCGCGGAATTATTATGAAGGCAGGCTCAGCGATCCATGTAGATCTACACCGTGGACATTTACTGGGTTTCCTAGGCCTACGAATATCTTTAAACACATAGCCACATTTCTTGCAGTATGGAGGCCTCATAACCAGTTGATATCTAGGCAAATTTCTCCTAACACTTTTCGCTATGTGACTCAAGTGTTCATATATTTCTTTGGTGGTTAGATTATCCCCCAACATTATGGCGATCTCCTCTGCTGTCAATGGATCCTTAGTTTCAGTCAAGATCAAAGTAATTCTCTCCCGAATAGTGTAATCTTCAGCTTGCCACCATTTCTTCATTACTATCATCTCAAAAGCATTTCAATACCTTTCCTGAGGTTTCGAAGGGCTGTAGGAGTAATTAAGACTAAGTCTGGATCTTCATAAAGACCATTCAAGGAAGCCTCCTCAACTTCATCCCTAGGGACGGAAACAGGAGCCAGATTGGGGATCTCCCTATTAATTCTCTCCGAAACTAATTTCACCGCTTTCCAAGAATCGCTATCCCACCTTAGATAAGAAGCCAAGCTAACATAGCTTCCCCCATGAACACGAAGATAATGCTCTAACCTATACGCTAAAACTTCTGTGTAGCATTCACGGATTGCTTCATTCTCATACTTCGGGTTCCAATCATAAGCACAGAAAGGCCAGTATTCATCCAGCTCTCTCGGGACCACCCCTGCATTAGTTACGATGATTTCATGAATGTCTCCATTCCTTATGAAGTCTTTGATAATTTCCCTAATTTTGTAATGTATGAAGGACTGGCTGTAGGGTTTCCCATAGCTGCATGGGATTATAAGTCCCAGCCTATATCTTTTTTGAGGAGCATACTTTTCTAAAATCTTCAACCATCCTTCCTCAAAGTACCTATTGAGCAGATACTTTACTCCTACTCCGCGGAGATATTCTCTTATGTCCGTCCTCACCCAGTCAAGCTCTTCACCATTCCAGATAACCTCCTCCACTCCCTCACACACTATCTTTTTCTTCCCTATCTTCACGTTCCTCGCCTCCAAAAACCCATTCTTCACCTCCCCAGTCAACTAGGTTACATTCCCTTTCTAGGAACTCAGCAAGATCCTTCGATACAGAGGATTCTTCAGGATGAATAGGCAGATATCTATGGTATTTCACCGCTATTACACCGTCAAGAATCTCCTTAAACTTAATGACTGAATACTTCACACTTTCTTCAGATATTCCTTCCATACCGAAAAGTACGTATGTCCATAATTCAATTGGAAGCCCCTCTTCTGAAAGCATTCTCCTCAGCTCTGCAATTCTTAAGATCTCAGACTGAGGAATTCCTTTCCTCAAGTAATCATTCCTTATGGATTCATAATAGTTTTCAAAACCTATCCTGATAACTAGTTTCCTCGGCCGAAGAAGTTTAAGTAAAGACACCACACTCCTTCTATTCACAAACTCAGGCCTCTCCTCAATCTCAAATATTCGCCCTTTAGAAACAGAAGCAAGTTCATCTATAGAAACAAATGGAAGCTCGTGAAAACTACTGCCATTAAATACAGCTACTCTATCGATCTGCTGCTTATCAACGACCTCTATTGCCTGTTTAATCACTGCAGAGTTAGTGGTAATTATCTCGCTTGTCCTGCAGCTCTGTTCAATTATGAATGGACAGAAAATACATCTCCCCCAAGAACACGGAAATCCCTTTAGAATAACTACTGCCCTTTTCCCTAACTTATCTTCTTCAACAAGTACTCCTATCACTTAACCTTCACCTCTCTTCCTACCAAGTAAACCCCTAGATAAACAAATGGAGTGTCAAGAAGAGCAATCACCACCTTGATTATGTATTGACCAAGTATTGCCCCTGGGATTAGACTCCACGGGATGAAAGTACCTCCTAAGGCCGGAGGGAGCAAAGCAAAGGCAAGTGTTATGAAGATTGCTGTATCAATCAGCTGACTTACCAAAGTGCTTGCATTATTCCGTAACCAAAGCCATCTTCCCTTAGTAATTCTTCTCCATTTATCAAAGGCCCACACATCATGAAACTGACTAATAATATAGGCCACTAACGAACCCAGCACTATATTGGGAGGAGAAGTAGCCAGCATAGAAAAAGCTTCATTAAACCACTCATGCTCCTCCACCAAGAAGGGTGCTGTCGGCAAAACCACGGCTACCCAAGAATAAATAATTATTAAAACTTGGGTTAAGAAACCAGCTAAAACGACTTTCCCAGCCATTTTTCTACCGTAAGACTCCGCAATAATATCAGTAGTAGTAAATGTTACCGCGTAAGCCAGAACACCCGTAGGAACCAGTAGCAGAACACCTCCAATCTCTCCTAGGAGAGCAATCTTAGATGCCAAAAAGTTCGCAGATGTTAAGCTTGTTATGAATATAGAGATTAATACAACGAATTTTAGGTCTATATCTGCTGATTTTCTCATGGCCAATAATCACCTTTGCTCTACATAAACCCAAAGTTAAGCGTTTTTATTTCCTCTCATAATCACTATATCTCCTACATTAACCCCTATGTCATCGCCAATAACTGGGCACTTGATCATCAGAAGGAAGTAGGGGGTACCGACCTCGCTCAGATCCTCATAGTTACCTTGGCCTTTAGATAATACTAAATCATGATTCTCAAGCCAGTTCCTGACTTCCTCCGAAAGAATATCAGGACCCGTAGATTCATCCCCATTAGAGACTTTAAGTATCTTGACATTAGGTATCCTGTCAATACCGGCCATCAAAGCATCTTCAATAGTCGCATCGTTTATTATTGGGCCCCCCTTAACCACGAATGAAACTTTCTTGAAGGGCCTACCTCGAAACCGGATCATTTCCTCAATAAGTAGCCTGTCAAACACAATTTCACCAGCATTATCAGCAAAATACAGAAGGGTCTCAGCTCCCTTCACGTCTTCTTTCAAAAGCTCATAATGATCTATTCTTGGCTTTGTTTCCAAGGTTTCCAGAATTGTGGCTTTAAGGTCATATTCATCGACAGTTGCGGCATCTATTATATTGCCTGCTATTGAGACCAGAACAGAAGCTCTTAAAGAATCATCACTCTCTTGAACAATCTTCCTTACCCATGGAAGAAGCTGTAAAGCCTCCCCATTACTTCTTTTCTTGACATCTAGATAAGGATCCTCCACACCAGTGTATTTTCTTATTATTTTGAAGATCTGGAGCTCTCTCCCGAGACCTAGCGGTGTATTGGTCCATTCAGCTTCACTCAGCCTTCGTAAAACTTCCCTCAGGATCTTTTCTTGAATCTGTAAATCACTAGTCGCCATTCGCGATGCCTTTAACGTCTGTTTAGCGACACATACTATACAGTCTAGTCTCGCCTTCACATTCTTTCCCTTTTTAGGAGAGGGAACTCTTTTTTAACGTTAATGATCACTTACCATCAGGCTCATATGTTCCCTTATTCTCTCCCTCAACTCATCTCTAGAGAAACTTATCCTCGCCACGCCTTCACTAATTGCCTTCTCTGCCACTGCCACAGCCTCCTCAAACAAGGCTTCCCTTTCATCCATTGTCGGGATTATGTATTCCTCACTAAGTCCTTTCCTTTCTGCGTACCTAGCCAGAGCTTCCGCCGCAGCCATACACATACCGTTAGTTATTTTTCTGGCTCCCACGGTTAGAGCACCTCGAAACATCGCTGGGAAGCCTAAGGAATTATTAACCTGGTTCGGGTAATCTGACCTTCCCGTGGCAATTATTTTTGCGCCGGCACTCTTGGCCTCAAAAGGATTTATCTCAGGTACCGGGTTAGCGAGAGAGAAAACTATTGGATTATCACTCATTAGTTTAATCCACTCTTTCTTAATGGTGCCAGGACCTGGTTTAGAAGCGGCAATAACTGCGTCCGCACCTGTGAAGGCCTTCTCAGGACCTCCCAGCAAACCATCTCTATTTGTTATTAAGGAAGCCTCATACCAATGAGGCATTCTTTGCTTGAATGATTCTAACTCTGGATGGGTTCTGCTAAGAATGCCTATTCCAGGTCTTTCCACCACAAGCACATTACCTAAATCAACACCGTACATCTTAAGGAAATTTAGAATCGCGTAATTTGCTGCTCCAAACCCGTACAGTACAATCCTTCCTTCCCTTAATTCCTTCCCAACGACCTTGAATGCGTTTATGAGGGCCGCCAGCACAATGAGGGCAGTTCCTTGCTGATCATCATGCCACACAGGAATATTAAGTTCCTCCCTCAATCTGCGAAGAACATAGAAACATTTAGGGCTTGATATGTCCTCCAGGTTTATTCCTCCGAAACTAGGCTCAATCTTCTTCACGAATTCTATGAGTTTGTCTGGCTCCTTCTCTCTAACAACAATAGGAATAGCATCCACTCCTCCAAATACTTTAAACAGAAGCGCCTTTCCCTCCATAACAGGTAAGGCAGCTTCAGGCCCTATATCCCCAAGACCAAGAACTCTTGTACCGTCACTTACCACAGCGACAGTGTTCCACCGCCATGTAAGTTCAAAAGAC
>CAZFVC010000079.1:0-5607 GCA_964522175.1 uncultured Desulfurococcaceae archaeon
ATCTCTGTTCCATAGCTTTTAAAGAACTCCTTCAGCGTTTTAAAACCGAATCTTGTTAACCTGTCTGGATATGCTATAACGACTTTTGAGACCTTTCCGTTCATTACCATTTTTAGCAGTTTTTGAAAATTCCTCCTATCTTCTTTCAGACCAGAACCTACATCCTTAAGAATTTCTACATCCCATCCTCTCCCCTTAGCATAGCTTTTGATAAGTTCTATTTGTCTCTCCAAATCATCCTTTTGAGTATGAGATGAAACTCTTGCATAACCCACTATTTTCCTTTCTTCGTGAATTCCTAAAATTCTCTTTATTTCCGATTCGGGAACTCTCCTCTTTCCACCTACAGTTCTGACACATCTTATCTTCCCTTCTTTATCCCACCTTTGAATAGTCCTAATAGTTACTCCCAATAACTTCGATGCCTCTTTCATTGTGTAAAGTCGTTTCATGTCTATCAATATCTATATTCGTCTATCAAATATCTAACAGTTTCGCTAGGCTTTATGAGCCATACCTACTACTTCCATTATATTGCTAAATCCTATTTCTCTCAACCATTTTTTCAGTCCTACAGTAACTTCTTTAACTATTTCAGAATTAATTATGGCTCCTGTACCTACTTGGAGTGCCTTAGCTCCTGCCAAAATAAGTTCTGCTGCTGTCTGCCAGTTTATTACACCTCCCACACCTATAATGTCGGGGGCATACTCTCTGTAGATATCGTAAACAACCCTCACAGCTATTGGGTGAATAGGGGGTCCAGACATTCCACCATACTTAGCTGAAAGAACTGGTTTAAGTGTATAGATATCTATGAGAATAGCTTTAATTGTATTTATAACGGCAAGGGCATGTGCTCCAGCTTCTAATGCTTTCCCCGAAGAACCTAATACGCTGTCAGATACCCCAAGTTTAGCTATGACTGGTATCCTAATAGAGGAAGTTACTTCTTTAACCACCTCATAAACTTTCCTAGGATCTGCCCCCAGCTCATTTCCATAACCCTCAGTATGGGGGCAACTTAAATTCAACTCAACACCGCTTGCTCCAGCATCTTCAGCTTCAATAGCAACCTCAATAAAATCTTCAGTATCCCTCCCAGCGATGCTTACCAGTATTGGTATACCTAATTCTCTACCACTTTTCACTAACTGTTTTACGGCAGATTTCCCAGGATTCGCTAAACCAACAGCATTTATGAAACCTCCTGTAGGGAGTTCGACAACTATCGGCGGAGGGAACCCTTCTCTAGGATTAGGAGTTATTGTTTTAGTTACAATTCCAGAAAAACCCATAAGTCCAAGCCTTCTAATCCCAGCAGGCGTATTGCCGAGAATTCCGCTTGCATTCATAACTGGATGACTCAGTTTCAGACCAGCAACCTGAACTTCTAGGACATTCAGTACTGAACACCTCTAAGGAAGTTAATAACCTCTGACGCTTTAAATGCAGGTCCTTCAACACATAACCTTAAGCCTTCTTTTCCCAATAAGCAACTCCCACAAATTCCAATTCCGCATTCAACTTTAGCCTCAGCCACTAAATAAGGATCGATCCCTGAATTAAGGCAACGTTCACCAACCTTCAAAAGCATAGGAATGGGCCCCGATGATATAACGCAATCATAAAAACTCAAATCAATTTCATTAAAGCAGTCAATTACACTGCCACAAAGACCCTGGCTACAGTCTTCAGTACATATTGTAAGGTCACTTTTGGTTAGAGATTTGATATACTGCGGAACATAACCAACACCCTCTGAATTTTTCACCCCCCAAACAATATCAACTTGGGATCCTACTCTTCTTAATCCACTAGCCAACATGATTAGCGATGCTATTCCTGTACCTCCTGCAATCATTAAACACCTTCTCCCCAAGACTTCAGGTGTTAGTCCTCTGCCTAAAGGTCCAAGAATACCTAAGAAACCAGAATGGCTAGATAATGCTTTAGTGCCGTCCCCTCTTACAGAGAAGAATATGTGAATCTCGTCTTTATCGAACCAAGCAATGCTCATGGGAATATAATCAATCCTAGGAATCCAGATCATAATGAATTGTGTTGGAATAGGTTTTTCAGGGAGTTTCTCTACCAGCCTCAGCCGAGCTAAAAAATATTCGGTTGAAAGGCTTTCAACACCAAGAACCTGTGCATGCCTAAGTGTAAACCTACCTGACCCTTTCAGCTTTCCACCTAAAGTTACACTCAAAAAGCCCAACTAATAAATGAAATAAATTTTAAAAACTTCTCCCCCTTCTGAACCTCTCAGTATATTCAATTACCTTCAAGTAATTTTTCTCACCAATAAGCTTCTCCTCAAATAGTTCTCTGAACATATCTGTAACCTTAATTAGTGAATATAGTCGCAATCCCTTAGACCTAAGTAGGTCTTCAGCTCCTTGTTCTCTATCAATTATGGATGCCGCCGCGACGACCTTTGAACCTAAAGATCTTAGAGTTTCTACTCCAGATGCTAAACTCATCCCAGTAGTTGCAACATCGTCAACTATAAGAACTTTCTTTCCTTCAAGCACTCCCTCAATCTTACTTTCAAGCCCGTATTCCTTCCTTATAATTCTCACATAACCCATCGGTATAGTTTTCATGAAACCTATGTAGGCGGCTAAAGGAATGCCTGCTGTTGCAATCCCTACAACTGCATCATACTCACAATCAATTCTTGATATAAGTTCTTTCACAACTTTATACGCAAGTTCCGGGTAACTGTAGAGCCTTCTCATATCTATATAATAAGGACTTTCGCTTCCAGAAGAAAGCCGAAAGTCCCCGAACCTAATAATTCCTACTCTTAGAAACTCTCTTACAAACCACGACATGATTCAACCCTAAGTCTCTGCTTTTTAATCACATCTTTCACAGCTCTAGAGGGATTTTCTGAAAGTGTTATAAGTCTTCCCACAATCTCATAATCTGCCCCAGCACACAAAGCATCTCCAGGAGAAGCACCCTGAGCTCCAACGCCTGGAGAAAGAATTTTTATTTGGTTGCCAAGGAGCTCCCTTCCTTTTACAATGGAATCAGGCAGCGTTGCAGGCAGTACGGTTCCCCAAGGAGCAACATTCTTAATGATCGATAAGAGTTTCAAGAATTCAGGTAGCATTACTTGTGAAGCACCGGGATGGGACATAAGCCCAAGGATTATGAGCTTCATTCCTAATTCGTCACAGGTGCGCTTGAGACTCTTCAACTCTTCTTCCCCTACAAAGGCGTGAGCTATAATTCCATTTACTCCTGCCTCAGCAATTGCTTCAGCAGTTAGAGAGATTACATACCCTATATCGGCAAGTTTCATATCTGCGATTTTAAGCTTATGCGATGACACACTAAGGACATCTCTAAGACCCTTGATTCCTATTCTCACTGCCAAAGGTACCCCTACCTTAATACCTTCGGGTTCAGGACCTATAGAATGCACCATATTTATTGTCCATCTTACGGCTTCGCAACGTTTGGGTGGATCTAGAGCTACTATTAGTGACATTAACACCCAAGGAATCCTGACCTAATATATCCTTAAAAATTCAACCATCTTTAAAGAACGTAATTCAAGCGATAGAGTAGTAATACCACTAAAACCGAATATGACCACCCACAAAAACACCCAGACAAAGTGTAACCAATATCTGACTTAACAGAAAATATTGCGTGGCGCCGGGGGCGGGATTCGAACCCGCGCGGACGCGGAGTCCACCGGCTCTCAAGGCCGGCGCCTTAGACCGCTCGGCCACCCCGGCACTCACTAGATAGTTTAGCTTAACAGGTTTAATTTGTTTCTTGATTCCGGAATAAAACTGCTGGTTTCTTTACCTGAGAATCTCGAGCTCTATATATACGTCGTCAGGCACCCTTACCCTCATTATCTGCCTCATAACCCTCTCGTCGGCAGCGATATCAATCATTCTCTTATGTATCCTCATCTCCCACTTCTCATATACCTTCGTCCCTTCACCGTGTGGGAGCCTGAGAACGGGCACTGTCAGCCTCTTCACGGGGAGAGGTATGGGTCCCTTGACCTGGACGCCTGCCTTCTTAGCTATCTGAACCAGCTGCTCTGCTACCTCAGTTAGGTGGTTGACGTTAGTGCTCCACAGCCTGATCCTTACCTTATTAGCCATCTTTGAACGACCTTACTAGAATTGTGTTTGGGGGTAAAAGGTTTTGATTTTTGTTTACTTCTTCCTGATCTCCACCTGCTTCGGTGTCAGATCCATTATTACTCCGATACCGATTGTCTTCCCCATGTCCCTCATAGCGAATCTTCCTAGCTGCGGAATCTCCTGGTACTTCTCTATAGCCATCGGCTTAATCGGCTTGAACTTCACTATAGCTGACTCACCCGGCTTCACGAACTGCGGGTTCTTCTCAGCTATCTTACCTGTCCTGGGATCGAGCTTGCCGGGAATCTCAATAATTCTCGCAGCCACTGACGCTGTGTGGGCATGGATCACCGGGCTGTAGCCCATGTGGATCGCGGTCGGGTGCCACACAACATAGACCCTTGCTGTGAAATCCTCAGCAACGGTCGGCGGGTTATCGAGATGTCCGGCAACATCACCTCTCCTAATATCGTTCTTCGATATGCCTCTAACGTTGAAGCCTATGTTGTCGCCAGGTATTGCCTCATTCAGCTTCTCGTGATGCATCTCTATGGACCTGACCTCACCGACAACTCCGGGAGGCATGAACACTATCTTGTCTCCTACCCTTATCTTACCGGTCTCCACCCTTCCTACAGGCACTGTACCGACGCCGGATATTGAGTAGACCTCCTGAATAGGTATCCTGAGAGGCTTGTCAACAGGCTTCGGCGGAGGCACTGTCGCGTCGAGGGCCTCAACAAGTGTCGGTCCCTTATACCAAGGCATGTTCTGAGACTTCTCCAGAATGTTGTCGCCTGTCCATCCCGAAACAGGCACGAACGGTATCTTGTCAACCTTGTAGCCTAAGCTCTTCATGAACTTCTTCAGCGTGTCAACGACCTTGTTGTATCTTTCCTGACTCCACGGCGGGTCAGTGATATCCATCTTGGAAATAGCCACGATCATCTGATCGATACCCATAGTCCTCGCGAGAACAATGTGCTCCATTGTCTGTCCTTCCCTGCTCATTCCTGCCTCGAACTCACCTGATTTCGCGGAAACCACTAGGAGCGCCACGTCAGCCTGGCTTGCTCCAGTAATCATGTTCTTAACGAAGTCTCTGTGTCCGGGAGCGTCGATGATTGTCCAGTAGTACTTCGGTGTCTCGAACTTCATGAAGGTCAGCGCGATGGTGACTCCTCTGTCACGCTCCTCCTTCAGCCTGTCCAGGAACCACGCGAACTTCTCTGACTCCTTGCCTGCCTTCTTGGCGGCTTCCTCAACCTCCTTAACCATTTTCGGGTCCAGCATCCCTAGCTTCAGTAGTAGATGACCGACTAGGGTGCTCTTACCGTGGTCTACGTGACCGATCACGACCAGATTTAAGTGCTCCTTTTTCTGCTTGCTCATACTGCTTCACCCCTTTATAGCGTCAAGTAGTTTACGAAGAGACCTTATAAAAGTTTTTAATGAGGGTAAAGATTTTTCGTTTAAAATATTGCCT
>CAZFVC010000080.1:0-5532 GCA_964522175.1 uncultured Desulfurococcaceae archaeon
CGAGGTGATTAAGGCAGACCCATCGGAACTAGGGGATTATCTTCCAGGCTTTAACAGCGAAGCCATTGCTGGGGCCTACATTACACCGAAAGATTACAAGGCTATGCCCCACCTTACACATGGGCTAGAATTGCGGCAGCTAGGCTTTCCGGAGCAAAAACTCTTCCTTACACCAGAGCAGTAAAGATATCCAAGGATAACGGAACGTTGAAAGTTGTAACGGCTGATCAGGAAATTCAGCAGGCAGATACTGTGGTTATAGCAGGCGGGGCAGCCTCAAAGGAATTACTCATGCAGCTGAATCCTAGTGTAGGTAAGCATATATACGCCAACTATGGAGCAGGATTCGTTACAGAACCCTTCAAATACGAGATGAAAGCTACCCTAAGAGTAATTTCAGAGTCCTATAGATTGCTACAAACGCCCAGAAACGAGTATGTAGTAACCATAGACGACATGGGTATCCCTAACCCAGAACTAAGTACTGATGATTCGCTAGAATTTCTGGTTCGGGCCAGTAAGCTCACCGTTAAATTAATGCCTAAATTCGAATATGTTAATGTCCTCAGGTCTTGGGGGGCTTACATAGATAAAACAACCGACGGCCTTCCACTTGTAGGGTGGGATCCTGAGTTTCACGGAGCTATATATTACTTAGTAGGTTTCAATGATTATGGTTTGAGCGTAGGTCCCTCAGTGGCTAATCTCGCCTCCAAGGAAATTCTGAGCGGCGTGAAAGAGCCTTCTCTCGATAAATATAGAGTAACTAGGTTTTTCTAATGAAAATGTTTTATTAATCCATAAAGAATCTTTACCGATAGAGAAATGGAGGAGAAAACTCAGAAATCAGATATTATATACGTTTTGATTGTGGGTGTAGTTGCTTTAGCGGTACTTATCGCCTATTCCTATTTCGCAGTTCCCACCACAGGAAGATACTGTATACCTTCTTCTTATCAAGTAGGCGTTAAACCTGTTAAGACGGATTATCAACACGTAGTTTTCGAGGTACAGAACTATGTTGGGAAGGATCTTAAGATAAACTCTCCCTACGTTGAGATATGTTTAGAGACTTCTGAAGGAAGGCTGACGTGTGGAAACTACTCGGCAGAGGGATTAAAGCTAACCCATTTAGGACCTAACGAGTCTGCAAGCATTGACATTCACTTCATCCTTGAGCAGGCAGGCTTTAAAGGAAATGTTACAGCTTCATGGCTTAACACCACTATAAGTTTTGCTAAGGCTGTGAGAGAAAATTACTATTATGTCAATATCTACTGGCATTTTATTGATGCGGAAGGGAATAAAGTTCCGTATATGTCCTCCATAGTTTGCAAGAACTATATCTCAGGATAAAGCTCCGAAGCCTCCTAAGGTCTTAAAACACTCTCCAGGTTTTATTCTTCACTTGAAGCTAATGTATGCATTTAGCTCCTCGATAAGTGCATGTAATTTTTCCCGAGGTATTCTAGCTCCAGCAGCTGTGGGATGACCTCCTCCACTCCCGCCTATGTACGAAGTTATTTTTCGAAGAGCTTTGTTGAGATCTATTATTCCCTTATAGGTTCTTAGACTCATGACTAAACAATCTCCTCTAGGCTCTGCTGAGAGACCTATTTTCGCTCCGGTGATTCCTAGGGAGTAGGTTGCAGCCACACCTAAACTTCCAGGGGGATCTATCACGTAGGCTACGCTACCTGCAGTTTTAACATTGGCTTTAACCCAGTGGTAAAGGTCCTCATTATTTACCACTTGGATTAGAGCCCTAACTATTAGCTCGCTCAGTTGAGAAGGTCTACTATTTTTCGATAAATGATCCACAACATGTCTCTTGAAGTCATGCATCTTCTTTGATCCTTCAAGACCCTGTACCAGAACACCGGCTTCGAAGTATATCTGTCTTTTATCCCATTTCTGCAGATGGGTAATTACCCAATCGGTTGTGTCAGCATAGTCACCTATAGCTCCATATAGAGCCACCCTGTCATAGTCCTCAGGAAGACTCTCTTGGAATCTTTTGAACGTGAGTTCCGATGCGGAAACATCTCCATCCTCCCTAACGATTTCTGCATCCAGCTCTCCTAAGGAGATAGATAACGGTGGAGGATGGTGATCAATGTAAATTATATTTCCTCTATATTTGCGAAAGAGTATAGCTATCTGCTGTGCATGGGATTCGCTTACAGCGATATCAAGAATTACTACGTCCCCTTTCGCAAACTCTTTGAAATCCTCGTAAAGGCCTACTGGATGGGTAAAGAAAATCCTGATATCATCATAAGATTCCTTCATTGCTGCTTTAACTAGCGAAGCAGAAACTACTCCATCAGAATCACCGTGGCTCAATACGGTTAGAGTTTTCTCCAAACGAACCACTCATTTAACAATACGTAGCAATTGTTAAAAGAGGTTTAGCGGGAATTGCCTTTAGAACTGTCGTCAACTATAGTTTCATGGCTTTCACGGTGGTTAGCCTTCATATCAATTTCTATAAGCATGGCAAGAGATATTCCCGCTGTAACGATTGAAAGAAGAATAACTATAAATAATCCGATGTCTCCAGCCATAACTGTGTTTCCTAACGTTTTGTCTAGGTTCAGGCTGAGTAAGCCTGTTAGGTGTGCTGTCATTAGGGAGCAGAGGGTTGCGAACACTTACTTATTACCAGCTATATATTTGTTTAACAGTTAAATACTTGATTCCTCAAGGATACTTTTTCTCATGGTAGGAAAGCTTATTACTCAAAGTTTTAATGGATTGTTTTAATCCATTAATTAAAATAAAGAAGGTGGGTGTCAAGGACAGTGGATGATAGCATTATAGTGAAGCTTGTGAAGGTGAAGAAAGCCTACCGTATAGGGAGTAATATATTTTGGGCTTTGAGAGGGCTTGACCTGGAGGTCAAGAGAGGGGAATTCGTCGCAATTATGGGGCCGTCTGGTTCAGGAAAGACGACCCTTCTTAACATGATAGGGCTGCTAGATAAGCCTACTTCCGGAACCATAATAATTGATGGAATAACAACATCATCTCTAGACGGAAAAGCTCTTGCATTAGTAAGGAACCGCAAGATAGGTTTTGTTTTCCAGCAGTTCAATCTAGTAAGCCGACTTACAGTGTATGAGAATATTGAGCTTCCTTTAGTTGCAAGAGGTTTGCCCAAGAATATCAGGAAGAAGATGGTGACTAGGGCACTTCTCCTAGCTGGTGGAGAACTTTCATGGCTCAGTAAGAAACCTCTACAGCTTTCGGGGGGGCAGCAGCAAAGGGTCGCGATAGCTAGAGCCCTGGTGAATAATCCAGCAATAATTCTTGCTGATGAACCTACAGGGAATCTAGACAGGAAATCCGCGAAGAACGTGATTAAGGCCTTTAAAGAAGTGAATGCGAAAGGCCAGACAATTATAATGGTCACACATGATCCAGAGACCGCAAACTGTACAGACAGAATTCTCTTAATAAGAGACGGAAAAATAGTTGGGGAAGAGGCGCCAAATTACGGTAGATGCATCCTTAACACAGTTGATTAATGCTTTAAACCCAAGCTCTATGAAGTATGGGGGTAAGGATGAATCGCAGAGTAGTCGCGTCACTCCTAGCGGTTTTATCCGTCATGGCTATTATTCCGTTTAACACAATGATTGTTCATTCCCAAGGCATTTCTCTAATAAGCTATGAATGGAAATCCTCGTCGGGAGAAAGCACTATTTATCCTGGTAGCCAGAGGGTGAGCCTAATAGTCGAACTCCAAAATAATGAAATCGACAATATAACCCATGTTCAAGGATGCTTCATATTTCCTTCCGGAATTTCTCCCTTTCCCGGACTTGGTACATGTAGAGACGCTACCACATTAAATGGAACTGTCAAGCCTATGTATCAAAAAGGGGAAATATTCAGAATAGATACCTTAATTAATATAGACAAGGACCTATCTCCCGGCACCTATGAAATAGGTCTAAACATTACGTACACCTTATCCGCTTCTCCTGAGCGAGAGTCGTCGCTAATTAATTTCACTCTTATTGTAAGTGATTACCCCATCGTGAATATCCGTGTCTCTGATGCTTGGTGGGACAGCGATAAAGTCTTCCCTGGAACTAGTGGTGCAGTACTTTATGTAAGGATTGAAAACTTTGGTGAGTCAAATGTGGAGAGCGGGGAAGCAACACTTACTCTAAATCCCTTAAGGCCTCAGAAAATAAAATCGCCTATACCTTCCATAGGCTCTGAAGAGTCGGTAGTGCTTCAATTAACAGGCATAGACATTCCCGCTAATGTGAATCCAGGAAGCTACAGAATTTATATGGACTTCAAGGTAACTGCATCAACTTCAGACGGTGTGACATATTCCTTTAGTGGGAGAACATTCTTTTATGTAGGTGTGTCGCAGCCTCAAGCACCCGATTTAGTTGTGGTAGATTCTGGCTGGATTGGAGGGGTAGGGTATAATGAGTCCAAGGGGCTGACGCTCTACGTAACAATGAGAAACCTAGATCACTCACGCATAAACTCTATTGTCGCAATTCTGGAACTTCCAGAGGGAGTGACCACAAGAGATGGAAGGAACTATATTGTTGCTACATATACGAGCCCAGTGCTTTTCGGTGATGTCTTCACTCTTCGTTTCCCAGGTATTAATACATCATTGATTAATGAAGGGGAGCTCAAATTTGAGCTGAAACTCTCAATAGTTGCAAGTTATAACAATGCAGAATACTATGTGAATTCAACCTATCTAATCAGGGCAAACACTTCTTCAGAGAAACTTCTCCACCTGACCGATACTAGGTGGGTCTACGGAGGAACAACTGCTAGGGCACTTCCTACATCGAAGGGAATAATTCTTGAGCTTAGATTCGTTAATACGGGCCCCGATACGGTTACTTCAATAACTCCAAGCATAACCCTTCCATCAGGGTTTAGATTAGATTCCTACGGCGGCTCTTGTCTTTCTGGAGTAGCGGGAGCTTCAGCATGTACTCTTCAAGTTCAGCTAGATATTGATGGATCCGTTGAACCGGGGAATTATGAATCAATACTTCATCTTTACTATATAGTGAGGTCTGACAGCTCCCTACTCTTTGGGGAGGATACTTTCACGGTATCTCTGAACATAGATAATCCTGCTCAATATTACCCTGATATTCAACTCTCAAATGTAAGATGGGGAACAGCAACACCTCAAACTGCCTATCCGGGAGGTAGACAAATACCGGCACATATAGAGATAGTTAACTTGGGAAGGTACACAGCGAGAAACATATATGTCTCTGCCTTCCCCATAAACTCTTCCGTAAGAATCGAATCAAATGAGAACTTATGTGCGGCTACACTACCTTCAGGTGGTTCCTGCACTTTCACTCCGTATTTAGACTTAGGAGACGCTACTCAAGGCAAAGTTATCCTTTCAGTAAATGTGGAGTACGCAGTAACGGAATACGGATCCTTCATCCTTCAAAATCAGACGTTTCTGGTATCTCTACCTATCGAGAAATATGCAGCTCAGTATCTAGGGGATATAGTGCTCAC
>CAZFVC010000081.1:0-5212 GCA_964522175.1 uncultured Desulfurococcaceae archaeon
CTTAATGAGGGTGTTATGGATTGACTGCATGAGAAGATAGCCCAGCCAGCCTTGAGTCATGGCGCCAGCAATATCCATGGCTAGGGGCGGTATCTTGTCTTTAGACCTCTCCATCCACTCAAGGATTGTGCCGACTTGAGGCCCGTTTCCGTGAGTGATAGCGACCTTATACCCCTCCTTCACGATCTTCACTATTGTCTCGGCGGCACGGTACGCGTTCTTCCAGTAGTTCTCAGTAGTTCCTTTCTCTCCTTTGGTTTGGAAAGCGTTCCCCCCTAGAGCGAGGAGAATGTATTTCTCGTTTCTTTCCATATGTCAGCACCTTCTTAGGCTACTGCTTACTGTTTTAAGCTTTATTCCACCTACTCGTATTTCGATCCCATAACCATTGACATTACGGCCTTCTGGACGTGGAGCCTATTCTCCGCCTCCTGGAAATAGAGGGATCTCTCATATGTGTCTAGAACTTCGTCAGTCACTTCCATCCCTCTGTCCGCAGGCCCGCAGTGCATGTAGTACGGCTTCCCGGCCTCCTCAAGCAGATCCGTTGTGACTATCCAGTCCTTGAACTTTGCTTGATATTCCTTAGCTTCCTCCTTATGCACCTGCCCGTCAGCGCTGTAGGGCGGGAAGAAGCCCTTAGGGCTCCATGCCTTAGGATACACGAAGGCGGCGCCCTCGAAAGCCTCCTTCATATTGTAGGAAACTCTGAAGGAGCCGCCGTACTGGTCGGCGAACTCCTTGCCTTTCTGAATGACTTCATCCTGAAGCTCGAAGCCCTTCGGGTGAGCCACAACTACCTCTGCACCCATCATAGCCGCGATTAAGGCGACGGACTGCGGCACGGCTAAAGGCTTAAGACCTCCCGAATAAGCGTAGGAAACTACGAACTTCTTGCCCTTCAGGTTGGGCACCGCGTCAAGGGCTGCCTTAATGTCTGCCAGCGCCTGGAACGGATGGTAAATGTCGTCCTCCATGTTGAGTACAGGTATCGACGCCCACTTAGCGAACTCCTCAATAACTCTATGGCCTCTGCCAATAATCCACTTAGCTGCGTCGGCATATATTCTAATAGCTATTGCGTTCCCGTACTTGCTCAGCACCCTAGCTACATCGCTTATGGCCTCCGTCTTGTAAGCAACCATATCCTCAGGGAGGGTGGGTGTGTAGACATCGTTAGGGCTTAGGAAGTTTCCATGGCCTCCCAGCTGAAAGATCCCGGCCTCAAAGCTGTTGCGGGTTCTTAAGGACCTGTTGTAGAAGAGCATGAAGAGTGTCTGCCCCTGAAGGTAGGGTGTTGGGACCTTAGACTTAAACTTTCTTTCAAGATCTCTAGCGGCCTCAACAATCAGCTTAATGTCGTCCTGAGTCCTGTTAATGTTGGTTAAGTAGTGTTGACCTTCCCAAATACCAACATACCAAGGCTTACCCATGTTTAGGTACCCCACTCAAGTATAGGGTCGGGCATAATAAAAAGCTGGAATAATTAATTCAAGTGAAGTTCTAGTGACGCTATGTAATGAAAAATATTTTTTGTTTAATTAAGTAGCGTTAAGATTTCTACCTAATGTATGCCATAGTTAAGGCGAGCACAGCTGCCTTAGCCCACATACCGTTCTCTGCCTGCTCGTAGAGAACCGACCTAGGACTGTCAACAACCTCGTCGCCGGCCTCATAACCCCTCATGATGGGCATCACATGCATCAGCACACCTGACTTATCCATCAAATCCATCAGCTCTGAAGTGACTTTCCAGTCCTTGAATTTCTCGTAGGTCCTCAGCTCCTCCTCACCGAACTTGCTGTATCCAAGCTCCTGTAACTGCTGCGAGGACCAGTTCCTCGGGAACACTGCGTGGGCCCCTCTCAAAGCCTCTTTATAGTCGTTGGTGAACTCAAGGACCGCACCGGAGCTCTCTGCGTTTGCTTTAGCCTGATTAACTATGTCGGGGTAGGGATCGAAGCCCGGCGGGTAAGCAACGGTTACATCAACACCCATCCGCGTGAATAGAAGTAGGTCGGCGTTAACGCTGCACGGCCCCCTGACGTGGGGAGAATATGCCCACATAATTACATATTTCTTGCCCTTCGGATTAGGGAACTTCTCCTCGAAAGTCATGTAGTCCCCTAAAGCCTGTGTAGGGTGGAACTGGTCGTCAGCCATATTGATTACTGGAACCCTCACATGTTTAGCTGCCTCCCTCAGCAACTGGTTGCCCACGCCGTGCCTGAAATCAATTGCTTTATCCAGTATTCTTATACCTAGGCCGTGGCCGTAACGGTCATACATCGCTACAATATCTTTAACCGCCTCCCCCTCACCTGCCCTCGTCTGCCTCGACTCAATATATTGGGCATGTCCGCCCAGGTACGTCATTGCGGCCTCGAAGGCTGCTCTAGTCCTTGTTGAAGGGGCGAAGAACAGCATGAAGAACGTTTTCCTCTCAAGCAGTGGAGGAAGCCTCTCAAGCCCGAAGTAGTGGTAAGTCTCCTTCAACTCTTTCGCAAGCCCTAAAGCAATCTTCAATTCATCTACCTTCCAGTCCTGAGTGGTTATGAGATCCTTCCCGGTCAAGTCTATTATTAAATTCCTCATTTAGGGCGACCTCAGTTAATGGTTGGAAATCAACTATAAACTATTGCTTCACATTAAGGGAGTAAAAACGTGTTGGGGCAGGAGGTTAATTCAGGGGTGTTTTTACGTAAACGCTGTAACGTGTTCCCTCACTACTCAATCTCCTTAAACGCCTTAACCAGCCTTGAGTAGGTGACTTCAAGGCTTTCAGGCATTACTTTACTTCCCCCAATAATCGGCATGAAATTGGCGTCACCGGCCCACCTAGGAACTACATGTATATGTATGTGACTCTCCACACCCGCCCCAGCAACTCTTCCAAGATTCATACCTATATTGAATCCCTGAGGCCTATACTCCCTGTCAATTGCCTTAATCGCCTTCATCAGCGTTTCATGGAGATCCATAACTTCCTCACTGCTGAGGAGGTCCGGCCTCGAAACATGTCTGTATGGGGCAACCATTACGTGGGCCGTGTTATATGGGAAGATATTGAGGAGGACGAATGAGTGCCTACTCCTGTAAACTACATAGTTCTCCCTGTCGTTATTGGAGGAGGCTGCTTTGCAGAATATGCATCCCTCCTCCTTCTCTAAGTTAAGTATGTAGCTCATCCTCCACGGAGCCCACAAAATGTTTTCACGTCCCAGCAAAACACTCTCCCACCTAATGCTCTCATCCGGGCATTATAGGTGTTAGTGGAGCAGCATGCTTAGAAGCAGGTTCTGAGGTGTAGCTAAGGCGAGAAGGTAGCCTATCAGGAAGAAAACTACGTGAGGAAGGCCTGGAGTAACCCATATGACGTCTGTAGGTGTGAGGGACCCCTCCTTAATTTTCTCTACGATAGTGTTCCTAACCTTCTCCTCTTCCTCATCCTCACCGAAGGATGAGCGGCAGATGTAGCCTCCCTCCGCAGGTATCGTTAACGGGTATACGAACTTACGGTTAAGAAATTCTGAAATCCTTAACGGATACCCAAGAAACCACAGATAGGTTCTTCTCCCCTCAACACATCTAATCCTCTGAAGAACATTCTTCATAGAGACGTTCCTCAGCAGATAGTAAATCATTAGAAATATCGGGATGATTAACGAATAACCAAGGGTTAGCAGGGATATCGGGAGAAGAGTGAAGTACGGGTGCACAACACCTATAGTAAGTATTGCTAGGAAGTCAGCGCCCCCCATCATCCCTAGGAATGCGAGAATAAGCAGCATTATTGCGGGAATCAGCGAGATTAATGTATGCATAATATCGAATCCTCCCGTCATCAGGTTCAGCGTTATGCCCGCAGCTATTGCAGGTACCCAAGTAACTTCAGGTATGTCCCTGTACTTAATGTCGCGGTAGGCGCCATAAACCAGCGTGGCGGTTAGAATGGAGGCCAGAATCAGGTCAGCTGTTGACTGATCGATTATCAAGAGAGGGTTCCTCAGTACTCATCTAAGTCCCTGATACCTTCATCAGTTATGAGGAACACCGCCTCGCCCTCAGGCAGGTGGGGCGCGTCAACGATCCTGGCTATCCTCTTATTACCTCGTCCCTTCCTAAGCTGGACCCTGATGCCTGGGGCGTGTGCGAGAACATGCCCACCCACTGCCTGGGTCGGGTCTCCATAGAAAACGTCCGGCCTCGCCATAACCTGATTAGTTACGACGACCGCTATGTCGTAGACATCGGCTATCCTGGCAAGCTGGTGAAGATGTCTGTTAAGCTTCTGTTGCCTCACAGCCAGGTTCTCCCTGCCTGGGTACTCAGCCCTGAAAAGACCCATAACGGAGTCAACAACAAGCAACTTTATGTTCTCCTTCGGAATAAGCTCCATAGCTTCCTCCACAATTGCCATCTGGTGGTCACTGCTTATAGCCCTAGCCCAAATAATGTTCTGCATGGCCTCATCAGGATCCAGACCCATCGCCCTAGCCATAGCGTCTATTCTTTCCCAGCGGAACGTTCCCTCAGTATCTATGTATAAGGCCTTACCCTTCAGACCCCCCTTATCCTCGTCAAGCTGAACATTCACTGAGAGCTGGTGGCATATGTTAGTTTTACCTGTCCCGAACTCCCCGAAGAACTCTGTAATGGTACGTGTCTCTATTCCTCCGCCAAGAAGCTCGTCAAGCTTCCTAGACCCGGTAGTGATCCTCCCTATTGAGGCCCTCTCCTGCTTCAGTTCATATGCTGTCTTGAACTTCAGCCCGAGGGCTTCCCTCGCCATATTTATTATTCTTCTGGCGGTGGGAGCAGGTATACCCACTATGCTTGCAAGCTCATTAACGTTCGCCACAGCAACAGCTTCAAGGGTCTTGAAGCCAGCCTCAGAAAGCTTATGTATGTACGTCGGGCTCAGCCCCAAGTCCTCGAGACTCTTTATTCTCTTTTCCTCCTCGGCCATAACTCCCTTTACCCGTTGAGGGATACATAAGAAACCTATTAAGTTTTGGTCGATTATTGGGTTAACCTCTGAAAAACGCGTGTATTATCTCCTTACATAGATGAGTTATGAGCGTATTCCTTTAAGCCGTTTGCCCCTAGATGTTTATTCTCATTACTTTATGTTTGTTCGTTACATCTAGGGACTTTCACCTCGCCTAGAGGGCTCACACCAGCTCATCCCGTGGGTTCATGGGCGGCTGTC
>CAZFVC010000082.1:0-5203 GCA_964522175.1 uncultured Desulfurococcaceae archaeon
CTCAGGGATAATTATGGTTTTCTTTTTGCTATTATATAAAATTAATTTCTTTTTCTTAAACTTACTTATTAACCTTGTAATAGTTGACTCACTAAAACCGTATCTAGATCTCATGATATCAGATATTTTTCTACGAGGGATTTCATTATATCCATACGTATTAGATGAAATAATTAAGGAAATACCGGAGGTTAGCGAGTGCTTCGACAAATACATCGAGAAAGAAATAGGTGTTTCAGCTGAGGACATGGGTAAGATGGTTGAGGCCCCCTCGCCAGAGGTATGGCCCCTCACTTCCTCTGTGGGGGAGGGAGTTACCGAACGATCCCTTTACTACATCATTAAAGGCCCTTACAGCGCAGACATCATCGATTACTTGATAAGGGATTCGTTTTTTACGGGGGCCAACTATGGCCTCGGATTGGATTGGGAGAGACTAGCATACAACTCCAGATTTATGGGGGATAGGATAGTTCTGGAGTATAAGGCTAAAGACGTCCTCGATCATATGCTTATAGCTCGAATATTTATGTTCAAAACTGTTTACTTCCATAAAACAACGAGGGCGTTCGATAAGATTGCTGGAGAGATGTTAGTGAAGGCTAAGGATATCTTAGGATTTGATGAGGCGATCAATGATGTTTCTAAATACCTGATGCTTGATGACGAGTATGTTCTCTCACACCCACGCGTAAGAGAACTTCCTGAGGCAAAGTACCTGCTAGAGAGAAGGGTTCCCTATAAGGCGGTTTACCAGGCAGTGCTCCCTATAGATACTAGTGCTAAGGTATTCCTTATGCTAAGCAGGAAAGTTATTGAGGAGAATTTGGAGGAAAGGCTTAGGAAACTTACAAATATAGAGAGTGAGTATAGGGCGGTCTTTGTCGACACACCAAAGTTACCTACTAACCCGATGTTTGAAGAAACTGATGTGAGGATTCTTAACCCTGACGGATCACTGATTGAGATGCCTGTTAGAGAGACTGTTGCTGGGTTAATGCCTAAGGAAATAGCTTTCATCCGTATCTACATAAGGGATTCTTACGCGAAGTATGGTGATGTCCTTAAAGGACTTGCAGATATACTCCTTCGTGGGAAGGAGTTAAGGAGCTTTTTCTAGTTCCCTTACAGCCACACCGCCCACACCTACTCTCGTTTTCAGGGTCATAGTACTGTGAAGCTTCATAGCCACTTCCACCCTTTCCTGGATGTTTGGAGCTAAGGCGATGACGGCACCTCCTCCCCCAGCCCCAGTGAGTTTGGAGCCGAGAGCGCCGGCAGCCCTAGCTACATAAACTATTTCATTTAGGCTGTAGTTCGAAACTCCTAAGGAGTCTAGAAGTCCGTGATTAATATTCATAAGCTCCCCAACTTTTTCTAAGTCACGCTTCAGAAGAGCTTTCTCCGCTTCTAATGTTACTGCCCCAATCTCCTTCATTATCCCGTCAACCAGATCCGGATATCTCTCTTTAAGTTTCTTAACCATCTCCACCATTTCCTTAGTTGTTGCTGTTCTTTCAACGTACCCTATCACTATTGGCAATTCTGTTTCCACGTTCAATTTTTCCCTTACATACTTTCCTGGTAATGTTGCCTGTATCTTAAGTATTCCTCCGTATGTGGCTATAGATGTATCCATTGGGGATGCAATACCCTGAACCTCTTTCTCAACCCTCCAGCCTAGTGACGCTACCTCGTCCGGGGATAGGTCATATCCCATGCTTTTTGCGTAGGCAACTATGGTGGCTACGGAAACAGATGCAGAGGTTCCGAGTCCAGCACCCACAGGCATTTCGGACCTAACAATAAGGTTCACACCCTTCCGCACATTCAGGTATTCGGAAACTATTTCCACTGCTTTATTTAGGTAGGCTACAGCGGAGAGGCTTTGGCCATAATCCGTACCTACAATTACTTCATTATCTTTATATGTCACTATTATTCCAGGTACCCTCAAGTCCAGAGCCATTATCTTGACTGTGTTATCGTTCCTAGGTTCAGATGTTACGTAGACCCTCCGGTCAATAGAGGTAACTATCGCCGGATATCCATACACTATTGCATGTTCACCGAAAAGCGTGACCTTACCTGGTGCAGAAGCAATCACTTTCGGCATTAATCCACCGAATAATGATGATATAGAAAATAAAAGGTGTTAGCACGAAGTTATATTCCTTTCCTTAATTTTATTCGGGAAGAATGTTGACGCATTCGGAGAGATCAGTAAGAGCCGCTGCCGGATATATTAAGGGGTATGTGGCAGCTTATGTTCTGCTGTCAATGTTGGGCATTCTAATAAATATGGTTATTAGGGTCCCTATTCCTTCCTGGATGAACAGCTCTGGGGGTAATTTTTCACTCGCCGATGAAATTAGGATTGAGTTAAGTCAATGGATTTATGTGTATATAGTGGATTATCACTTCAAAGCATTTATCGTGAGTGCTTTTACGACATTGATCACAGGCATTCTACTTTATCTTGCTTTTAAGGCCTTGAAGCTGAGGATTTTTTCACTTACAATTCTAGCAGTATATTTGGTGGGTTCAGTGCTATACACATCTCTTCCTTTGATCGGATTCAGCATGTCTTCTATTATACTCCAGCAAATCTATTCAGCTGTCTACCATGCATCAAATCTTAGTGAGGCATTAAGGCTAGGTGCTGAAGCAGCGTATACTTCTTTTCCTTTAAAGGAAATGCTCATATCTTCTGCATTTATTGAACTGGGTAAGAACGCCTCTCTGGCTACAGGATATTTAGGTATAAAGAAAGTGTTTAGTGCTAGGCTATCTCTGTGGATAACCTTATTCTTGGTTACTGAAGGTGTTTACGCATTTCTTAGATTTCTGTCGATCCCATTATTATGGGAATGGGGCAACTACTTGCAGGCACTATCCTTCGGCATGTTAATGGTTACAGCTATTAGACTGCTTTTGCAGTGGAGCAACGCTAATCACTTGAGGAATCTGCATTCATAGAAGTTATATTGCTTAAACGGATTTTTGAGTGAAGTGGTGAGGGTATGCTTCCACCGCATCTTCGTGTGGACTTCGAGAAGGCGGAGAAGATTATTGTTGAGTTTATTGAGAAGAAGGTGAAGAGTGCTGGAGCTGAAGGAGTAGTTGTGGGATTGTCTGGAGGAGGGGACTCGGCTGTTGCAGCGGCACTTGCGGTGAAGGCTCTAGGGCCTGAAAATGTTCTCGCTTTTCACTTACCTGATAGAGAATCTGACAGAATATCGGCACTGATCGCGTCCAAGGTAGCTGGTAGCTTGGACATAGAGTTAAGAATTATCGATATTACGCCCATAGTTACAAGCTTTCTTAACTCTCTAGGGTGGAGTTATCAAGGTTCCGACAAGATAGTGAGAGGAAACATTAAAGTCAGGACCAGAATGTCTATTCTTTACGCAATGGCTAACTCTATGAATAGGCTGGTCTTAGGAACAAGTGACAGGTCTGAATGGCTGATCGGTTACTTCACTAAGTGGGGCGATGGAGCTGCAGATCTATACCCTATTATCGGTCTATACAAGACTCAAGTAAGGGAGTTCGGGAAGCTACTGTCACTACCTCCTGAAGTAATGTCTAGGCCGCCGACACCTGATCTATGGAAGGGCCACACTGCTGAGGGGGAGATAGGAGTGACCTACGATGTTATTGATGAGGTTCTTTACTGGCTATTCGATGAAGGGCTTTCAGTTGATGAGCTTATGGATAAGCATTTAGTCCCTCGCGAGGTTATTGAACGTATAATTGAACTTCATAGGAAAACAGAGCATAAGCGCAAACCATTGGCAGCGCCGTTCTGGAGCTTTAAAGAACTTATGAAGTGAGTTCCACCTATTTAAATCTTCAAACTTTGCTTATAATGGCTGATTCTTCGGGTGCGGGAGTAATGGACTTTGTATTTAGGATTCGACCTGATGCCCTAGAGGTTTTGGGGAGCCGTGAAATAGTTGAGAGACTGAGTTGGTACTTCGATGTTATGAAAGGGAAGAAACCGGCTAAGTTTATTTTGACTAAGAGGCTGGGAAGCGGTATAAGAGCTGAGCAAATTGCTTCCTACAACACTCAGGAATTATGGGAACTTCATGACAGACTTCATTTAAAGTTCCTGAAAATACGCGAGAAAATTAAAAATGGAGAAATGCTTATCGATGAGATCCATCTTATGGATGGGGAAGCGTCTTATCTGGACGTAAAGATTGAGCTTTCTAGGAGAATGCTGACCAAGTGCGAGTTATGTGAGTGGAGATGTGGCATTGATAGAACAGGAGGGAAGGTAGGGGTTTGCAGGGTGAATGGCTCCGGGGCCTACGTCGATACCCACTTCATCCATCTTGGCGAGGAGGCACCCTTAGTTCCTTCTGGTACTATTTTCTATGTTGGATGCAGCTTCAGATGCGCTTACTGTCAGAACTGGACAATTAGCCAGAGAAATCCGAGTTTAAGCGAATTAAAGACACCGGAACAGCTCGCTAGAATACAGGAGGAACTAAGTTTTGAAGGAGCTAGAAACATTAACCATGTTGGAGGAGAACCCACCCCTCACTTGCCGTTCATTATTTCTTCGTTAAAACACCTGAATGTAAACATTCCCCAGTTATGGAACAGTAATTTCTACATGAGCGAAGAGGCAATTAACCTCCTCTTAGATGTGATCGACATATGGCTTCCGGACTTCAAGTATGGAAGTGATGAATGTGCCTATAGACTTTCCTCTATTAGGAACTATGTTGACACAGTAAAGCGCAACCTGCTTTTGGCCCATGAACACGGAGACATTATCATAAGGCACCTACTTCTTCCCGGCCATATTGAGTGTTGTACAAAAAGAATTATTGAGTGGGTGGCTGCTTACCTTCAGCGGGCCTTACTCAATATCATGGATCAGTACAGGCCCGATTTTCTTGTCACGAGATATCCCGAAAGATGGAGTGAACTTAAACGAACCCCAGATAAGGAAGTGATGGAGGCATATGAGTATGCTTTGAGGGTGGGTCTCTCTCCCATGCGTTTCGAGCTATGGTTTAAAAAATGAAAACCCGAGTATAGCTATTTTATTAACCCCTACGCCGTTAATTAAAGATGAAAGGTGTTATAGCATGAATGAACAACCTCCTAAACCACCCCCACCTCCTCCTGCACCCGCAGGAGAACCGCCAGGTGTGGGGACTATAAGAACTATGCTGAATGTTAC
>CAZFVC010000083.1:0-5188 GCA_964522175.1 uncultured Desulfurococcaceae archaeon
ATCCCTCCATACGTCTTTATTAATCCAGAAGACGCATCCCGTGAAGGAATCAATGAAGGGGATACTGTAGAGCTCTTCAATAGCTTAGGAAAGATAGTCATGAAAGCCAAGTTTAATACATCCCTACCCTTAAGAGTTCTGTGGGCACCCAGACACGCTCAGGGTCTAAGCTCTGAAAGAATTAGCGTAGTAATGAACGATGATTTAGAAGAGCTTGGCGGGGGATCAGTATTAAATTCTTCGAAGGTCCGAATAAGACTTATGAGGGAAGAATAGGTGCTAGAAAAGTTTTTCCTTCCTAAGAGTATAGCTGTGATTGGAGCTTCCAATAACCCTAACAAGCTAGGTTATGACATATTTCATAATCTAAAGAGGTATGGTGGTAGGGTTTATCCCGTTAACGTCAAGGGCGGAGAGGTTCAAGGGGTTAAGGCATATCGTAGTGTGAGAGAGATTCCTGAGAAGGTTGATATGTGTGTAGTAGTGGTTCCAAAGAGGTTTGTTAAGGATGCTCTAAGAGATTCCGGAGAAAGCGGCTGTAAAGCAGCTGTAGTCATTACGGCCGGGTTTGGGGAAACAGGAGAAGAAGGACGCAAGGAAGAGGGAGAATTAGTTAAGCTTGCTAGAAGCTACGGCATGAGGCTAATTGGCCCCAATTGCGTGGGAGTAATGAATCTTAATGCCGGATTAAATGCTACTTTTATCAAGAAGGAGCCTCCCGAAGGGGATGTAGCTTTAGTTTCTCAGAGCGGTGCGCTGGGAGGTGCAATAATTTATAAGTCGGCGGACGAGGGAATTGGTCTCTCGAAATTTGTTAGTGTGGGTAATATGGCTGATGTAGATTTCGCGGATCTCATTGAATATCTTGCTGAAGATTCCGAGACTAAGGCAATTGCCCTTTATATTGAAGGCGTGAGAGATGGGAGAAGGTTCCTAGATGCTTTGAAGAAGGGGATATTGAAGAAACCTGTAATTGTGCTGAAGGCTGGACGGACCTCCAGTGGAGCTAAGGCTGCTTCATCTCATACAGGCTCTCTGGCCGGATCCTTCAGGATCTATGAGTCCGCAGTTAAGCAGTCAGGTGGCCTTATGGCTAAAACAATAGATGAGATGTTAAGTATGGCTAGAGCATTTAAACTCCCTCTACCTGCGGGGAGGAATGTTGCAATAATAACTAACGCTGGAGGACCCGCGGTTCTGGCTGCCGATGAGGTCGAGGAGAGGGGTTTATCGCTTGCTAAGCTAAGTGCGGAAATCTTGAGTATATTAAAGGAGTTCCTTCCGCCGATGGCTGCTTTAAAGAATCCTGTCGACATGATTGCAAGCGCTACAGGGGAAGACTACTATAAGGCGACAAAGATTATCCTAGATGATCCAGGCGTGGACATCGTTATAGCGATATGTGTTGTTCCTACGTTTGGCGGAATGTCGTTAACTGAACATGCTGAGGGGGTTATCAAGGCATACAGGGAGATGGGGATGAGAAAGCCTGTCCTGGCAGTATTTATGTCAGGTGAAGTAAGTGAGCCTGCAGAGAAGCTCCTAGAAGAAAACGGTGTTCCTAATTATAGGAGACCTGAGGATGCCGCTGTCGCTGCTTATGCTTTGGCCAAATATTCAGAGCATCTTAAGAGGCTAAAGGACATTACCTCTTAATTATGTTTTCCATACACTCTACTAGTTTTTCCATATCTTCTAAATCATTGTAAAGGTGAATAGAGAACCTTAGTAGCCCTCTCCTAATATTGTAGATTACAGGTCTTTCACATTTAGAAAGTTCTGTGGCTAATCTCTGCGTAAGTGTCATGGTTTTCGGCTTGACCGTAACTATGGATCCTCTTTGATCTCTTTCGGTAGGGGTAATAATGTCTAATTCTTCAAACTCTTTGAGATTATTTATAAGCCACTCGCTTAACTGCATATCATACTCAAATATTCGTTGGATTCCTATCTTATGAAGGTATTCAATAGACTTCCACATACCGACCTTGGCTTCATAAGCACTTGTCCCGTATTCAAACCTTCTGGCGCCGGGAGCATATTTTAAGGGTATCTTTAGTTCTAGGTTCCATATATCTTGCATTGATCTCCAGCCAACAATTCCTGGATTAAGATCATCTACTAAGTCCTTCCTGATGTAAGTAACTGCAGAACCCATTGGGCCGAGAAGCCATTTATAGGAACCTGATATGTATACATCAGCGCCGAAAGCTTTAACATCGACCGGTATGTGTCCTGCCGCTTGGATTCCATCAATTATTAGTATTCCTCCAGCCACATGCACTCTGCTGGCTAGCTTCTTCAGATCGAATCTCTGACCAGTCAGGTATTCAACATGCGAGATTACGATAGCTCTAGTCTTTTCATTCACAGCTTCCATCACAGCATCCTCCTCTATGAGTAGGCTGGGATCGGGATCAACCAATCTAACAGTCCATTTCTTATCCGGAGCAATTCTTAACCACGGATAAACCACGGATGGAAACTCAATAGAAGTAGATATTATCTCGCCACCTTTTGGCAATGCCCACGCAATGAATGCTAGAGATTCTGTTACACTGGAAAATACGGCGACTTCGTAAGGGGAGCAGTTGAAAAGGTCTGAAGCTGTTTTTCTAAGGTTCTCGAATGTATTCTCCTCTTCCTTTTCATCTAGAAAAACAGTTCCTCCCGAGAGAAGGGAACCTATGTATTCCTTCAAGTACTCTATGACTGGTTGAGGAGTTAATCCAATGCTTGCAGTGCTTAGATATACGTATTTTTCCGTGAGCGGGAAATCTTTTTTCGGGACTAGAGGCAAGAACTTTCTCCTACAGATATATGCGGGTAAGTAATAAAACACATCTATTAAGCCCCTCATAAACTATAAGGCGGATGGAGATGGATGTAGCCAGAAAGATAAAGGACCTTTACGAAGCAAGCCCCATTGCTAACGTAGCAGTCCGAAAAATAAATGACTTGGCTAAGGAAGTCAGTGAAAAAACAGGCAAGAAAATAAAGATAATGAATTTTTGCGGTACACACGAATGGACCATTACTTATTACGGGCTACGTTCGCTTATGCCGGAAGAGATAGAGCTCATAGCGGGCCCAGGATGCCCCGTATGCATTACTCCTGGTCATTACGTTAAAGGTTCGATAAACCTTGCTATGGAAGGAATTAACGTATTCACCTATGGAGACGCCTATAAGCTCCCCTCGCTCCATAATAAAGGTCCCCGGAGCTTAGCACATGCAAAAGCTTTAGGTGGTAAGGTAACAATTGTTTACAGCTTTTTGGACGCTATAAGGGAGGCTCAGAGGAGAAAAAGCGAGGAGCACGTATTTTTTGCTGTGGGGTTCGAAACTACTATGCCAGCCGTAACTGAACCTCTACTTAATGGGGCCGTACCAAGAAATCTTAAGGTGCTCAGTGCTCATAGGTTAACACCCCCCATTATGTGGTATCTTCTTACCAACGTAAAGGGTGTTGATGTTAACGGAATTATTGCTCCCGGTCATGTTTCAGCGATTGTAGGGGCTAAAGCCTGGAGCTTCATTCCCGAAGAATTCGGGATACCTACAGTAGTCTCAGGCTTCGAACCTGTGGATGTTTTAATAAGTATATTGGAAATTCTTAAGCAGCTTAAGAAAGGCACCCCTTCCTTGGTGAATGAATATACTAGAGTTGTTAAGTGGGAAGGGAATAGAAGGGCCCTTAAAGATATTGAAAACACTTTCGACATAGTGGATGCGTATTGGAGAGGGATCGGCGTCGTAAATGAAAGTGGGGCCGTACTAAAGGAACGATTTAAGGAGTTTGATGCTTCACTGGTCTACGGCATAGAGGAAAAAGCAGATTTCAGCGATGTAATGCCTGGGTGCAGGTGCGGGGAAGTTAGTTTAGGAAAAGTTAAGCCGACAGAATGTCCGCTCTTTATGAAGGTATGTAAACCTGAAACCCCTTGGGGTCCCTGCATGGTGAGTTCTGAAGGAACTTGTAAAATATGGGCTGAAAATATGCCGCAGACTGTTTCGGATTTAACGATACATTTAAATTTTAAATACTTTTAATCATTTCTAATTACTTGATGAGAGATGGAGAAGCTGTATAAGCTTAGCGAGTTTGCTAAGCTGATTGGTATTAGTCGTAGTGCTGTCATTAAATGGATTAGGGAAGGTAAGGTTAATGCTGTCAATATTCATGGTAGATGGTATATACCGGAATCAGAGCTTGAGAGATTAATTAAGGGATTCTATGCTGGAGTAAAGAGGATTGCTATCTATGCTAGAGTTAGTGGTAATACACAGAAGGATGACCTAGAGAGACAGATATCATCATTAGAAGATTATGTTAGAAGGCATTTCCTACAAGCCGAATACATGGTTGTTAAAGATATTGCTAGTGGTCTTAAAGGGGGTAGGAGGGGTAAGGAGGCTCATTGAGATGGCTAGGAAGAGACAGATAGATGCTGTAGTTGTGGCATACAAAGATAGGTTAACAAGATTCGGGTTCACCTATCTCAAGGAACTCTTTGAAGCATATGGTGTTAAAGTTATAGTAGCTTTTCATGAAGAACCTAAAGATTACTATCAGGAACTAGTTGAGGATTTAATTGCTATCGTTACTAGCTTTGCTGGTAGAATCTACGGTAAACGTAGTAGGAAGTATAAGAAGGTGGTGGAAGCAGTTGAACAAGCAGTCAAAGACCCTTAAAAGAACAGTAGTTCTAGAAGGATGGACTAACAGATATGGTAAGCAAGTACTTAGAGAAATTACTGAAGCTTATAAAACTATGCTCCAAGAAATGGTTAATTATGCGGTGGAGCGTAAAGCTTCGCAATCTACTCTACATAAGTTGTTCTATCATAGGTTTAGAGAGAAGTATCCTTGGCTACCAACTAGGGTCATTAAGGGGTGCTATAGGGATGCTGTTAGGAGAGCGAAGTCATTTAGGGAACTAAAGAAGAAGGGAATAGCCAGAAGCGATAAGCCAGTAGTGAAGAGAATCACGATAACTTACTCTGATTCACAAGACTGGAGACTAAGCAATGGAGCTGTTGAGGTGAGGACTCATAGAGGGTGGGTAAAGATACATTATAGGAGTCATAAACAACTACATAGATACCTCTACAATGGGTGGAAGCTTTCCAGCGAGCTAAGACTCAAGTTAAATGGTGGGAAGGTTGTCATATACCTAACGTTTAC
>CAZFVC010000084.1:0-5158 GCA_964522175.1 uncultured Desulfurococcaceae archaeon
AGAACCTAAAACTTCAACACCCCTACGTATACAGTCCATGTATTCGCTCCTTGAATAAGTCTTCAACACTTCCTTCAGAACTCTCGGTGAAGCAGCGTCCAAACCTACGCCCAAATAATCCATCCCATATGCCTTAAACTTACGGAGTGTATTAGTGGATATAGGTGTTATAGAAAGCGAGATATTTAACCCGGTTCCCTCATGGAGTTCCCGAACAATATGCAGAGCCTCTTCAACAAAGCCTTTCTTAATTACTGTTTGAAGACAGACTCTGCGAAAGCTGGATTCTTTCAAACCCTCTATCACTTCACTGAGCTCCACATCAGGCCATAACACCCTTGAGAGAAAATCTTTAGTTGTTCTCGATGTTCTTGACTGTGTGCAGAACCTGCATGAAGCCTCACACCCCTCTTCACTATACTGCATAAGATAGGCAAGTGTAGGAGGATCACCCATCCTTAAGTTTACTTTACGCAGTATGGCCAAGGTCCCTATAGATGCTCTTATCTTCATTTATCTCAACAATAATTAACCGAGACCTTCTTAAAATTAAGGATAAGAAATGAGGGCGATCAGGCTTATCGTAGAGGAAAATAATGCGTACTGGAATATGGCGGCAGATGAGGCCCTCCTTCTTCTGAGAGGGCTTGAGAAATCTCCTGACACTTTAAGGCTCTACGTATTTAATCCGTCTGCTGTCTCAGTGGGTTATTTCCAGTCTCTCAGAGACTCGCTCAACCTGCAACTAGTAAGTGAGAAAGGAGTTTCTGTTGTTAGGAGGATAAGCGGGGGTGGGGCGGTCTTTCATGATGCTGGCGGAGAAATAACTTACTCAATAGTGATGAGGACTGAAAATGTGCCGAAAGATTATGTGGAGTCATTCAAGTATCTTGCGTTAGGTGTTATAAAAGCGATACAGCACCTTGGAGGATCGGTACGTTTCGTTCCCTTGAACGACATAGTGGTTAATGGGAAAAAGATTTCTGGAAGCGCTCAAGCCCGGAAGCTGGGAGCTATTCTTCAGCACGGGACATTAATGTATGCTACAGACCTAGAGCTCCTAGCCTCACTAATAACTCCACCTAAAGAAAAATTGGCAGCCAAAAAGGTCGTATCAATAACGGAAAGAGTGACGACGCTGGAGAGGGCGTTAGGCAGAAAGGTTGGGAAGGAAGAGGTGATAAAAGCATTAATTAAGGGATTCTCAGAAGCACTCAACACAGAAATTCTTCCAGGTCAATATACAGAGAAAGAACTTACGCTCATAAAGTCCCTAATCTGGAAATATAGAAATCAAGAATGGACGAGGCTACGTCCATGAGAAAGAACTATCAAGTTAAAGTGAAAGGAGAAGCATCAAAAATGATGGTGTTTAAGCTAGCACTTACTCCCGACTGTAAAATAGAAAACTTCTTAATTACGGGTGATTTCTTCGCTGAGCATCCAGATCTCCTGGACTCTCTTCCTCAAGAATTGAGAAATAAACCTATCACAGATGAATTAGTGAAGTATATAGAGAAAATATTAATGGTTGCGGGGGTTTATGGTGTAGATCTCCCTAAGGCAATAGATACCCTCGCATCACTATTTAAGGAGGCTCGTGAAGCATGTGTGAGAAAGTGAAGGTAATTGTATTCGATATGGATGGTGTGCTAGTTACGTGCCGTTCTTCTTGGAGAAAACTACATCTTCATTTCGGTTCTGAAGCAATAATTAATGAGGCTAATGATGCAAGCCGATTCCGCAATGGCGAAATAAGCTATTTGGAGTGGATGAGGAGGGACACGGAAGCAATAATAAAGGCTAACGGCGGGAAGGTGACTCGTGAGGAGATAGAGGAGGCCTTGAAAGATATAGAGATTGATAAAGACGCCCCCAAAGTTGTTAGCTATGCAAAAATGAAGGGGATAAAGACAGTCATTGTTAGCGGAGGTATAGATATACTGGCAAACCGTTTGAAGAGAACTCTAGGAATAGATTATGTCTATGCAAACAAACTGATCTTCAATAGTCTAGGGGAACTACTTCCTGGCGGAATTGAAGTGGTAAACCCTCTCAAAAAGAGTGATATCTTAAGAGAACTTTCGTCGGAGCTAGATATTCCCTTAAGCAAGTTTATGTATATAGGTGACTCAGAGTGGGATAAGGATGCCTTAGAATTTGTTGGGTACCCAGTTTTCTATAAGAGGGATTCCGGCTCTCCCCCTCAAATTAAAGGATTAATAGTTATTGAGAGGCTGGGAGAAGTTATTGAGGTTCTTCAGAACCTAGGATGTTAAGTCTCGGAAAGCCTGAAGGAAAAAGATTCCATTTATCTCTAGGAACGCTACAGCAGGCCCACACCACGGGCAGTCCTTCCTTAATGAGTGAAGGTTCAGGAACAGCTATCCTGTCAACAAGCCCTTCCGAGACTATGTATCTGTCATATTTCTTCTTGAAAATAGGTGACCTCATGCATCCTAAGGAAACTTCCCTAAAATACCTCCTAGCAGTCTTCAACGCTTTATAGACTCTTGAAAAATCATTCGGCGGATTATCCCTAATCTCAATAAGAGCTACGAACAGGTGGGGATTGAACATCCTGATTCTTTCCATTACTTCTAATTCCTCATGAGATGTTGAGGTTACTGAGTCCAGAACTAGATGAGGCACTGCGAAGTCTCTAGCTAGGCTTTCATACAGCCCGTATAGCTTGAAAAACTCCTCTAGTCGAACATCTGGCAGATTTTTCATGTAAGCAATGTACTTGCTGCTTGGAGGAATTTCAAAATCGATGAAGTCTATTCCTGACTCCCAAACCTCCTCCACCAAGCTCTGAGGTGCTAAGCCTAAATGCATCGAGACTATGACATCATGATCTCTCTTAAACTCCCTAATCACCTTCAGATGCTCACTTCTCACAAGTAAGTAACCTTCTCGGTTGAACCCGCCACTTATGAGAAAGCCTCTCGCACCTGAAGAATAGTAAGCATCCATAACCTCCCTCAGTCTAACAGGGTTAGAAACGTCTGGCATGTCTCTTAGATATTTCCCTAAGCAATAAGGACAGTTTAGGAGACATCGCCTCCCAGAAACCGAGAGCGAAGGATAGTATTTTCCTGGAATAAAAACTGTTGTGTTGATATTTCTAAACATCATTTCTTTTCCTTACAGCCTGAATTACTTTTAGCCCACTCCTTACCTAAGTAGTACGCCTTAATCGATGTTTCGCCTTTCCTCCCAGGCAGCAGCTCCCTAATGGCCTTCTCAATAGACTCGTCACTCAGAAGATTAGTTAAGTAGTTGGCGACACCCAGAAGAACCATGTTCATTGCTCTATAGTTCCCTGCCTCGACCGCAAGCCTCTTAGCAGGAACTATAAACACGCCCTCATTCCTAGCTTCCTTAATAGTTGATATTAATTCATCTCGCCCTAGATTCTCTGCTAACCCCAAGCTGGAGCTGACTGGTGGTTTAACCTCGTCTGCAGTAATGAGGAGTCCCTCGCTCCTCAAATAATGCAGATTCCTCACAACCTCATTTAACTCTAAACCGAGCATTAGGTCAGCCTCTCCCTGGCCGAAGAGAGGGGAATACACTTCCTCACCTATCCTTACGTAGCTCACTACAGCACCGAATCTTTGAGCCATTCCAAGTGTTTCGCCTGTCCGGACATCCTTCCCATCATGGACGGCAGAGATGGCTATAACTCGTGAAAGCGTTAGTCCACCTTGGCCTCCGACCGAGGCAATAAGGACGTTAACTACCTTACTCATTACTCTCCACCTCCACAATGGCGTCATAAGGACAGTACCTTGCACACAAACCACATCCTAAGCAGTCCTCCAGCATTATCTTAACTTTCTTATCTTCATCAACACAGAGGGCAGGACATCCAGTAACTCTTACACACGCCATACAAGAAGTACACTTCTCGGGAATCACTTTATACCTCTTCTTAACGCCGTAGAGCCTAGTTGCCAGCAACGCACATGGAGCTCTCGAAACTATAACCTTAACTCCCGGCCTCTTAATGAAGTCCTTAACAACATCAATTAATTCATCAATATTATATGGGTCAACAACTGTGAAGTGATCCACACCAAGAGATTTAACAACTTCATCAATGCTTATAGCTTTCGCTTTTCGGCCTGTCTCCGTCTCCTTCCAGGTAAGCGTGGACTGATGTCCCGTCATGGCTACTACAGCATTATCAAGAATCATTACTAGCATGTCGACTTTCTTATGCACAGCCTCTGCAAGGGCTGGAATACCTGAGTGGAAGAATGTTGAGTCACCTATTGTGGCCACGACAGGTCCCTTAAATCCGCTTAGCTTAAGACCCATAGCCATTCCTATGCTGGCGCCCATACTGTGCTCAGTCCATATGGCATTAAGGGGTGGACTCACGCTAAGTGCGTAACAACCTATGTCCCCGAATATGGGGACTTGATCTCTCTTATAGCCGGCCTTAATTATCCCGAATATCAGTCCTAAGTAGCTATTTCTATGAGGACAGGATGGACATAGAGGCGGCGGCCTAGGCGGTGCCTCAAACTGCCTACCTTCACCGACCTCTTCACTGACGAGCCCAAGAGACCTGAAGGCCTGCAGAACTATGTCAGTGCTTAATTCACCTACCTTCGGTAGAAGGCCCTGCAACTTCCCTAGAACCTCCAGATCCATATTTTCCCTGAAGGCGAGCTCCCTGATACCTTCTTCCAGATATGGATCAAGCTCCTCAACAACCAATACTTTCCTGCATCCCTTTAATTCCCTGAGAAGGAATTTCTCTGGAAGTGGAAAGAGCTGAACCAGCTTAATTACTTTCAAGTTCTTTATGAGCCCTCTCTGAACAAGCTCCATCACGTAATTATAGGAAACACCCTCTGTAACAACACAGAAGTCACCACTACCTACAACCTTATTCAGACCATATTTCTCCAGAAATCCCTCAACTTTAGACAGCTGATCGAGAAGCCATTTATGCCTCTCAAGATTCCATCTCATCCCAGCCCTAACAAACCTTGGCGGATCCCTCACAAACTTCTTGAACTTAATAGGCTCCAGCATTTCTCCGGTCTTCACAACACCTACTGTGTGATTCACTCTAGTAGTTGTTCTCAGAATCACGGGAAGACTCAGATACTCGCTTAACTCGTGGGCAACCCTAACAAAA
>CAZFVC010000085.1:0-4803 GCA_964522175.1 uncultured Desulfurococcaceae archaeon
GAATCTGATTCTCAAGTCATCTATATAGCAGCATTAATCGCTGCATCCGCCGCATTAGCCGCCTTGTATCTATGGAGGAAAGTGCGAAGCCGGCCGAAGGAAAATTACTTCAGTTAAGAAGTATAGAATAGAGTAGGTGATGCGTTATTCGTTACGTATGCAACTGTAAATGCGAGGTTGAGGTAGAGGCCGAATCCCGCGATGAGGCGGAGGATAAGGTCTATCTTTGCATGGAGGAAGCTACGGGAGGGTGTGAGGTCAGGGAGTGTATCTGTGACTGCGAAGAGAAGTAATTACCCAGACTTATTCAGTCTTTCAAGTAAAGCGCCGTCTCTTGTGAGGCCTGACGCAATGATATCTGCCAGCCTTAAAGGTTCCGGTAGGGGAGACATGGACTGAAGCCTGGAAATGAGTGAGGCAACCTTAAAGCAGTCTATGCCGAAGCAGCTCAACCTCAGCTCCCTCCACTTAGTATTAACTTTTCTTGAGGATTCGTAGACTGAGCGGATGGTTTTGAATCTTATACCCCAGTCGGGGAAGTGTTTGCGTAAAGCATCCTCAATCTTTCCCAGGTTGAGGGGATGCTTAAACACACTGACTACCGGGATGCGGAACTGCTCGTGGATCTTCAGAGGATCAATAACGTTGAATCCTGCCGCAGTTACTCCATCAATGAATACAACTGCATCCCCTCTACCTTCCGGGAGCTGTTGAGTAAGCCTTTTGAGAAGGCTTATCGCTGCATTAGTTCCGTCCAGGCCGTCGACCGTAACTCCTTCTACAGCAACATCTACGGGGGTTAAACCGCTGCATAACACACCCACTAAAACTGTCCTCCCCCTGACCTCCTTGTAGTGTAGAGGGAAGAAGCCGTCATCTATCCCTATTGCCCTTGAAGATCCAGCCAATCCTCGGATCCTCCTCAAAGGCCTTTACTATGGTTGTAGGATCAACTGTCAAGGAAACCTGCCTAGTCTTGCCGTAACGTCCCCTATTAATCACCTTAGCAGTAGCAATCCCCAGCATATCGAGCTCACTGATAATGTCGGAAACACGCCTCTGCGTAACTGGCTCGGCCCCCAGAAGCCTTGAAAGCTCCCTGTACTTATGGTAGAGCTCGCCGGTGGAATCTATTTTGCCTCCCTCGAGGGCCAGGGCAATAAGAACAAGCTTCCCATGGTAGGGCAGAGTCTTCGCCACATCAATAACCATATCCTTCTCTATTTCGTCCCTAGCCATCCTCACGTGCTTCACCGTCACTTTAGAGGAGCCCTCCCTGTCGGCAATCTCTCCCGCAACCCTTAACAGGTCTAGGGCCCTCCTCGCGTCTCCATGCTCCTTAGCTGCTATAGATGCACAGTACTGAATAACCCCCTCCTCTACAGCGTCCTTCTTGAAGGCCTTGGAAGCCCTCTCCTTCAGGATATCCGTTAACTGCTCCGCATCATATGGAGGGAAAACCATTTCGATTTCTCCCAGGCTTGACTTAACCCTGGGATCCAGACGTTCCATGAACCGCACATCATTAGTAATCCCCACTAAGGAAACTCTTCCCCGCCTCAACTCAGAATTAATTCTGGTCAGCCTGTAGAGAACCTCGTCACCGTTCTTCTTCACGAGGAAATCAATCTCGTCCAGAATAACCACAAGTATTTTCCCGTCGCGGTCGAGGACCCTCTTAAGCCGGGAAAACACCTCTGCGGTTGAGAGGCCTGTGAAAGGAACTCTGCTGCCTAAAGCCTCGATCAACGAAACAAGAACTCTGTAGGTAGTGTCTTCATGTCTGCAGTTAAGGTAGGCGAACTCGAAGGCGTCCATACCTCTCTCCTTCCCGTAAGCCCTAATCCTGCTGAGCACATAACGCGTCACAGCGGTCTTACCGGTACCGGTCAATCCATAGATGAAGATGTTGCTGGGCCTCTCACCCCTAATCACAGGGGCTAAGTACTCCGTAAGCCTCCTGATTTCATCCTCCCTATGAGGAAGGGCCTCAGGCACATAATCCGGTCTCAGAACCTCCCTTTTAATGAAGACTGTCGACGTCATCTTAGTGAGGGTACTGAACACTACGTCATCGTGACTCAAACAAATCAACCTCCACTAGATACATATGAAGTGGAGGGGAATTTAAGAAATGCCTTCAATAACCATTATCATACCTCTATATACTCAGTTATTACTTTGAAGGCAGTCGGTATTAAGGCGGAAGTTAATAAAGACACTGAAACCACGGCACTGAATAAATCGATCCCTATAATCCCATGCTGAAGAGCTATCAAAACCACTGCAGGCTCAAGAGAACCCCTAACGTTCATGGCCACGCCCATAATACTGCCGAGCCTGAACTCCTTCTTAACGAAGAACGGGAGGCCGGCACCTATGAACTTGCCTGTTAATGCAAGGAAGAGGACTAAGGCAGTGGTTGCGGAGAACATTAGCACGACATCGGCCCTTGCACCCACATATATGAAGAATATGGGAATCAGGAAGAATTGAAGGAATGTGGACATCCTGCTAACTAACTCCTCCACCCTAACCTCATAGACCAGTGTAGGGTCTTTCACAAGCCTCAACATGCTTATTGCAAGGCCAGCAACGTAAGCACCGTAAATCTCGCCAACCTCAAGAATCATTGAAAGAAAAACCGTGCCGAAGAGGATCATGGAGGAAAGTAGGAGAAGGTATGACCAGTTAATGATGAGTGGATATATCACCCTATGCATCTTCCTAACTATGAAATATATTGCGCCAAGGAAAGACACAATGAAGACTACGAGCTTACCCACCTCGAAAGCCACAGAGACGGGATCACCTAGAATCGAGCCCTTTACAAGGGCAATGAACCCTATCGCCAACAGGTCGTCGAGAAAGGAAGCCATCACCAATATCCGGCGGAACTCATCACTCACAGTCCCAGCATACTCAAGCATAACCACAACAACCTCAGTAGCTGTGTTAGCTACAGCAATCGCAACAACTAGCGCAGCCATAGGGTCGAAATTCAGGTAGGTCATGACGACCATAGTGAGTCCTATGGTTACACCGACACCTGAGAAAGTCATTATGAGAACTTCCTTAATGTAGCCCTCAAGACCCTTGAAATCGACGTTGAGGCCAGCGTAAAACATGAGGAAAATCAGGGAGAAGCTTACGAGGATATCCAGCTCCACATCTGTTACTATCCCGAGTATGGACGGGCCTAGAATAATTCCAGAAAGAATGTATGCCGTAATGCTGGGGACGTAAATCCTGTCCAGTAGTAGAGCTAGGAGCTGAGCAACAAGTAACGCCAGAATAACCTGGAATAGCTCCATCTTACGCTACTAACCCTCCTCTCTCTCTGCAATCACCTGATCAATACTGTGAATTACTCCTCCCAACCTCTCAATAGTTTCTTTAAGGTCCTCATACTCTATGTCGCTGCCCTCGATAGTTATGGTTAGGGTAATGGTCTCTACATCGATCTCGTTAACAATAACGCTCACCTTCTTGACACCCTCCACATCAGAGAGGGTTTCGGCGAGCTCTATTATTGAGTGACCTTTCAAGGGTTTAAGAACATCAAGGACCAGCTTCTTTAATGCCAATCACGCATCACCCGTCGGGACATCCACACTAAATATACTGACTACTGAAGGAAATAAAGTTAAGGATTACCGGATTCTTACCCTGTTAACCTTCTTAGCCGACCAGGAATACCGCCTAATCCTCTTCGAGCGACCGAAACCGCAAGCTGCGCAGTATCCCTTAGCCACATTGAAGGCATGTCTTCCGCACCTACGGCACCTGATATGGGTCTTACCTTTACTTCTCTTACCCATCGACGGCGTTCCCTTCATTTAACCAACACCTCATGCAGGAGAGATGAGAATAACGTTCTCTCCCCTGATTATGACGGTTCCCAGCTTCTTAGTGCCTTCCTCATAGACCTCTTCAGCATCATCCATAACTATGTTGAGGTGCTGGTCGTAACTCTTCAGGATACCTCTCAGTAACCTGTTACCTCTTAACTTAACTAACACAAGCTTACCCAGATTCTCGCTCAGCAGTCTTTGCGCAGCATCACTCATCCTAATCCCCTTACCCTAAGGAACTCTTGATTTAAAAGCTATACGTCGCTAATAAAGTATACTCTAAGCAACATACCTAATACCTCAGACCATAATGAATTACAGAGGGTGGCTTATGAGGTACTTCACCCTGAGGAAGAAGGAGCTCAATAAAATCAAGAGGGAGGTATGCGAAACCTATCCGAAGGTATGCGACTACGTGAAGGAAGCGAAGCTGGGGCACGAGATAAGTGAAAACAATATAGTGGTTATAGGGCTGGACAACCTCCCAGCATTCATAACAGATGAAAACTGGAGCGAGTTCATCCCAACGCTAATACTTGCGAAGAAAGTAGGTCCCGAAGGCTTCCACATGGCTGAAGTGGATGAGGGAGCTGTGAAGCACCTCCTCAACGGAGCTAACGTGATGGCGCCGGGAATAACGCGCGTAAGCAGCTTCAGCGAAGGCAACGTGGTAGTAGTGTGGTCACCCAATAGAGAAGCGCCTCTAGTTGTGGGGAAAGCCGTGATGAGCTCAGAGAAAATAATGGGGGTACGTAAAGGGAAGGCAATAAAAACGATCCACTACGCCGGCGATAAAATATGGAACCTATGCCTAACCTACCTGAAGCAGGTTAGGAAATAGTTATAAGCCTTAACAAATAAGGACAGAATTGGGCCGGTAGCTCAGCCTGGAAGAGCGCTCGGTTGGCATCCGAGAGGCCCCGGGTTCAAATCCCGGCCGGTCCACCAC
>CAZFVC010000086.1:0-4756 GCA_964522175.1 uncultured Desulfurococcaceae archaeon
AGGAAAGTTATGGAAGAGACTGATCATGTAATCCTAGGGGGTATTGAGGCAGATCTTCTTGCCCAAAAATTAGGGTTACCTAAACATCCCGGGCCTAGTGAAAGAATTATGAGAAGGTACAGAGAAATCATTGCTCAGCGCCCTAGAGAGGTGCGGTATAAAAGAAGCCTGGAGTTAGCGAACCGTTTAGGCTTTCTTGACACTGTAGGAGCTGTGGCTGTGGATAAAGACGGCAATACAGCGGCGGCTGTAAGCACAGGTGGAGTAATGATGAAGTTCCCAGGACGTATAGGGGATTCTGCAGTTCCCGGAGCAGGCTTCTATGCGTCGCCTAAAGGAGCGGCGGTAGCTACAGGGATAGGAGAAACAATTATCATCAGCCTACTCACCCTCAAGGTAGTAGAGTATATTGAGGCAGGCTACTTACCATCCACTGCAGCTAGGCTGGGAATTATGATGCATACGGCATTACAGGGAGAAAACACAGCGGGTGTGATTACGGTCGATAATAGATTTAATTACGGAGCAAGTTTCAACACATCAGCAATGCCTTGGGGGGCAATAGATCTCGCTAATAGGAGGATAAGAATATACGGTTTCCCTAAGTAGCTTATTCCTCTATATTCACTACCCACCTCTTCCTAACCAAGTCGAAATAAGCCAAAGCACTGTTGGAGAGTTCCTTCAACAGCTCATAACCTACCTTACCCAAAGCTTCTTTCATCTGATCTTCTCTATTTGTGTCAAGCTCTTCCACCTTCTTAAGGAACTCCTCCCAGAAATCACGATCCACTGCAACCCTTTGGTTCTTTAAAGCAAGAACTACAGCACCATCCCTCCTCAATCTATCAAAGAATGCGTCTCTATTATTTATCTTCTTAGCTATCTCAGACTCGTACATGACCTTCTGCTCTCCTAGGATTTCAATAGCCGACTTCCTTCTTTCCCTTCCCCTTCCCCTGTATGGTCTCCTTCTTTCCCCACCTCTGTATGAAGGTCTAGCCTCCTCCGCTGATGGGTAGACCGGCTGCTCCCTACCCTTCTTAGATTCCTCCATCTTTATAGAAAGATCTTGAAGAATCTCCATCATTTGAGCCATCTTCACATTAATATCGCTAAGCATCTTAGAATAGGAATTAACTGTATCCCCCATAACTCTAACGAGGCGTTGCAGATTATTAACTACTGAGTGAAGACCAGCTATCTCCTCCTCAATGACTCCTTTATCAGTTAACTCCTGACCGGCCTCACCCTCCAAGATCTTCAGAACTGCCTCCTCCGGTGTTAAACCGGGGTATTTCTTAAGAACTTTCTTTAAGACTTCATCAGAAACCTCAACCGTAATCTTAACCATTCTTCCCCCACAAATATTCTATTAGGCCCCTAATATTAGAGCATTATTTCTGTTTCCTATGCCATTCCTCAATAATTTCAGCACCCTCAATTATAACACTCCCGAATTTTTCAGCAACTTTTCTAGCGTCTTCATAACTCATAGCCCCCTCTCCGTCAAGCATCTCAGCAATTACTGAACTAGGGGGAAGGCCTGCAAGTTCCATAAGAGCTAAAGAAAGCTCGGTATGTCCTCTCCTCACTTCAAGCCCTCTGCCCAAAAGCACTGGAACATGCCCTGGAGCAGTGAATTCAGTATTGAATTTCTCGAGTGCCTCCCTCTCCCTCCCTTCTAAAACCATCTCAACGATTCTGTGAAGCTCCCTTATAGTTAAGGCCCTGTCACCGTCCCTAATCCCCGTAATGACATTAATGTGATTAACCCACAACGAAAAGTTCGGCGGGTCTCCATAACCGAGAAGTTTACCTGCAATTTTTCCGTACCCTGCATCTCTTAAGATTTCATCCATATATCTTAGTCCCAAGGCTTTACCTACAGATAAGGGCATAGAGAAGCATATGAGGCCTCCTGCAAACTTTCGGAGATTAGTTATGGCCGAGGAAGTAATCCTTCCTCCGTAATACACCATATCGACTTCATTTTCTCTAGAACCGAAATCAAAGATGAAGACAGGCAGCCCTTTTCTAAGTCTCTCAACAGCCTCTTTCACAGTGTTCCCCATTACAGTACCCCAGCCCTTAATTCATTCAAGTATAAAAAAAGATAACGAACCTATTTTTCTTTAAAATTAAAGTGGAAAAATATTCCTAGGAAGAGAAGAACAATACCTGCGATAAGGAGTACATAGTCAGGCTCCAAGGTCTGAACATCGGAAGAGAACCTGCTATGAATCTGGGTTGAGTTAGTACTACTTGTAGTAGTATGCCCAATACTTTCACTGAGCGGAATGGCTGTAAAGTTAACGTGAATTTCCTTACTTTCAATCACGGTCTCAACACGGTGGACTCCACCTGTCATTCTCTTCACTATCTCCACAGATATCTCAGGAGCTTTAATGATGCCACATTCTTTAATAACTACAGGCTCCTTAAGCCTTCCACCATAAGACACGGCATATATTGATTCGTCCTCCACATTGTAACCAGTCACAAAGTCATTGGACTGAAAGGCGTAGCATCTGAGGTCAGTATCAAGCACCCAGCTGGGTGCATTCTCACCTCTCAATACAAACAGATCTAAATCCAGCAGAGAAAGCCTCTCAACACTCTTAACACCTCCTATGCCACACAATCGGTACATGTCTCCTCCCTTAACGGGGATAAGAAATACATCCTCATCATCGAGTACCAGTACATAGGACAATTTTTCTAAAATACCTCTAACCACAGGATTTGTCAAACTCAAGCCCTCTAACATAAGGAGAGTATATGACGCATTACGGTAAATCACTAATGGTTTATAGCTTCCGAGGTAATACATTCCGCCAACAGCTAATATCTCCCGAGAATTAGGGATAAGTTCGCGAATATATGAATGGGATGTAAGATCAATAACCTCTGTAACAACACCGAGGGATGTAATGTTAATAATAAGTGGCTTGTACATTTCTCCATACTCCACATACCCACCGCCTAGAAAACCTCCCCTACCGCATTTCACGTCGTATAGTCTCCCCTTCATCCCCTCTAGATATGTCAATTTTATGTTAAGAGAAGACTTAGTGTATTCTACAGACATGAACGCGGGAAACCCTCTATAGCTGCCTCCAACACCTATAATTTTCTCAGAATAATCCACACATACTGTATAGGGGATGAATTTAGGAACAGAGAAAACAATCATGTGGGTCATGTTAATTAATCTGACCTCTCCTGACTCAGGTGATACATAAGCACCAACTAAAGGCGGGGATTCAGAGAGTAAGGAGTAGGTGGGGAAAACACCTAAGAAAACCAGGAAAAACAGTGAAAGAATAATAATTTCTTCTTTACCCATTCCTTACCCCATCTAAATTAAGATTAGGAAGGTAAAAGAGTTGAGAGAACAGCATAAACTATGCTTCCCTATTAACATATTCCATCTCTGGAGGTTTACCATACCTCTTGATTAGGTCAGCAACACGCTTAACGGATTTCGTATAGAGCCTATATCTAACCAGCATCCTTCCCTGCCTAAAAATGAACTCAACAAACTTTCTATCGGGATCTACTAAGATCTTGTAATTACTTTTCGGATCTAGTGGAAAGGTTACAGTCAGTCCCATACCCAGCACACCCTTATCATATATCTCGTAGCTATTCAGAACTTGCACAGCTTCCTTGATAGATCTGCGGGATATTAGATTCAGAAGTGTTATTGTTACATAGGGAAGCTCATAACCCAGAAGGAATACCCCCAACCTTAAATAAAGATCTTGACTCTGGGTTGCGAAATCCCTAGCGAAAGGGAAGTAAAGGAAATACCATATAAACATAACTATCATGCCGACAAAGCTCAATCCAGCCGACTTCATCATAGGTTTAAGTTCCTCCACAAGAAGTTTATCCTGGGCTTGAAGCTCCCTCACTTCCTCTAGCTTAGACTTATAGAGAAGTCTCCCTTCCTTAATTGCTTTAGCTTCCTTGCTAGTAATATGCTTCAGCTGAGTTTTCATGGTGATAACCATGAAAACAGCCATACCTGCAATAAAGATTATCCAAGTGTAACCAAGGTACTCGGGGTAAAAGACATTCAGAATTGTGAGCATGGCGATCATTGACTGTCCATACACCATACTGAAGACCCACTGCTTTCTACTCATCTGGTAGGCCACAATATCTCCCTACTAGAAAACCCGTTAAGCTATATGTATTTATCGATTCCCAGTATTACTCTATTTAAACATCCTCGTCTATCTTCAAGAATCCTTCACCTTTTATGCCGACAGGAAAAAGAAAATATGTGGCGGGGATAAGGATGATAAAGACACCTGAACCTCTAAAAGTACTTAAGATTTTGGAACACTACGGAGAAATAAAAGGTAAAATCACCCTACATAAACTAATCTACACACTTCAAGCAAAACATGGATTCAACCTAGGATACAGATTCGTGAACTACTCCTTCGGTCCATACTCTAAGGAATTGGAAAACGATCTGAAACTTCTTCAATCCCTTGGACTCATATCGGAGGAACAGAGTGGCAATGAATACGTCGTCAGAATCACACCTAAAGGGAGACAGGCATCAGTAAACCTTCCGCCTATTACCGTTTCTCCCTAGGTGTTCATTCCAATCATTTTATATAAGTTCATGGTCGCATCCAGAGAGTTCCGCCTCGCCTCAATATCATCGGGTCATGGGCGGCTGTAGAGCCCAACGGCACGGGGCTCCCATCACCCCGCAGGGCTTTCCATTAGTACG
>CAZFVC010000087.1:0-4442 GCA_964522175.1 uncultured Desulfurococcaceae archaeon
TTGCTATAGTGGTTACTGCTGATAGGGGTAGAGGAAAGTCATCTGCTGTAGGGATAGGTATTGTTGGCTTCATTAAGGAGATGCAGAAATTCAAGACTAAGGTCAGGGTAGCGGTAACGGCTTCCGACCCATCCTCGATCCAGGCATTGATGAAGCTTGCGAGGAAGACCCTTGAGGCATTAGGTATGAAGTACCAGGAACTCACTAGGGAGGGAACCATCATTGAGTTGAGGGGGCCGGGCTTCAGCATTGAGTTCTGGGAGCCCTACACTGTCCTGAGGGTGAATGTTGATGTGGTTATTGTTGATGAGGCCGCCGGAATACCTGTACCGCTACTGCATAAGATATGGAGGAAGTATAAGCGAACAATCTATGCCACAACCATCCACGGCTATGAGGGTGCTGGGAGAGGTTTCTCGATAAGGTTTCTGAAGAGGCTTAGGGAGGATAAGAAAACTAAGCTGATTGAGTACGAGATGAATGAACCCATAAGGTACTCCGCCACCGACCCTATTGAGAGGTTCCAGTTCGACGCCCTCCTAATGGATGCGGAGCCCGACCCGCTTGATGAGAATGACCTGAAGGAGATTGAGGAAGGAAATTTCGAGTACGTTGTCTATGACCCTGAATACCTTTTCTCGGAGGAGGGGGAGAGGGAGCTAAGATCCCTCTTCGGGATATATGTCCTCGCCCACTACAGGAACGAGCCGGATGATCTTGGAAGGATAGCTGACGCACCCCACCACAGCATCAGGGCTGTTAAGCTCAAGGGTTCTGGTAAGATTGTTGGGGCTGCGCAGCTTGCGGAGGAGGGAGGGCTTCCTGAAGACATTATAGATGAGTTGCTTGCTGGAGGGAAGATACCGGGCAACATAATACCTGACAGGCTCGTTAAACACTTCCGCGTAAGGGATTTCGGGAGGGGTATTGGTTGGAGAATTATACGCATAGCGGTGCATATAGATGTGCAGGGGAGGGGGATAGGGTCCTTCCTCCTCAGTAAGGTTGTTGAGGAGGCTGTCCGCAGAGGTTATGACTGGGTCGGGGCAGGTTTCGGTGTTAGTAAGGAACTCATGAATTTCTGGGTCAGGAACGGCTTCATCCCTGTACACATGTCTCCCGACAGGAATAAGGTGAGCGGTGAGTACACATCCCTAGTGGTTAAGCCCCTTACCGAGGAGTGGAGGAGGTTAATAGATTTAGGTGTAGGGGAGTTCTCGGTTAAGCTTGTCGAGAGCCTGCACTCAGTCTACAGGGATTTCGAGCCTGACGTAATCTACCTCATGTTCAGAGATGTTTTGAGGAATGAGGGGTACGCGGCAAGGCTTCAGCTATCGGAAATACAGAAGGAAAGGCTGGAGGTTTATGTTAGGGGCGTCATGACCTATGAGTCGGTCGCTGACGCAGTTACGATACTTGCGAAGAAGGCGCTTCTTGAGGGAAGGATTAAGGAACTGGATGAGTTAACCGGTTCGGTCCTCATAGGTAAAGCCCTTCAAGGGATGGACTGGGAGCAGATCTACGAACTCCTCAGAGTCGGGAAATCTAAGGCGGTCAGGGTTATGCGTGAGGCCGTCGCCGCATTAGCAGGTATTGAGGTTGAGGAGTAGGTCACTCAATAATGTACTTCCTCCTCGCAAGTATTGTGTACAAAGCACCAGCAACAACGGCTGCGGCGGCAACGGAAAGCAGGAAAATACCTTCAGGGGTCAGAACCCTGACATCCTCCGACGCAAGGAGCTTCCACTCTATACGTGCCTTCACCCCTCCGAGGGAAACCTCCTTACTTCCCTGAGGCTTCTCGAAATCTATCTGCATGAGGAAATCGTTGAGTGTGTGATTCGTGCCTCCGATCTGCTTTTCCGAATCAACATCAACTAATCCCTGCCCAGGGACGTAAATCCTGCAGGTCGCGGACGTGAGTTGAGGACCTTCCTCGACGAAACTCACTATTATGTGGCAGTATATTAAGTGCCCGGAAATCTCGAGGTTCACAGAATACTCGCTTACAGGAATCACAGTAGTGAGTGTAAGCATCAGCAGAGCGTATGCAGCTGCAGGCATCGAGAGCTCCTCTATCTTCTTATGTCTAAGTTATTAAGGGGTGGACTTAGACAATAGTCTAATATCTTTTTAACCTCAGGTTTAATAGGATATTCTTTAGAGTTGTCGGGGTTAGAGAATGATGAGCAATGTTGAGGCATTGTTCCGGCCGAGATCTATCGCTGTTGTAGGGGCTTCCAGGCACCCGGGTAAGATAGGTTACGAAATCCTCAGGAATATTATTCAGTACGGCTATACCGGGAAGGTGTACCCGATTAATCCTAAAGCGCCCGAGATCTTAGGGGTTAAGGCCTACCCATCCCTCTCCGATGTTCCGGGAGAGATCGATATGGTTGTTGTTTCGATCCCCGCCAAGTATGTGCCTGACGCGGTTGAGGAGGCAGGTAAGAAGGGAGCTAAGGTGGCCGTCGTAATCGCTTCCGGCTTTAAGGAGATCGGTCGCGAAGACCTGGAGGAGGAGCTTGTTAGGAGGGCTAGGAAGTACGGAGTCCGTGTGCTGGGTCCCAATATCTTCGGAGTTGTTTACACCCCAGCAAGACTTAACGCTTCCTTCGGCCCTAAGGACGTTATTCCTGGGGAGGTCGCTTTCATCACCCAGTCCGGGGCTTTAGGTATAGCTCTCATGGGTATGACTATTGTCGAGAGGATAGGTGTTTCCTCCATAATATCGATAGGCAATAAGGCAGACATCGATGACGCGGATCTGATGGAGTTCCTTAAGGACGACCCCAACACTAAGGTAGTCCTAATATATCTTGAGGGAGTTACTGACGGCAAGAAGTTTATGGAGACTGCACAGAGGGTGACCGTGAAGAAGCCTGTTATCGTGATTAAGGCAGGTAAGACTGAGGCCGGAGCTAAGGCCGTAGCCTCCCACACAGGCTCCCTAGCAGGGAACGTAGCGATCTACTCAACCCTCTTCAAGCAGACAGGAATCCTTGAGGCAAGGAGTGTTGAGGAGGCTTTCGACTGGGCTAAGGCTTTCGCAGCCCTACCTGAGTATAAGGGAGGTGGCCTAGTTCTAGTGACTAACGGCGGCGGAGCAGGCGTCCTATCGACAGATACCCTATCCATGGAGGGTGTTTCCCTGAAACATCTCCCGAAATCGCTCGTGGACACTCTTAAGCCGAAGCTGCCTGGCTTCGCCTCCTTAGGGAACCCGATCGACGTGACGGGGATGATAAGTAATGAGGGCTACGTTGACGCAGTGATGGAGGCTCTGAGGAACGACGAGGTTGGTGCTGTGATGGCTATCTATTGCCAGACGGCTGTGACTGACCCGATGGTTATTGCTAGCATGCTTGTGAGGGAGATTAAGAAGGAGGGAGGCCTGAAGAAGCCTTTAGTTGTCACGATGATTGGCGGTGAGGAGTCCTACTGGGCGGTCAGCAAGCTGACGGCTGAAAAGGTTCCTGCCTACATCATGCCTGAGCGCGCAGCATCCACTATGGCGGCGATAATTAACTACGCCAAGATTAAGGAGAAGATTTCCAAGCGTCTGAAGGAACTTGGGAATCACTAACGCTTAAATACACCTGTTCTCCCTTCTTACTGGTGGTGAAGCGGATGGAATACATCTATGCGTCCCTGCTACTGCACTCGGCTGGTAAGGAAATAAATGAAGAGAACGTTAGGAAGATTCTGGAAGCGGCCGGGATCCAGGTAGATGACAACAGAGTTAAGATGCTTGTGGCGGCGCTTAAGGAGATTAAGATAGAGGACGTCCTTAAGCAGGCCACGGCCGCCCCGGTCGTTGCTGCTGCAGCACCTGCCGCACCGGCGGCCGCTGGAGCTCCGGCCGAGGAGAAGGCTGAGGAGGAAGAGGAAGAGGAGGAGAAGAAGGAGGTCAGCGAGGAAGAGATTGCTGAAGGTATCTCTTCTCTCTTCGGCTAAAAATTAAAACACCTTATTTTTGAGGTAGTTAATCATTAAGATCGAGAAGAGTGTATGAAGCCTAAGGTTTATTTATCAAAGTAGAAGGATAGGATACACATATTAAACCGTTAGAGTAACCAACAGGAGGAGGAAGAAAGAATGGATAAGAAGGATGTGAAGATCCTGGTGGAGCTCGCTAAGAACTCCAGGATTCCCGCGACAAGGATTGCTAAGATGCTTGGCATTTCCGACGTGGCAGTTAAGAAAAGGCTGGCCAAGCTGGAGAAGGGGGGCTACATTAAGGGGTACCAGATAGTTGTTGATCCTGTTAAGTTAGGTTTCAGGGCTGTCGCATACATAGGTGTGAACATAGATTCTGATAAGATTATTGAGGTCGCCCAGAAGCTTGCATCATGGGACGATGTGGTTTACGTGGCCGTCACTTCAGGCGACCACGACGTGATGGCTGAGGTCTGGGCTAAGAGTAGCAACGAAATGCATGA
>CAZFVC010000088.1:0-4373 GCA_964522175.1 uncultured Desulfurococcaceae archaeon
CGTGCTCCTGGAAGGGTGTCTCATACTCACCCTCAACAACCACGTCCGCGTCCTTAACAGCCTTCTCAATATCACCCTTCCTTATCTTGAAGTGTGTGATTACGTCGGAGCCTCTCTCCTCATGAATTAGAGGATGCTCCTTCTCCTCAAGAGTCCTTAAATCAATTACCTGAAGCGGGTCAGTAATCACCGGAAGCTTCTCATAGTTAACCCTTATGAGCTCCTCAGCCTCTTTAGCGACGTACGGGTCCTCAGCCACTATAAGTGCCAGGATATCCCCGATGAATCTCGCCTTAGACTCCACAAGCAGGGGCTGGTCAGGTATGACGTAACCGACATCATTAACTCCAGGAATATCTTTAGCTGTAATTACTCTGAGAATGCCCGGATACTTAACGGCTTCAGAGTAGTCAATTCCTTTAATCCTTGCGTGGGCGTACCTAGTCCTGACAGAATGAACCCACACGAAGTTCCTGTAGTACTTAAGGAAATCGGCTGTGAAGAGTGCCTTACCCTTAATCTTCTCTACAGCGTCCCAGCGCTGAATGTGTTTACCTACGTAAAGGAATTCCTTACCCTTATACCTATCAAATATTTCCTCCACGATTTTCACGTATTCAGGTACCTCAACCATGGGTCTCACCTCCTCACCTCTTCCTCATCGAAGTAGATTTTCCCTTCCTTGATGTATTTGGCCGCAAGCTTCACAGCCTTCATAAACCTCTTGTAGCTTCCGCACCTACAGATATTCCCGCTTAGGGCCTCCCTAATCTCCTCATCCGTCGGATCCAGGGTTCTGTCGAGAAGTGCCTTAATAGCCATCTCGAATCCTGGGAAACAGTAACCGCACTGCACGGCGAAGGTGTCTAGGAGAGCCTTCTGTATGGCGTGTATCTTACCTTCAGGTGCGAGGCCCTCCACCGTAAGTATTTTGCTTCCGTCGGCCCTCACCGCAAGCACTAGGCATGAGGGAACGACCTTACCGTCCATAATTACTGAGCATGCGCCGCACTCGCCGCGGCCGCATCCCTCCTTAGGCCCTGTCAACCCGAGCTTATACCTCAACACATCGAGAAGTCTTTCGTAGGGCTTCACTTTGACCTTATAGTCCTTCCCGTTAACGTTGAGCCTAATCTCAACATCTGGGTAATTATCCCATTCCTCCCTCGGAACCATCTCCAACCTACTCACCTCCAACCCTCTCCCTTATCTTAAGGAAAACCCTCTTCATGAGGATCTTGGATAGGTCAAGCCTGTACTCTGCGGAGGCCCTGTAGTCGCTGATTCTCCTCATCTCAGTAGGAAGCACTCTGCTGTAGGCCTCTCTAATTAATTCCTCGCTGAACTCCTTACCCTTCAGAAACTCCTCCGTCTTGAAGGCCCTCTCAGGGTAAGGGTTAGATACGCTGTCGAATGCAACCCTAACATCCCTAATTAGGGAGCCCTCAAACTCCATGAAGCCTCCGCACAGTATATACCCCATCGCGTGGGCCCATCTCCTATCGAACTTCATGAAGGCCGTGGAAGAGTTCTCGGGGGCCTCCCTGAACCTAACCTCAGCAATCAGTTCGTCAGGCCTCCTAACATTCGTTCTGAAACCTGTGAAGAAATTCTTCAGCGGCACATACCTCACACCGCTCCCGCTCACAAGCTTAACCTCCGCATCCAGTGTCAAGAAAGCTACCGTGAAGTCTGAGAGGGGGTGGGAAGTCCCTATATTGCCCCCCACCGTCGCCACATTCTTCAGGAAGGGGGCTCCGAAACCGCTACATGCATCCATAATGCCTGCATACCTCCTGTCACTGACCAGATCAGAGCTACATAGCTCGTCAATAGTTGTGAGGGCCCCCACCCTCACGTAACTGTCTTCTATCTTTATGTAGCTCAGCTCCTTCCTTATTGGCCACAGGTCGAGGAGCTTACTCACCTTCCCTAACTTCCCGTCCCTCATAAGGACGAGAACGTCGGTACCTCCTGCAATAGGCCTAATCCCTGATCCCTCCCTACTCAGAACCTCCAACGCATCGTTAAGGTTGATCGGTCTGTAAACGTCGAATCTCTGTATAAGGATCACCTATTTTTTTACGTGGCTCAACATAAAAACCTTACTTGAAAAGTGAATTATTTTTAACAATTGTTTTAAAAATGTTAATCACCGGGAGAGAAATTATTGATTATGAACCCCTGATTACCATCAGCCAGTAAATCATTTAATGATTTTCTGAAGCACGTCGTCAATAATGCTTAATGTATTGACCTCCCTACCCTTAAGCACGGCCATAAGCTCAGCAACTATTGAGACACTTATCTCCTCAGGTGTCTCTGCAGGGATGTCCGCACCAACCGGCCCCCTCAGCTTATCCCTTATAAGGGACTTATCAACGCCTTCACCCACAAGCCTCTTAACGAACTCCGTCACCTTCCTCTTAGATCCTAGGAGCCCTACGTAGAGCACCTTAGGGTTTAAGGTTTCCTTAACGATTCTATAGTCCGTTTCGGGATCGCCGTGATTGACGAAAACTACGTCGCCCTTGGAAAGAATTTTATGAATCTCTGCAACAACTTCATCAAGGCTGCCCCAAACCCTCCTCTCGGCGTAGGGGAAGGCCTCCCTAGACACCAGCTCCTCTGAAAGGTCTGCAACAACAACCCTCACACCAATGAAGTTAAGGAGGTCTGCAAGAGGTTTCCCAACCCTGCCCACACCGAACACTATGGCTCGGGGGGAAGGCTTCATAACATCTATGAACACCTCGACCACACCTCCACATATAAGGCCTGTGTCCACGGCCCCCTCAACAGGTCTACCTACGAATGAGTACTTAACTGTTTTCGGTTTGTTCTCGGCGATAGCCTTAAGCGCCTCCTTAACCACGTGCTGCTCGAAGAAACCCCCGCCGAGAGTTCCGTATATTTCGCCGTCCTCACCCACAATTATCTTTGAACCTGTGCTGCGGGGGCCGGAACCCTCCTTCCTAACGATAGTGACTAAAGCAATTCTCTTACCTTCCTTAAGCATCCTCGTAGCCTCCTCCAGAAGCCTCTCAGTAGGCAGATCCTTAGGCAGACTCATCTAAATCCCCAAAACAATGTTGAAACAGAGTAATAAATCTGGGTGCGTAACTAATGGTCGGTGGTAAACACGTTTGTTTCGGCAGTGATTCTGGCTGCCGGGAAATCCACAAGGTTCCCGGGAAACAAAATGCTTAAGGAAATAATGCTTGGCGGGATTAAGGCACCGATAATACGCCACACAGTTAGGAAGTTCCTTAACAGTGGGGGAGTGGATGAGGTTGTGGTTGTGTTAGGGCATGAGAAGGAGAAGATAATGAATGTGTTAAGCGACCTTGAAGTGAAGTTCGTTATATCAAGAAACTATGAGGAAGGGATGTCCTACTCCGTTAAGGCAGGGGTGAAGGCGGTGATGAAGTATGCGGACGTGGCAGCAATACATCCGGGTGATGTCCCCTTCATACTTCCCTCAACGCTTGAGACCCTACTGAATAGGGCAAGAAAGGAGTATGGAAAGGGGAAGGAATTCATAATTATTCCGAAGTATAAACCCCTCAACAAGGGCGGGCACCCCCTAATAATTGGGGGAGGCCTCCTGCCCTACGTAATGGATATAAGTGAGGAGGGCCGGGGCCTGAAATCATTCCTGAACAGGTTCAGGAACAGGATAATATACATAGAGACTGATGATCTGGGTGTGCTGGCAGATATCGACAGGCCGGAGGATCTGGAGAGGGATAAGGAACTTATTGAGAGGGAGTCTCTATAATATATTTAAATTTTTAAATTGTTCAATATAGGCTAACATATTTTACATATGTGATTGAAATAATTTCGGGGATGTATTTAGGTTGATTGACAAAGATATTATAGAGATAAGATTCCATGGTAGGGGAGGGCAGGGGGCCGTAACCGCGGCAAACATTCTCGCCTACACCGCCTACAAGGCCGGCCTCTGGGGACAGGCCTTCCCATTCTTCGGGGCTGAAAGGAGGGGAGCCCCAGTTAAGGCATTCGCCAGAATATCTAAGAGGAGGGTTAGGATGAGGTCAATGATTAGGGAGCCCGACTACCTAGTGATTCTCGATCCTTCCCTCCCCAAACTCGTTGATGTTTTCAGCGGGCTTAAACCGGACGGGGCAGTCATAATCAACTCCCCGGAGAAGCCGGGCTTCTCGTCAAGGTACAGAACATGTTACGTGAACGCCTCCAAAATAGCTATAGATAGGGGACTCGTTATTGCGGGATGGCCCCTAGTAAACACAGCAATACTGGGGGCGTTAGTGAAACTCCTTAAGATACCTATAGACACGCTTGAGGAAGCGATAACCGATTATGTGGGTGAAAGGATGGGGCCTAAG
>CAZFVC010000089.1:0-4334 GCA_964522175.1 uncultured Desulfurococcaceae archaeon
ATCCATGGCTATTTCTTCGGCCTTTCTAAGCAGTCTTCTTCCCCAGCCTCTATGCTGCCATTGAAAAGGGTTGGTAGATTGGCTACCGACATTAACCATAGCGCCGTAAACGTGGAGCTCCCTGATAATAGCGACCTCACCCTTCAACTCTTTTCTGTGGGCAAACTCGCTCGGGATCCTCATCCTTAAGAGACCTATTAACACGTCCCGTTCAGTGTCCTCCACAGATAGAAACTCCTCGATTCCGTGGCCGGCTTCGTAGGTCTGCCTCGCTATCCTCACATTTCTGGGGTCGGGCAGTATTCCCTGCTTGAGAGCCTTCCTACCTACTTCCCTCCACCTAATATCGTTGATTCTTACCCCTCTCCTCAGACATACCTTCTCAACAAGTTCTCTGAGATTGCTTTTCTTAGGTCCGGCCTCAATGATTGGTGCCGGCACATCTCTCTGCACCCTCTGAATCCTCACGTATCTAGGTATGTATCGATACATCTCGCAGATCAGGTCCACGGCCTCATCATCTGTTAAGGCACTATAGTCCCCGTTTCTCCACCAGTGGTAAAGAACTGTCCCCTTAATCACCAAGGTCGGGTATATCTTTAAGTAGTCAGGCCTGAAGTCAGGGTCCTCGAAAATAGTCCTCATCATCTCTATGTCTCTCTCCCTGCTGCTTCCAGGTAGACCCGGCATTACGTGGTACACTATCTTGAAGCCTGAGTCTCTCAGAATCCTAGTGGAACGTATAGATTCCTCCACCGTATGGCCTCGCCTAACCTTCATCAATACATCATCATAAACGCTCTGGATGCCTAACTCAACCTTGGTTGCGCCCAGCCTCAGCATTAGGTCTGCATGCTGCTCCATCCCCCAGTCAGGCCTAGTCTCTATTGTTATCCCTACACATCTGACAGAAGCTGATTCATTTACCTCTTGAGCCTCCTCTAATGACCTAGCTATGGGTTCGCTTCTGTCGGGATAGCCATTCATTGCGTCTAGAGCCCTCATAATGAACCATTCCTGATAATCAACAGGGTAGGCAGGGAATGTACCCCCCATAACGATTAGCTCAACCTTTGAAGGGAAATAGCCTAAGTATTTATCGTATTGGGTTAGGCGGGAGCGAACCTGCTTGAATGGATCGAATCCTGCACGTAAAGCACGCATTAAGGCAGGTTCCTCACCAACGTAAGACTGAGGTGTTCCGACATCTGGACCTCCAGGACAGTAAACACATTTCCCGTGTGGGCAGGGATAAGGCTTCGCCATTATGGCTAAGGGCGCTACACCTGAAAGTATCCTAGTTGGTTTAAACCCGAAGTTCTTCTCCAGCACTTTCAGCAGTTCCTTATTCCCTGCCTGCATCGACTAACCGTAAGTTGATATCTAAAAAATTTAATTAAGTTACTTGAATGAGGTTAAAACCAGTAGTTTCTTCCGATTAGTATGATTGCTGAGAGGATGAAATAATAAGCAAACCCAGCACAAGGAACACTACTACATACTTCCTCACCAAAACCCTGCACCTCTCTTGTCCAACTTATTCTAACTAAATAGAAATACATGGAATAACATAACTCACGAACTATTTCCATGCACTAAGATCCTAACCAAGGTATGGACTCAGCTAAGTGAATATACTGAGACATTTATATGAGTACAAGCAATTACCAAATATAGTGCACAATATAATGGAAAGCCTTATGGATAATACTTAAAACCATGTTATTTACTGCAACGTATACTATGAAGTCCATAATTCACTAACCAAAATGGAGCACGAGAGAATAGATAAGTTGATACACATCTTAAGGAATCTAAACCCCAATTGAATAGTAGCTTAAGACATAGATCCAACTCCCCCAAACTATAAAAGATAAGAAAGTTTCTTATTGGCTAACCCTAAAAAATTACCTTGATTTAGCTTCACTGAGTGTACGCGGACATACCTGTAGAGAGATACTACCCTAGATACCACCTGATGTATAATGTAGTGAACCTCATGGTACACCCAAGCCAAGCCTTATTCACGTGTCTTCACCTAGATCCTCAGTCAATTCAAAACGCTTGAATAAACGCATGATACATAAATCACGCGTAGACTTCACCCACGAATAAACGAACTTAGTTCAACAACTAATTCACTAGAAACTAAATTCGGGAACTGTAAGACCCTATTTTTTCATTCACATGTAAATGATTTGAAATCCTCGATTCATCTCTATAGAGAGTATGTAAGAACAAGGAACCCGGGTTATCTTCACCGAAGTGAAGTTAATCCCTACTTAACTACACCAACCCAAAGCACAAATATATACTATTATACAAAATTATGATGAGAAATGAGAAAATGCCAAGTCACTCCTCCTAACTCAAGGGGGTACGGATTGAAGAATAGAGAATGAGAAGGGTTTTCATCTTCTTGAAATACTCTATAAGTATTTTTCCAAAACTTTGGCAATATGCAGACTTTCTTCCTTGGAAAGCCCTAAGGAAGTTAGGTATCTTACTCGGCGTGTAAACCCCTTTTCTCCAGAGAGTTGCCATAGAAAGCTATCCAGATGAAGCATGCTTACTTCGGGGCATTTCCTCTTAATCCTAACTAGAACCTGTTTCCATAGATACCTAACCTCATCGTCAGTAAGGTTGGGTGTGAACTTCTTTATTCTGAGATCTACTGGTATGTCCACACCGGAGAAATCTATTTTTCTTGCACCTAGCAACATTAATGCGATGGCTAATGTTTTTAGTGAAAATACAATGGTCTTGCTTTCTGGTTTTTGGTTCATAATTCTCATCAGTCCCCTCCATATATAGTGAATTCTTTCTGAGAGCTTCAGCGGTGAACTCCGCCATAACTCTCTTGCTAAATAGCTGCCAAGAAACTTCCGCATTCTCTGAATCTTTACTTTTCCTAATCTTTCCTTTGCATAGAAGGGCTGGAGAATATTTATGAGCTCTTCTAGGCTTGAAGGTACCTTGCTATCAATTAGGATTTGTCTTAAAGGTGGCCAGTAATGCGTCTCAGCCCGCCCTTTCAATTGGTAGTCGTTTAAACCGAGAGCAACCATTAAAGTAATGAATGCTCCTTCTGCACCTGCCTCAACGTATTTGTCTTTAACTGGGATCATCTCTTTATATTCTGGTTCGTTAACTAGTGCGCTGACCCAAGCTCTGCATGGCAGAGACGAAAACAGATTTGTAAATAAGTTGAAGTACTCTTCATATTTCAATGCTCTCCCCTCCTCAGGTGCATGTCGGAGGTGATCCTTTCTCTTTGAGGGTCCCGAGGATTTCATTACACCACCTAAGAATATATCCGATGCCCCTCAACCCTTCCCAAGCATTCACAACCATGTACCCATCCCTCCTTAACCACTTCATAAGGAATTCCCTGTATTTCTTTCCAGCTAAGAAAATAATGCAAACATCCTTAGGCAAACCCTTCCTCTCGAGATGGTGCTTAAGTTCTTTATAGACTTTAAGACTCCAATTACGTCTCTCCCTTAAACCCATATCATTAAGCGTAAGATTGTAAGGAGCTAAAACCTCATCCGGATGAACTAATCCGTACTTCGCAGAAAGAATAAACCACTCTGCTTCCACCCCTCGTTGCCTTAGGACATTAATCGAAAAAATCACTAGCTCTTTACTGCACTCGAAAAGTCTTGAAGTATAGAGATCTTTAGCCGGGGAAGGAGAAGATATCTTTTCTTTCACGCAGGAGACAAGATATATGACTCTATGTGTGTTCAATAACTAAACACCAATATATAATAATTTTATGGGTAAAAATACACATCCAAAAATCACATTTCCCTACTATTACTGAGTCCTTGCAAGGAATACAAATAACGTTTTAGATCTCTAAATTTTTGCTGAGAGACGGTTTTCCTGCCCCTTCCCCGATCGCCGGGGAGCAGTTAACGGAAACTAGGAGCTACTTTCCCTACCAAGTGGAACCTCCTAATAGCGCCAAAGCAAGAAGAACTCTTTAAGAGTGAGCATTCCTAGACAATACTTCTGACTCTGGGTTACAGAAGGCGTTGTGCTTATTTTAGAGCGAATTACATAACTGTGTTTATGATAAATATATTTATGTTTCTTTCAAGTATGTTATTGTGTAGTGAATTGAATGGTAGAATGATTTTTGTGGATCGTGATCTTGAGCTTAGGGCTCTCGAGGACGAGCTTAGATACGGTGGGTTACGTATAGCCATAGTTTATGGTAGGAGGCGTATTGGAAAGACATGGCTTCTTCACGAGTTTATAGCTGAGAAAGGTGGTGTGTATATTCATGCTTTAGAGGCGTCGAAGCTCTTATCTATGGATAGGTT
>CAZFVC010000090.1:0-4248 GCA_964522175.1 uncultured Desulfurococcaceae archaeon
ACTTGGTGGTGGCTGTTCCAAACACCTTTTGGCAGATCACTTAGAGCGGTAGGAGAAAATCCAGATGCTGCTGAAGTAGTGGGAGTAAATGTGGATTTAGTAAGGATTATAGCAACTGTTTACGGTGCAACACTTGCCGGTATTGGAGGTGCGTATCTAAGTATTGACTGGTTTGGCGGTGTGACAAGAGAAATAGCTTCCGGGAGGGGCTGGCTGGCTTTAGCTAATGTAGCCTTTAGTAACTGGAACCCGTTAATGGCTATCATTGGTTCCATGCTCTTCGGCTTCTTCGACGCTCTAGTACTTTGGATAGGTCCCATGCCGGAAGTTAACGCTATCATTCCGCAGGAGCTACTTAGAACAGTTCCCTACATAGCAACCATAATTGTGATTTCGGGAGTGATTAAGAGGGTGAGGCCTCCGAAAGCTTTAGGAATCCCGTATAGCAGAGAGTAATGCTCACTATAGAAAAATTTTTGACTCCTTCAAGTTTTTAGCAACTATCTTGCCCTTACTTATCACATATTGGGGAGGTTCATGATTCCAGATAGCTTCATAGACTGACTTGCCTGTGAGTATGAGTAAATCGGCTGGACATCCTGGCCTAATACCGCAGAATTCGAGACCCATTGCTTTCATACCTCTCCAGGTAATCATATCCATGAAAGTGTCCATATCTCTGAGTGTCATTGTCCAAGTTATATGTGAGGCTAGAAACGCTACCTCAAGCATGCTGTTTCTGCCGTAAGGATAGTAGGCATCTGCGATGTCATCCTGACCTAAAGCAACATTTACACCAGCCCTTAGCATATCCTTAAAGGGTAGGTAAAGAGGTCCTGTCTGTGGATCCGTAACGAATGACATCCCTGCTTTCTTAACAAGCTCAATAACTTTAAGCAGGGTGGGTTTAGGGTACGTGGATAGAGCTCTCGCATGACATGCAGTTACCCGTCCTTTCCATTCCTCCTTGATTGCTTGAATCGCAAGCATTTCGGTTGTACGGAGGTTTGGGTCTCCAGCATCATCTGTAAGCATTGCTACATCCTTATCAAACTCCTTAGCAATTTCGAACGCTCTTCTTATATGTTCAAGCTCATCTTCCTCTGTTAACTCTATCCAGGGGATACCCCCCACGACGTCAGCACCCATCTCGACAGCTTTCCACACGTACTCGTCAGCACCTTCATCCTTTAATATGCCATCTTGAGGAAACGCAACAACTTGAATAGTGAGGTAATACCGGAATTCTTCCCTTAGCTTAAGGAGAGCTTTTATCCCTTCAAGCTTCGCCTTAGTATCAGTATCAACAAATGCTCTTAGATAAAGGTTGCCATGGATTAAAGCTGACATAATAGCTTTTTTAGCGTTTTCATAGATCCATGACTCCTTATATTTCTCCTTAATCTGTGAAGCAATCTCGATAGCTGCCATTGCTCCTCCCATCCCTAGGCTTTGATACTGTCTTACGGCTCCTTCGCCAAGTATAAGATATGTATATACTTTATCCATATGAATATGTGGATTAGCGAAAGGCTCACTTACTAAATTCCCTTCCGCATCGATCTCAATTATTCCTCTTTCCTGAGGCTCTTCGCGAACACTCACTATATGTCTGTCCCTGATCCCAATGAAATACTTCTTTTCAGCTGGCTTGTATCTTAGGCGAGCGTTTTTTATAAGTATGCTAAATTCCTCGACCAAAACATACACCCTTATCATTGCTTCATAGTTAAATATTTGTTTAATTTATTCTCCGTTTATGTTTCCAGTTATTATAGAGAAAGATAAATAAAGAAAGTGCTTAGTGACTGAAGAGTCATGGTAGATATAAGCAGGTTAATGAGGCCATGCGGCTCTCTCATAAGAATGAAAAAAGAAGTAAAGTAACTCATTTAAAAATTAACAAGTCTTTGTTAGATTTTGATATGACTAATTCTTAAATACCTTTCCCTGTTTTATAATTCATGTTTATTCAGGGAGGGAAGTCTGATGGATAGGAGAATAAGTGAGCACCCGATCCTGAAGTTCGATCGTGGTAGAGAATTGTTCATCTCCATGAACGGGAAAATCATAAAGGCTTTTGAAGGAGAAACTTTAGCAGTGGCCCTCTATGCGGCAGGTATTATGCAGTTTAGCTACAGCTCTGTCAGGCATAGACCTAGAGGCCCTTTCTGCATGATAGGGAAATGCTCCCAATGCTTTATGAAGGTTAACGGCATACCACGTGTAAGGACTTGCATCACTCCTGTAGAGGACAGAATGGTGGTGGAGATTGAGAGTGGGCATGATGTTGATTTACCTACTCCTTCACGCCCTATTGAAGTAGTACCTATAAAGAAGCATTACGACGTAGTTATTGTTGGAGCAGGTCCCGCTGGATTAAAGGCTGCTATTAAAGCTGGAGAAGCAGGTTTGAAGGTTGCCGTATTGGACCAGTCTCCTTACTTAGGGGGCAACTCATTAAACAGACCCACAAGTTCTTTGGAACTAAGGAAAGTTATGCGGGTATGAGAGGTATCGATATAGCCAAGCTTCTGATTTCGCAGGTTAAGGAGTTCAATAATATTGATCTCTACAGCCAAGCAACCGTCGTGGGATATTATAAAAAGGAGGGTGTCCTCCTGGCATACCTGATGGAGAAGCTCGGGGTTTATAAGTTACTTAACTTTACTGCGAAATCATTCGTTATAGCTACTGGTGCTATGGAGAAGAACCTTATATTTCCTGGGGATGACCTACCGGGAGTTATGGGAGCTGGTGCTGCCCAAACATTAATGAACGTGTTCGGTGTGAAGCCAGCGGATAAACCGCTAATTATAGGAGCTGGAAATGTCGGGGGTAATTGTTGCCTATCAGGCCGCGCAGGCAGGTGTAGAGGTTAAGGCGGTAATAGACATAGTTTCAAAGAGCGCTGCCTATCTAGTTCATTCCTCGAAGATACGTAGGATGGGAATCCCCATTCTCATGAGGCACACTATTAGAGAGGCGTACGGGAACGGTAGGGTTGAGGGAGCGGTTATTTATCAAGTAGACGATAAATTCCAGCCCATAAAAGGTTCTGAGGTGGATCTAGATGTTGACGGTGTGTGGTTAGCTGTTGGTCTGTCGCCAAGTGTGGAGCTACTTGAGCTAATGGGTGCTGATATTAAATTCCTTCCCGAATTAGGAGGTTATGTTCCTCTCAGATCGAAGATTTTAGAGACTACTGCGCAGAATGTGTTTATTGCGGGAGATGTTTCAAGCATTGAGGAAGCCTCAACTGCAATGATGGAGGGGACAATAGCCGGTATTTCAGCTGCCGAGAAGGCTGGAGGGAACGTGGAGAAATTGCTGGAGGAACGGAAGAATGCTGTGCTATGGCTCGATGAGTTCAGGTCTGGGCCACACTACAAGAGAATAAAGGAGGGGCTTCAAAAGGTCCTTTTGTAAGGAGGGATGAGTGATGAGTAGAGAGGAAATAAAGCCTCAGAAAACCCTTGAGTCTGGTTACGTGACGATAGAGGATCTGGCTAAGGCTGGAATGATTCCACCGATGGAGGTGTTGGAGAGGAAGGCAGTCCCCATTATTGATGATATAGAACATATTCCATGTACTCCATGCTATGATGTCTGTCCAACCAAGGCAATAATTATGCCTACTATGAATGATCCCCCTAAAGTAGATTGGGAGAAATGCACAGGCTGTACCTTATGCGCTCAGGCATGTCCTGGTCTAGCAATAACTATTGTAAATATGGCATTCGGCAAAACAGTTCTTAAAAGGGATGACTTAGCTCTGGTAAGTATACCCTACGAACTAATCCCTATACCTAAGAAAGGTGATAAGGTTCGTGTTTATGGCCGTGGCCACAGCTTCCTAACAGAGGGAGAGGTCTATTCAGTCATTAAGAGCCCGAAATTCGGGACAATCCTTGTTAATGTTCTGGTTCCTAAAGAAATTGTGCTTGAGGCAAAGTTTGTGGGGGTGATTAAAGATGAGTGAGAAGAAAATGGAGCCCACTATAGTGTGTAGATGTATGGATGTTTCTCTCGAGGAGATGATTGGAGAATTCCAGGTTATGGTGAAGTATTTAGGAATAGCGGACGCGGACACCTTTAAGAGAATAAGTAGCGCAATGACAGGTTATTGCCAAGGTAGAGGATGTATGCAGCATTTGCAGAGAATACTCTTCTCAGAGGCTAAGAAAGCTGGTATAGACGTTTCTAAACTCAGACTAGTGCCTAAAAAGAGGCCCCCTCTCCAGCCTA
>CAZFVC010000091.1:0-4133 GCA_964522175.1 uncultured Desulfurococcaceae archaeon
TGTACCTAACCGACGCTGGTGTGGGCACCGTATCGACTAACTCGATCCTCAGTAAATCATCGAGCGCATCTAGGATCGTCTTATTGAATGGGCCGAAGTACCACCTAACCCACTCACCTCTGAAGACTCTTTTTCCTAGCCTTCCTAAGCTCATAGAGTCAACTATGAAGGCTAGCTTCATTAGCCTAGTTCTTCCAATCCCTCGAGGAAACTTCGAGATTATATAGAGAACTACATCCTTCAATGTGACTCCCCAGACCCCTGAGTTTATTTGAATCCCGTCTTATATTCTTATTATAAACTGTGACTCGAACATATCCTTAACAACATAGAATTAATTTAATAGTTTTGCTGGGGAGTGTGATTCTGTTCGCTTCCCATTAGCCCTTGCACTATTTACGAGGTATTTCCTGACGAGATACTCTCGAGGACTAGATGCCTTCATCCTCTCCTGTCCATGCTACTCTGAAACGTTAAGCAGCCTGTTCTCCTTACCCACATCCCCCTCCACATATAAAATCATCGCTAGGTAGAGGAAGTAATGAAGCAATTGAACCATTATTCCTATATAGGTAACGTTTGAGGTTTCCAGCTTAATGCTGTGTAGCAGGCCGAGAAGATCAAGTAGAAGAAGTAATGGATACTTAAAGTGAATAATGAACAGATGTCAACAATAAGATATTCAAGCTAAGTTAGGATATTATTGGGAAACTTCTTAGTTTAAGGAAGCTATGCCTGTTGACTTCCGAAAACAATGATAGCCACAAGAAGAGTGGTGGCTGCAGCGAGCGCGATGACCGCAGAGGTAGAGATTGGTGGCTGGGTTTTGGTATTCTCGGGAAGAGGCTCATTTTGTTCTGTTGCTGGGTAGACTGGGTAGTTGGAGAATCTTACCTCTATAGGTATGTCTAAGTTACCTAACGCTGCCTTAATAGCGTCTAGTACTTCTTTTTGTGTGACTCCTTTCTCCTCCATCATAGTGGAGTTCACCGTAACGATAGGGAGACATGTTATGGCACCGAAGCCGAAGCCGTCTACCCCGTAGTTATTTAGGAGTTCGGGGAAGCTCTTATTCATCCTCTCATCAAAAACGCTTAACATTTCGTACTGTTCCCTAGTCATTGGATATATGTAGAATACTATGCTCCTTAGATCCATTCCCAGCTCTTTCTTCGCTAATGTTTTCACCTTATTTATGATGGCCTCATTCAATTTTTCTCCGGAATCGCTGTAGACATATAACAGTAGTGAGGTGGAATTAATCACGTTACCTGAATCAATATCTATACCTAGATCCTTGAAGAGAGAGGCGAAACCTATTGACGGAGAAGCTGTAGAATTCCCTATGAGTCTTATGAACCTATCCCAATCTCTGTCAAGGGTATAGGCCTCCGCCTTGTTAACACGCACATCCTCTATGAAAACATACATATTCTCATAGACATAGTCGTAGCCTTCAGGATTAAGGGTAACGTAATAAACCTTTACACTACTAATGTCTCTCTCGACAATCTTCAGCAGAGGTTCGTCAGGGGATGCATACACTATTAGTAACTGATGGGGCGTATATAGCGACATAACTAGGATAGGCATGACGGTTACTAAACCAAGAACCTCAACATTCACTCGTCCGCGACGCCTAAGTAGGGCGCCCGGCAATATTACCCTCTTTTTTCCTTCTCAGGTCGATTAAATCTTACTAGCTCCCTGATTGGTGGGTTTAACTGGTTTTGAGTCTTGTTTGGAGGATACAACCTCTTCATTATATTATCAATACTTCTCCGAGTCAGCGTGAGCGTTCCTTCTTTTTGAGCAGCACGAATACGTGGCCTCTTACCTCAACAAGTTCCGCGTCAAGGCTTGAGGTTATGTGCTTCGCTATCTCTTCAGTAGTGACTCCTTGGGAGAGAAGTGACTTGAGGACACGTACCTTAATCGCACCCTTCTTTTTTAGCCTAGTCTCTATCTCTTTAAGGATCTCTGGAGTAACTCCGGATTTCCCTATCCTCACATCTGCCTTCCCGCTTATCGCTTCCTTCACTTTCTTTTTCTTCTGCAAGGAATCCTCACCACGTAGCCACATATTAAGCAGGTTTTAGTTATAATAACCTCTTTTCTATTCCTCCTTATACGTACCCTTGCTGTGAGGCCAGGTATTAAGGGGAGTTTGCAGTTGGGGCATATTCCCCGCTTGTACTCCATGGGTTTCTTCGCGTCGGCCCTCCTCAGAATACCCAGCCCCAGCTCCACATACCTTCTGGCAAGATCCTTCTCACCGCGCCTAACTGCCTCGACGGCCTCTCGGTAAAGTATGAGGGACCTCTGCCTCGCTAGATCCTTCAAAACCGCTGTTCTTCCTCTAGGCATCATCCACCTAGGTGTATTCCCTACCACACTATTAATTCCTGCCTCTATCATACTATTTAGGGGGTAGGATGGTTAGGGAAAACATCACGATAATTATCGGTGAGGCCGCTCTCGAGCCTGTTCCTCCAGAGATTTACGGGCATCCTGAGATCAGGAGGAGCGCTGCAAGGAGAGGTAAGAGGCCTCCTCAGATACTTCTCGATATTTCACTGCACTATAGAGCTATGAGGAGGCTGCCGGACAGGGAGAAGAGGGGACGGCCGGACATAATACACTTAACGCTTCTTGAGCTTCTTTCATCACCCCTGAATATTGCGGGGAGGCTTAAGGTACTGATACACACATACGGGGACTACGGAATAGAGGTCGATCCCGCAATCAGGCTTCCAAGGAACTACAACCGCTTCGTCGGCTTAATGGAGCAGTTGTTTGAGGAGGGTAGCGTTCCGCCAGGAAGCAAGTCACCCCTCATGAAGGTTTTCCCAGCCACTGTTGAGGGGGTTGTGAAGCTTGCTGGCTCCAAGAACGCCATACTGCTTAGTGAGAGGGGGAAGTACAGCCGCCCTGCAGAGGTATGTGAGGAGGCTTTAGAGTCTGGAAGACCGATAATTATCGGCGGTTTCCCTCACGGAGAGTTCTCGGAGGAAACCCAGGCTGTCGCTTCATCGGTGTATTCCATATTCTTGAAACCTCTTGATGCGTGGGTTGTTGCCTCAAGAATTGCTTATGCCTGCGAGAAGTATTTAGGGATTATGGAGTGAGGTGGTGCCGCGGCCGGGATTTGAACCCGGGTCACGGGCTGTCCACGCAGGTGGGTCAGCTCGCTGCTCGAGAGGCCCGCATACTTGGCCGGGCTATACTACCGCGGCACCAAGAGGTAAAGAATCAAGCGGGTTAAAAAGCTTCCCGATTCTCACTCGTCTTCCTCTTCCTGAAGAAATCCAGGTAGAGAATGAGGGCGAGGAATATGAGAGCCACTTGCCCTATGTCGAGTGCTATGACTGTGTGACCCATGGAGTTCTTTAGGAGTGTGAATATGGGCAGTAGGGTTACCGATATGTTCCTATTGATTATTATTGAGTAAGTGTAGGAGTAGTATGTAATCCCTGTTGCTGCAAGGGATGCTTCGAGAAGCCTCAGCGACGGTGTACCGGTCTTCAGGAGGAATGCGAACACTGATATAATGAGCACGACTATGGAGGTTATGTATAAGGCTAGTGCGAGGAGTGACGCCTTATAGGCTAGGAAGGGGATGCTTGCTCTCTGAAGTAGGAAACTGATTACAGCGAATGAAAGCATGAATATCGTTATGAATACTAGTAGCCAGCTCCACCTATCCCACAAATCCCTCCTCCGGTTCTCCTCATCTAAGAAACCTTCAGGGAGGTCAGCATTTCCGGCTGCGATCATAGTCCTCACGAGACCCTCTTCTCATCATTCCTAAGGAGATACAGGAAGGGAGTTATAATATTTTTATATGGACAGGATTACTTAATACATCTAATAAAGTATGTTCAATACTTAGGGGTTCAGCGGATGTCCGCATTAGTGAGGGAACATCCGCCTTGGGACACATCAACCTCAACTCCCTCAGGGTTCATCGGGAGTAAATCATCGGTCTCGCCCCCTTTCGGGGTAACCCCGCCCCTTATCAGGATTGGCTCGATTAATTCGAGCCAAACCCTCATCGAAGGAGGAAACCCCCACATCATTTGTTCTTCTTACACCCCACTTTTTAAGCCAATACTCACTAATGCTCACCAAAT
>CAZFVC010000092.1:0-4066 GCA_964522175.1 uncultured Desulfurococcaceae archaeon
TCATAAGTATGTGTGGTGTAGATGCTCTTGCAGCATGGGGTGTTGGTGACAGGGTAACGGGGCTTTTCCACATTTTTGTTTCGGGTCTCTTAGGTGCTTCAGCCACAATAATTGGCCAAAGTTTAGGAGCTGACCTTAAGAGCAGAGCTAAGGAAGCGGCCGTCAAAGCAGCGGCATACGGAGCGGGTATAATGGCCATAGGTATAGGAATACTTATTCCCTTCCGTTATCAGGTCGTAGCATTCTTTGCTCCTAATAATCTGGGGGTGATTGAGGCCGGTGCACAGTTTATACTCATCATGGGGCCTTCGGTAATATTCTTCACACTGTTTCTGGCTGCGGGTGCTGTAGCACAGGGTTCAGGACATACTAAGCCCTTAATGATCATGGGTTTAATCAGGCTTTGGGTTCTTAGAAATCTTTTCGCATTCTTACTCGGCCCAGGACCTATTGGATGGGGAGTTACTGGATTATGGTTAGGAATGGCATTAAGTAATGTGTTGATGGGATTGGTTGCTCTTCTTTGGATTATGGGTGGAAGCTGGCTTGAGCCAGTGATCACTCAGGAGTAGATCCAGAAGACACTAAGCTCTTAAGAATGTCCAGCACTTTCGCTGCATGCCCTTTAGCCCTAACATTAGATTTGCTCCAAACAATCTCTCCCCTAGGAGATATTATGAAGGTGCTCCTTATCACGCCCTCCCTCACCTTACCATACATTTTCTTTATTCCCCAAGCTCCTAAAGCTTTAATCAATTTGGCATCTGGATCACTTACGAGAATCACCTTCAGTCTATGTTTCTCTCTAAACTTTCTATGCGATTTAGGCGGGTCTTTACTCACACCAACAACTTCGGCATTGAGCTTCCTAAACTCATCAATTAGGGCTGAAAACTCTTAGCCTCAGTAGTGCAACCTGGAGTGTTATCCTTCGGGTAAACATATAGGACTAGCCACTTACCTTGGAAGGCAGAGAGGTTTAGTTCTTCACCTTCTCCGTTAAGATCGGGATTTTGAATATTTCAGACATTTTTGCCCACGTACATTAAACAGCAGTTGAGATATATTGGTTTTATTTTCAATGTATTATAAGAACGAGTATCAGGGCAATAACCCCCGAGAGAAAGATTCCGTCAAAGGTTCCTGCACCCCCAATGCTAACAACGGGAGCCTTAAGCTTTGTTATTTTTGGCAAATTTAAAAGATCAGCCCCAATCAGAGTGCCTAGAGTCCCTCCCACGTAAGCCACACCGTAAGGTGATTCCCAGGCTATACTTAGGGCAACTATGGTTGATATTAATGGAGGAATGAATGCTGGTACAGCTATGCCAACCCCTTCAACAATTTTCGAGAATTTATAGGTGATAAGTGTAACAATTCCTATGTTAATCAGGCCCTTGGCTATTAATGCCATATCTCCCCCCATTAAATACGTGCCGAAAACATATGCAGAGACTAGGAGAGGAATTATTCCCCCGCCAACATTAATCGCGATAACAAGTTTCTCTTCCTCTATTCTAGGAACGTAGTAAGGAATTCCATAGAAAGAAACAATACCCATTCTCTCCACGTATCTGCCAGTACGAATCTCTTTAAGGGGGATATTGATTAAGCTTCCTATTAAGGATGCCCAAAGTATGAATAAAGTTAGCCAGAAAGGTATACCTAGTTCATGGAAGGCGAACATAATTAGGATAGGGATGAGGAAAGTTATTATGAGGAGTAGCATGAATAGAAGCAGGATGAAGCCTCCTGCGTATGGAGGGTAAACAAATGTTCTTCTTGAGGACGCTCTGAAGTCTTCACTCATCTACCCTTGATCCCTTGATGAGTAATTAAAGAAGGAAAAAAGCGTTTGGATTTTAGAAATTATTTTTCTGGCATTTCTTTAACATGAATATCCATTTGAGGATATGGAATTTCGATGTTTTCCTGTGTGAATACTTCGTATATGGTCTTCACTAAGTCAGCTTTTACAGCGGCAAAATCTACTTTATTTACTCATCCCCTTAACTCGAGGTTTACTGAAGAATCACCTAATTCACTAACCAGTACAGCTGGCTCAGGAGTTTTTCAAGACCTTAGGATGATTCTTAAGGATGTTAATAGCTACTTCCATAGCCTTACCTATATCTGTCCCGTATGCTACACCAACACTGACGCTAAGCCTTCTGATAGGGAACCTAGTATAGTTAATTATGGGTGTCCCCCAGAGCATTCTATTAGGCATCGTAATGAAGGTATTGTCAGGAGTAATTAAAGTAGTAGACAGTATTCCTATTTCCTCTACCTTACCGGTCAGTCCGCTCACCGATACCACATCCCCTCTATCGAAAGGTCTCAGTGTAGCTATCCATATTCCTGCTGCAAGGTTGGCGAAGGAATTCTGCATGCCGAAACCGATGACGAAAGCAAGGATAGCAGATATTCCAAGTACTACAGGTCCTGTATCTATACCTAAAGCTCCAACAGCCGCTAAAATAACGAAGACCATCCCTATAATAAATATAAGCTTAGATAGAAGTATTGCAACTATTTCTGGTGTCTTTGCACGTATTAGAGATTTCTTGATGAAGGAAATCACAATTTTCAGAACAACGTAACCAACTACAAGGATCAATATAGCCATAATAATCTGCCAGAGAGACTCCAGGATAAGGAATTTCACTACCTAACACATCTGGAATTATAGTATTTCACCTTTAAATGTTGAAAGAGATATTTTAGATTCTATTGAACAGTTAAGCAAATAGACATAAGCCTATCAGTTTAAAAAGCTTCAATATAAAAAGCATCTATTAACGGCGGATCGAGGTGAGAATAGCCTTCACGTCAACCTATGTAAAGACTATTATTACCTTTGTCCTTATAACTTTGAATATAGGACTGAGTTACATACTCTTCCGTGAGGGGTACATAAATTTTCCCACCTTTCTTATATATCCCGCTGTCTTCGCTACAGCTTTAGTCGGGCTTCTTCTATTATTAGACGAGAGGGGAGAAAGAATCGAAACCCTCAGATTGGAAGAAGTAAAAGAAGAAATTGGCATTGAGCGCGTACCTCCATTTATGGGAGTTAATTATTCTTCTTCAGTAGATTCCGAGAATCTATTGATGTCTATTTATCCCTCTCCATCTCAGTTAGAAAAAGAGGCTTTAATCTGAAATATGTGAAATAAACACCGAAATCGTTTTTTATATGGTTTTCATTTTTATGAGATGATAATAATGGATGTTGATGAAGCCCACAGATTAATTGGTGCTATCTTCGAAAATGTGCGGAAATTCATTGTGGGCAAAGAGAAAGAGCTTACACTTATTTTGGCCACCCTTGTCAGCGGCGGCCATGTTCTCGTAGAGGGTCCACCTGGTGTTGGAAAAACGGTCCTATCTAAAACTATAGCCCAAAGCTTTGGAGGAGTGTTCAAGAGAATTCAAGGTAATCCCGACATCCTTCCTTCAGATATCACCGGGTTTCACATACATTCATTAGATGGAACAACAAGACTCGTTAAAGGACCGATTTTCGCTAATATAGTTTTATTCGACGAGTTGAATAGAACTCCAAGCAGGTCCCAATCAGCTCTTCTAGAGGCTCTTCAGGAAAGGCACGTAACTATCGATGGCATAACTTACGAATTACCGAGACCTTTCATGGTAATAGCTACGCAGCTACCTGAAACCTACGGTGTTGGAACATTTCCCCTAGCCCTCACCCTTATAGATAGGTTCACCTTAAGAGTTCCGACATCTTTCAGCACACCGGATGAGGAGATCGAGATACTGGATAGAATAGATTATATAGAAACCTCCAATGTTGAAGCAGTTTCCACGCCCGAAAAAATTGAGGAATTAGAAATTTTCTTGAGGAAGAATATTTATGTAAGCAAGAGAGTTAGGAAATATATCATAGATTTAGTGAATTATATACGCACTAATGAGGATGTCATTTTAGGAATAAGCCATAGAGCCGTCATAAGTTTGTTGAAGGTGTCTAGGGCGTTAGCATTGTTCGAAGGTAGAGATTATGTGATTCCAGATGATATTAAAAAGCTGTTTAAACCGG
>CAZFVC010000093.1:0-4029 GCA_964522175.1 uncultured Desulfurococcaceae archaeon
GGTTAAGCCTTCACTGCCCTCCACTTGGGTGAAGGAGCTGGAAGGAATTTTAAACGAGTTTTGGGGGATTCAGTAGAGGTTTACTCGCTGAAAAATTAGAACGGGGAGATGAAGTCCTGCGCCTTAGGAGGCTCGGGCTTCAGCCCCTTTCTCTGCCTTATCTTCTTGATTAGCTCAGGAAGCAGCGAGTCCGGTACTGGGGCCCAGCGGCTGAATTCAGTTCCCCAGAACGCCTTGCCTGCCGTAGCTGACCTTAGCTCGTTAGCGAGATTCATTGATTCCGCAACAGGTATTTCCGCAAGTATCCTCACCTGTGATGTACCCTGCTGAATCACATCCAGGACCTTCCCTCTCTTCCTTGTGATGACTGAGATCACGGAACTCATTGTCTCCATAGGGCACCTTATGTCGAGCTTCTGCAGAGGCTCGAGCAGTGTAGGCCTATCGCTCAGCATCCCTCCATAGATTGGGTTCCTTACTGCGGGATATATCTGGGCGGGTCCTCTGTGGGCGGGGTCCTCATGAACTACGGCATCATGTAGAACTACCTTAACTCCCCTAACAGGCTCCATAGCCAGCGGCCCTTCAGCCATAGCTAGCCTGAAGCCCTGAATTATTGTGTCCTTTATTTCTCTAAGGTGCTGGACACCGACAGTCTTATCCACTATTATGTTAAAGTTCTCGTCTATTGCCCAGATCTTCCTTGCTTCGTCATAGTTCCAGCCTGCCTTATCCCTCAGTATCTTGGCTCTTTCCCTAGAATCCATGTCCTCAACCACTATTCCCTGCTGTATCAGCTGAATCGTCTCATCGTTCAGGGGCTCCACACTTATGTAGAGCTTGTTGTGCTTGTTCGGCGACTTACCCTCGAGGACAGGGGATGACGATCTTATCGTCTCCCTATAAACAACTATTGGGGGTGATGTCTCGACCTCAAGGCCGTAGTTCTCCTTGAGCATCGTGAGAACGATCTCTAGGTGAAGCGGCCCCATACCTGATATCAGGTATTCGCCTGTTTCCTCATTGATCTTCACTACGAGGTTGGGGTCCTCGATAGAGAGCTTCCTTAAGGCATCAATCAGTTTCGTTAAGTCCTGCATTCTCTTCGGCTCGACGGCCATAGTTACTACCGGCTCCGAGACGTAGTGCAGCTTCTCGAAAGGTGCGGCGACGTCCTTATACTTCACCGAAACTGCGGTTTCGCCTGACCTTGCCTTATCTAGGCCGAGGACGGCACCTATGTTCCCCGCTGTCACGTACTCAACCTGCTCTCTGTAGGGACCCATGTAGAGACCTACCTGAAGCGCTTTCTGACTTGTTCTAGCCATAACGAGCCATAGCTCTTCACCTGCCCTCAGCGTTCCTGAGAATATCCTTCCTGTAGCGACCATGCCTGCATGCGGATCAATCCTCATGTCATTGATGAGGAATACTGTAGGGCCGTTGGGGTCAGCGTTAATCATTGCTTTACCTAGCTCGGAATCTATGTCGCCTTTCCATATCTTGGGCACTCTATACTTCTGAGCCACCTTGGGGTTGGGGACGTGGTTAACAACCATCTCCAGAAGTGGCTCATGAAGAGGTATAAGTTTCTGGAGTTCCTGAACAGCCTCCTTACCTTTCGCGTAAGCATTCATCATGTCCATTATTTTAATCCCTTTCTTGTTGGCGTATGGGACTGTCAGTCCTATCTTGTCCCTTGCCGATCCGAAGGCTACCTGTCCCTTGCCTGCGTCGAGAAGCCATTTCTCCTTGAATTCAGGGTCTGCGTACTCCATAATCATGTTGTTTACTTGTTTGATTATCTCAACGAATCTCTTCATTATCTCGTCTGGCGTGAGCTTAAGTTCCTTGATAAGTCTGTCGACCTTATTTATGTAGAGAAGGGGCCTCACACGTTCCTCGAGCGCTTGGCGGAGAACTGTCTCGGTCTGCGTCATAACTCCCTCAACAGCGTCAACAACCACTATCGCGCCGTCCAGAACCCTTAGAGACCGAGTGACCTTACCTGAGAAGTCTACGTGTCCAGGCGTGTCGATCAGGTTGATAACGTATCCCCTACCTCCTGATTCGTGGTACAGGCTTATGTTGGCTGACTTTACCGTTACTCCCCTCTTCTGCTCCACATCGAGATAATCGAGTGCTAGGGCCTCTCCAGCAACCTTAGCCGATATTATTCCTGCGGCCGCAAGCAGTGTGTCTGAGGTTGTTGTCTTTCCATGGTCAACGTGCGCAATTATACCTATGTTTCTCACGTGCTCAAGGTCAGACATTATTTTCTGGATCTGCTCAACTGTCTTATATCGAGGCATCTTCGTTAACCAGTGTGTTAGAGTTAAGAAGAATTAAAAGCTTACGTTACTTAACCTGTTTCACTTTTACCTTTAAGGAATTTCTCGAGATTCTCGCTCTTTTTATGGGTGTTGTAGGGATACGTCGATATCTTATGTATCGTTAAGGCTTTCTCCTCACTCATTCCTTCAACCCTGCTCAGCTCTGCAGGAGACGCATTAATCACTTCCTTCAAGCTTCCAAACTTCCGGAGAAGTCTTTCAGCCAGCGTAGGGCCTATTCCAGGAAATGACGCCAGTATGTAAAGCTGCCATTCACTGAAGTCCGCCTCCTTAGGCTTGCTTTTCTTTCTGTAGGTTGGGAATGCTTGAGTCTTTCCGCGTGCTCCCCAGTTCTTCTCCGCTATGTACTGAATTATTTCGGCTGTGTGTCTAGCGTTCCTCGAGTATATTACGGGGAGGTCATTAATCACGGCCGCAGTTATTACGGCGGCCTCAATTGCCTTATGTCTGTCCGTCACTCTGTAGAGGTTTGCGTAATCCCCTTCTATAAGGAGTACGGGTTTCATACCTGACTTAACAAGCCTCCTAACTTGATCGAAGAACCTTCCCTGAAACACTGAATGTATCAGGTCATTCAGCCTTTTCCTCTCTATTATTATCCCTTCAGCCGGTATGTAGTCCCCCACCGGCAACTGCTTGAATATAACTGTAACACCCTTCTCCATAAGGTATTTAGGAACCCTCGATTGCTTCTCCCTCTCATCAACATAGATTTTAACCACCCTACTCACACTCCGTTAACCACCTGCCCTCCTCTAAGGTAGTGATGCGTAGACCTAGTTCTGTAAGGGTCTTCCTTAACGCTTTAAGGAATTCCTTAGGAGGCACCCTCCCAGGAATCTTTGCTCCCGCAGCACCTGCATGCCCTCCTCCTTCACCGCCTAGGAGCTCTCCAAGCCTTTTAGTTATGGATGCTGAGACAGGTGCGTTTAAACGGTTAATGAGTGTGTCTGTTGCCCTAATACTAACCCTTGTTTCCCCTTTCCTTTTCGCTACAGCTATCGCTAAATCAGCACCTGAATCTATGAGGACCTTGAGCACAGAGGATTCGTGTGCACCTATACAGGTTATAGCCATCAACCATTCCTTATTCAGCTCGTAGATCCCGGCCCTGGATATTCCTTTAAGCTTGGCGACCTTCTCCGACTTACTTATCTCCCTAGATGTGAGGAGTTTCGAGGCTTCAGAATATCCGCCCCCCGACTCCATAAGGTCGGCTAGTGTTCTGAAGGTGGATGCTTTAGCAAGCCTAAGCATTCTAGTGTCGTAAAGGATGCCTGCTATCAGGAGGGTTAGAACCTCACTTCTTACGGTTACCCCCACCTCCTTCATAACCATCGCAGCTAGCTCGCTGGATGAGGAGGTCTCGGTTCCGTATACGCTGATTTCCGCATCCTTAACCAGTTCGTTTATTACATGGTGATCAAGAACCGCGTATTTCTTGGGCTTAAGCTCCTTCCCTAATTCACCGAGCTGGGTCTTTGTGGATGTGTCCACGATTATGTAACGCGAGCATTTTTCTGGGGGCGGGTACGGGAGTACGGTTTCCTGCAGGTTAAGTTGTTTGAGTAGCCTTTTGGAGGCTGAATCTATTCCTTCAGGGGCTACAACATATATCTTGCTCGGCGGGTTTAGTGAGTGAACTACTTAAGCAAGAGCTATCGATGCTGCCAAA
>CAZFVC010000094.1:0-3879 GCA_964522175.1 uncultured Desulfurococcaceae archaeon
CTTATATATCTACCTGCCATAACAATTCACCTTCTTCCGAGTATAACTACAGCAAGCACAATCACTATACCTAATCCGATTAATCCATAGATGTAATAATTATTTCCTTTTGCTTCTGAGGGGGCTGTAGGAGTGGAGGTTTCTCCTCCACTCATTAGTGGTTTGCCGGAAATGCCTGAAATAACTACCTGGGAATAGGGAGAAACGTAACTCATATAGGCCGGAACTAAACTTCCATTGAAGATCAAGACATATTTAAATATCTTTGGAGAGACGTTGGTTCCCCCTATGTCCTTTATTATATTTATAGCCTCATCCTCAGTAATGTTGAAACTTATTGATGACTTCCTTAAAAGAGGCTCTATTACTTTGAAATCATTAACAAATCTGAAATATGCAATCTTCCCAGAGAAGTAGCTGGACCAAGAAAGAACTGCAGGTTTGAGTGTACCGGTCGAGGAGACATAGAACGCGGAAGGAACACCATTTATGTAGATTTCAAACCCTATCACCGTTATGTTGTAAGGTGAATCAGCAAGCTCGCTTTTCATATCCTCATAGATTCTCTTAAAAGAGCTGACGAGAGTACTACCATTACTCTGAATTAGCTGTTCTACTTCCTCAGACCTATATCCATTTAAAACCAAGTCTAGCTTCACAACTTCCCACGTGCCTTCAGATTTAACAAGGAGTGAGTTTAACTCTACACCTTCGCCTCTAAGCTGGAGTTGTATAAACTTAAGTCTGGATACGTTTTCAGGGTATATCTCTATTGCGAATTCATTAATCTGAGGAGGTATATCCTTCATTAAATGCTTGATTGTGGGCAAGTACTGGTCTATATAGAAGTATAATGTTTCAACCAGGTCAGAGCTGGTCCGCGAGATGTTTCCGTAGACAGCCAGCGGGAATGCATTAACGAATATGAGAATAACTACCAAACTCAGTGCCAGTATTCTCTTACTCATGTTTTTACCCCCCTCAGGACTATTCATAGCGGAGAGCTACCGCGGGAGGTATTTTTGCAGCTCTATAAGCAGGAAATATTCCCCCTATCAAACCTACGGCGATAGTTATGATCAGCGTGAAAATTATTGTGTCTACAGTTATTTCTGGAGGGGCTTGGATAACTATTTGGTTTGTGCCAGATGAAATAATAAGTCCTCGAGAGGAAAGGGCATAAGCACCTATCACTCCTAAGGTAATTCCAATAGCAGCACCCAACAACGACATCAAGAGTGCCTCACCCATTATCATTGAAGTCACTTGAGAGTCCCTAAAACCTAAAGCCTTCAAAACACCTATCTCTCTAGTTCTTTCAATTACTGAAGTAATCATGGTGGCCGCAGTTCCAGCTACAGCCACCGCAAAGGCTGCCAAAGAGGTTGCGAAAGCGATGAAATCCATGGCACCTGATATGGATGAGACAACCTTTGCTATCTGCTGCAGAGCTATTATCTGAACTTTATCCGCGTATGTGTCGCGGAGCTTCTTAACTAAGGTTACGACCTCAGTAGGGTTTTTAGCAATAATGAATATCCCTGTCCATTGATCCATATGAAGAATCTTTCTCCCTGAATCGAACGGTAAAAATATTCCTTGATCTGGAGAAATAAACGTGGCACCACCGTATTCAGCAAATATTCCTTTTACCCTAACAACAGCTCTCTTGTAACTTACACCGCCTCCAGGTTTTACTTCACCCATTAAGAGAGTTATAACGTCCCCTGGCTCGAACAGCTTCTCACCCGTCCTCTCAGAATATGCTATGAAATGTCCTATAACAGCCTCAGTAATCTGTGTCGGTAAGGGATATTCTCCCTCTTCTATTTCAAGATTCCCTATGGCTTTAAAGAGAATATCAGGATCTATTGCATAGACGTAGACCTGCTTTTTCCCTTCTTTCGTCTGTATGAAGGCTTGAGTAAGATAGAAGGGAGCTGCATCAGAGACCTCATCTAAAGACATGACATAGTCGAAATCTTTTTGGGTGAGTATATACTCGGAAGTAGGCATCATTACAACAGTATTCTGGCCTAATGACAGTATTTGTTCCTCAACAAACCCCGCATAGCCTCTGACGACAGAGGTCATCATAACTAAGGCAAGTGGGCCTATAGCGATTCCCACTATTGTAAGTACGGCTCTCACTTTCTTTTCCGTCAAGGCTTTGAAGGCATAACGGAGAATATCAGACGGATACATCTCATAACCCCTCAACGTCAATTGGTTCCTCAGGCACTGGATGCTGCTTCAAGTACTTCTTGAGCATAATTGCTATGAGGATAAGGAAAAGAATGACGGCTAGAGCCGTCCCTAAGCGATATATATCGAACCATGGTACCTGTGAGGATGGGGTCGTTGTAGTCGTAGGATATTGAAGTAGTGAGGTATTTATTTCCATAGTCTTTATTTCGTTGTATGGATTTCTATACTCCAAGACTAGTGTCACGCTAGTTACTGGCTTCTCGTATATCGTGCTAACGCTGAAAGAGGTTTGGGATGATGGATCCAGATCTCCTACGAAATAAGAGTCGCTCTCGAAGCTCCCTATCTTTATTCTTGCTGTAATTCTTTGTGCTGGGGCATTGCCTAGATTGGTTATTGTACCACTTATTCTTATTGAGCTTCCTTCCTTAACCGCTTTCACGTCATCTACCTTGAGTTCTATGAAGGGCTGGACGCTTACTGTGAACGAGATGTTGTAGGTGTGGTGATTTCCAAGAACATCCGTATATATTACACCTGCCATGAAAGGCATGTTACCGTACGTTATTGGGACTGCTGCCTGCTGTGAAACATATGGGTTATAGTAGACTGAAAGGTTGAGTACCTTCCTTTCGTAAGGCTTTAATTCATCTATATATACAGGCAAGGATTTTGGCAGAATAGTTGAGACAGGGGAATATATATACAAGTAAACATTATAGATGGATGCACTTCCAAGGTTAACTATGTTCAGATGGAGCGTTGTATTTCTAGATTCGCTGAAGTCTAGAGGAGTATCTACCCACACTTTAACAAGGAGAGAGGAACCTGGAACAACAAATTTGGCTTGCAAAGGCAGCGTCCTAATATTGTTCCATTGATCAAAGAATGTAAGGTTTATTTGGAGGATGTGCTCGCCTAAAGAGACGTTCTGAACATTTATCGGCAAAATCAAGTAAAGGAAGTCGCCTTCACTGAAAGTTGTGGCTGGTTGTAGAGGGGCTCCCACCAAGTTCTTAATTATTTGTTCTATCCCTCCACTGGGATTAACATTCCCAGCAGGAAGTTGTGGTAGATTAGAGCTCAGAGTCAGCTTTACTTCGGTCCCATTATTGATAGCGTTAGTGAAGCCTGGCGGAAGCCGAATATCTGCCACAGCACCCTTCACTATAGGGAAATCGTTATTTCTTAGAACTATATACATAAGGTTTCCATATGTTCCCGGCTGAGGCGGAACCCCATACCATCCTGTAGTGACTACCTCAATCCCATGTCTGACCTGATTTATCTGAATAGGTATCTTTATGGATTCATTTCTAAAAACAGATGATCCTCCACTCTGAATAATGTAGGACAATTCTAGGTAGGCTTCATAAATTCCAGCAGGCACATCGCCTACACTTACCCGGTAGGTAAGCGTGACTTCTTGATTTGGAGCTATTGGACCGCTCACATAATCCAAATTCATTGGACCAGATACACTCATACCTTCAGGGAGAGTAAGCCGACCCGTTAATGAAGCAATATTGAAGGGATAATGATTAGCTAATGTAATCACCAATGTAGCGTTTTCAGTTTCCGGATATAGCGGGTAATTACTGGCCCATGAAGCTCCCGTGAGCACTATATCCCCTAGATACTGAGCTGCATATTTCTCGATAGGTAGAGATA
>CAZFVC010000095.1:0-3831 GCA_964522175.1 uncultured Desulfurococcaceae archaeon
TAAGCTATTGAAGAGCTCTACAGTATCCCCTTCATTGATTCCTTCACGGGATGCATCTTCTGGATTAATATAGATGTACGGAGGGATAGGCCCATAAATATCTTCATTCTGTGTATGCATATAAAGTGGATGAGCAGATGTAACAAGTAAGTATTCGTCTTCTTCAAGTATTTCACCTTCAGGAGGAGTTGGTAAAGGAGGTAATGCTCTTTCCTTGGCATAAGTAGATACAAGCTCTATTTTCCTTGTTGGTGTTTGAAATACGTCAATTTTCTTATATCCCACCGTAGTCCATCCCTTGCTTATTAATTCATTAAAGGCTTTTTCACCTATACTTTCCTTTATTACATCATCGTAATTGCTGTATACATCCACTGGAAGATTGAGCTCTTTGCTGAGCAATCTCATAACCTCGAACTCGGGAAGGGACTCACCTAGAGGTTCAATGGCAGGCAGGTTCCTGAATACATAGTTATGCCAGTATCCTGCAATATAATCCGGCTTCTCATAAAAAGTTGGAGCAGGAAGAACTAAAGTGGAAATCTGCGCAGTGTCTGTCCAATGAGTATCATGAGTAACAAGAAAGACCGAATTCTCTGAAATACCTTTCACAAACATATTTCTATTAGGTAAGGTTACGGCAGGATTAATAAGATGCGAATAAACAAATTTGAATTCACCTTTATACAACATTCTGCTAACTCTCTGCATACTAATAACTCTTGAAGATTTCCACCTATCTGCTCCCGTAATATGATTAAAATCTATTTCCAACCCATATCTGTTATTATAGTAATGCCCCCTTGGAAATCCTAAAAGAACTGATAAGGATGCAATAGATCTAACTATCTCTCCTCCCCCATATCTTCTCTGAAGCCCATAACCTATCAGCATTAAAGACGGTCTTTTTTCATACAAACTTTCAGCAAGCCCTTTAATAACATTCTTCTTAACCCCTGTCTTAGCTTCAACATAGTCTAATGAATACCTCCTAACATGCTCTGAGAATTCTTTAAATCCATAAACATTCTCCTCTATGAATTCTTTATCAATCATATCATTCTCTACAAGGTAATTAGCTATCCCTAAAGCTAGAACACCATCTGTACCTGGCCTAACAACAATTACTTCATCACTCAATCTAGAAGTTTCAGTTGTTCTTATATCGATTGAAACGATTTTAGAACCGTTTGTTTTTCTTAAATTGAGAAGTAGGTGAAGCATATGGGGAGCACTTACTGCTATATTAAACCCCCATAGAACAAACATTTTAACCTTAGAGTAGTCCTGTGGTAGCCACCCATAAACGGAGCCATAAAGCAATCTAAGCCCTTCACCACCTCCCCCGTCACATATAGTGTAGTCAGTTTCTGAAGCTCTTAAAAAATGCCACAGTCTCCGGGAGAAGTATCGGGAGACTAATCCAATATTACCTCCATACTCAAGATAGAGAATTTTTGAAGGATCATTTAATACTGAATCCAACTTAGAAATAATAGTGCTGATGGCTTTCTCCCAACCTATTCGCTTGAAGCCTTTCACTGTCTTAATATGCGGATATAAAATTCTTTTACTCGAATAAACCCTCCTTATGTCAGCTCCGAGCTTAGGGCAACCTATTGCCCTAGTAAGAAATTCTCCTGATGGGGATATCTTAACTATCTTACCATTAGAAACCTCAACATTTAATAAACAATTATCGAAACAGTTCCTCGCACAAGCCACTTTAACAATTCGGCCCAATACCGACTACCTCTCATTATTATTGGAGTTATCTGGGAAAAACCAGCCAATAGCTGGCATTTATTCTCCCATATTTAAATAAACTACGGTATTTAATTATTTGCCATGAACACATAATAAACTGTTTCTAATATACTCATAATCCCTAGGGGTATTAACATTAAAGAAACTTTGCGCCTCCCTTGGAGTCAATTCCCTAATATTGATTAAACATCGATTCGAAACTCTATGAATTAACTTGTGCAGGGAATACTCCCCACTACTTATATTTTTTGCAATCGGAGTAATAAGATTGGCCGAATATACAGCATGTAAAGGTTCGAATAACTCTTTTCCCCAATGACCTATACAAATACTATAATCTCCTTCGGAAAACCGTTCAATCATCATATCTACCAAATTAGGATTGATTAAGGGCATGTCACCTCCCACCACAAATATATCTCCATACTTTTTTAGAGCAACATAGATTCCCCCTATAGGCCCTATTCCATAATCCTCTGAAACAATATTTCCCCACAACTCTCTATATACAGCTACTTTTCCCTTGCTTGTCACTAAAACGATGTGAGAAATATTTCTGGCTGCCATTAGTCGCTGGATCGTGTGGTATAGCATGGGTTTACCACATATATCAGCCAGAAGTTTATCTCTCCCAAATCTTTTGGAATTTCCTCCAGCAAGAATTACTGCGATCATTATCTCCCTTCCCTCACTAAACATCATTTCGATTGGGAAGTGTTAAGCCTAGTGGTACAACAGAGGTATCAGTATTAAGGGACGATTGGCTTACTCTTGGGGATCGAATTGGAGGACAGAGTAAAATTAGAGGATGGGGCAGGTGCAAAGGAGTCCTGGAAGATCATTGATGAGTTATTCTTGAGTAGGGTGCCTCCAGAACTACGGAGAACCTTAGGAGGTTTTGGTCTCGATGTCCTTGATGATGGGGCAGGCGTTAAAGTCGATGATAGGAAATATCTAGTTTTCACAACCGATTCCTTTACAGTGAATCCGCCTTTCTTTCCTGGAGGAAACATAGGGTATTTAGCTGCACATGGGACTCTGAACGATTTAGTAATGATGGGGGCTAAGCCAGTTGCTTTCATGGACACCATAATTGTAGAGGAGGGTTTCCTACGGAGAGAGCTTAACGAGATAGTGAGTTCTATGTTGGGAGTTATGCTTCGAGAAGGGGTAAGTGTAGTGGGAGGCGATTTTAAAGTGATGCCTAAAGGATCCATAGATAGAATTGTGATTACTGGAATAGGAATAGGAATCACGGATAACCCCATAATCGACGAGGAAATTCGTGTCGGCGATAAAATACTTGTCACGGGTCCAATAGCGGAGCACGGAGCCGCTATACTTGCTTCTCAGTTAGGTATGATTAAAGAAACGAAGTCCTTGAGAAGCGACACTAAGCCATTAACTAAAACGGTTCTTCCTGTAATTCAAAAGTTCCGAAAATATATACATGCGGCCAGAGACCCTACTCGAGGAGGGATAGCAGCAACGCTTAATGAATGGATGATGAAGAAGAACGCAACCATACTGATTAAACGCCAAGAAATCCCTATTAGGGAAGAGATTAAGTCCTTCCTTGAAGCACTAGGAGTGGATCCCTACTCCACCGTGTCTGAAGGCATTGCTGTTTTAGCTGTCGATCCTGAAAAAGCTGAGGAAATAGCTGAAGAGTTAATTAGATCAGGAGAGTCATCAACTAAAATTGTAGGGGAAGTAATAACCCCTCCATCAGAGTTCCTTAAAGGAAAAGTAGTTGCGGAAACTGAAGTAGGAGGCAAGATCCTCCTCGAGCCAAAATCAGTAAATCTTCCTAGGATTTGCTAAAACGTGGGGGTGGGTTCATGCCGATAAAAATAGAATCCTACAATGTTCATGTAGGAATAGTATCAGACCATGATGAGGCTATAAAGGAAGGTCTAGGAAATCTTTTTGCAGGAAGATACCTTCCTAAATTCAAGGTTGAAGAAGTGGATAATGTCAAAGATGTTGATGCTTTAATTAAATGGGAGGTAACAGAAAACTTCTTCGGTGTAGAGAAGTACTCCTTAGGTAAAAAAGATGTTT
>CAZFVC010000096.1:0-3749 GCA_964522175.1 uncultured Desulfurococcaceae archaeon
CATTTCTCCAACCTCTCAACAATTTCTAGTAGAACTCCATGAGTGGCTTTGGGGTGGATGAAGTTTATCTTCCTAGTTCCTCCGCTAACTACCTTTGGCTTATCGTAAATCACCCTCACACCCCTCTCCTTAAGCTCCTCAGTCAACTTCTCCACATCCTCAACACCTATCGCTATGTGATGTATTCCCTCACCTCTCTTCTGGAGGTACTTAGCTATCGCTGAGTCTTCGGAGAAAGGCTCCAGCAACTCGATGTATGAGTCCCCGGCCTTGAACATAGCGACCTTAACCTTCTCTTCAGGAACCTCCTCAACCTCAACAAGCTCTAGGCCTAGAACATCCCTATAGACCTTAATAGCGTCGTCAAGGCTGCTTACAGCTATACCTATATGGTCAATCCTCCTCACTTACCTCACCTCCTCAGCCGCCTTCCTATAGACCTCAACAACCTTCTTCAGGGGGGTGCCGGGCCCGAGGACTTCGTAGACCCCCATCTTCTTCAGCTCTTCAGCATCCTCTGGAGGGATGATGCCACCGACAATAACAGGTTTCCTCAAACCCCTCTCAGCCGTCAGTTTGAGGAGGTCAGTAACCAGCTCCATGTGGGAGCCTGAAAGTATCGAGACGCCGACAACATCCACATCCTCCTCGAGAGCGGCCTCAACAACGTCCTCAGGCGTCCTATGCACGCCGAGGTATATGACCTCGAAACCTTCATCCCTTAAAGCCCTAGCAATCACCTTAGCCCCCCTGTCATGGCCATCTAGGCCGAGCTTAGAGATAAGAACCCTGTACACCTTACGTTGGGAAGGTCGTTTAACCGCCTGAATAAGTGAAGCCGACATGCAATCCCTCCTAGACCTCGTCAAGGAAGCATTTATTATTTTCCATGTAGGGAATCATGCCACCGGCCTGAAACGCGCCAGAAAGAACCCCTCAGTCATGTGTTTATGTGGGTAAAGCCTGGAAACATCACTCGAAAACTCGACAACTCCGTAACCCGGGGAAGTCCAGGGGAAGGGCCTTTCAAACTTCACCGCGTCCGCGACCTCTTTAACCACGTACTCACCCTCCTCAGGCATGAGGGAGCATGTTGAGTAAACCACCTCCTCGCCCAACTCGATGGCTTTCCTCACTAAAGCCTTCTGGGTCTCTGAATAGTGAAGAACCTTTTGGAAGGTGAGTGTTATTCTAAGCCCCGGATCCTTCGCAACAGCCCCGCTATTGCTGCATGGAGCATCCAGGAGAACCTTATCGAACCTCTCCCGAAAACTAATGTCTCTAGAGTCAGCCACCACAATATTCACACGGCCCATATCCACACCCATTTTCCGCAGGAGATTAGTTGCCAACAGCGCCCTTCGGTAACTCAAATCGACAGTAGTGATTCTGGCCTCATTCCCTGCAAGCATCATTATTAAGGAGGTCTTTACCCCGGGGGCGAAGGCCATGTCAAGCACTAAGTCTCCGGGGGAGGGCTGCAGGGCCTCAACAACCGCCACCGATGCCTTATCCTGGGGAATTATCTGGAACTCCTTGAAGGCCTTAAGAAGCCTTACAGGTTTAGAGGACTTCAGGATTCTTAGGAGGTAGGGAAAATGCCTATCCTTCTCATATTCGACACCTTCCTCATCAAGACTGCGGAGAATTCTTTCCTCATCCCCCCTCAGGAAATTCATCCTAACCCACCAATGCCTCTCGTTAAGGCTTAGGATAAGCTCCCTAGCCTCATCCTCTCCAAGAAGGCTGGACAGTTTCTTAAAGAACCATTCCTGAACCGACAGCGAGCACCAAGGGGGGAGGGAATCAGCTTCCTCAGAGCCCTCAAGCCAAAGCCTAGCCAATTTGCTTAGGGATGTCGTTCTAGGGTGGAGGCATTTAAGCCTAAGATAATCCTTAACGAACTCCCTCGCAAGAACGTATAGATGCTCCCTCTCCTCCAAGGTGAGCCTGCATCTCCCCCTACACGCCCTCTTGAAGGCTACATCCACAGAAACGCTGTGATGTATAACTTCATGAAGGGTTGCGGCAAGCACTTTCACAGCAAGTCGCATGTCCTGAACCATGGAAGAATCACCGGATCCGTGAGGGTCCCACTCATCACTGATCAGACACTAGCGGTTTCCTCACCTCATTAACCTATGTCTTGAGGGATTTAACTCTTATTAGGTCGGAACCCATTAAGGCGTGGATGATGACGCCGCTCCAAAATGATTGGGTCCATGATGTCCTCGCGACGATCTGACGATTCTTCTAAGGCATATCCGCGTAGGCCTTAGCCTTCCGAAACGTTCCAGAAACCCTTAACGGAATTATCAGGGCCTCACCCTCTAAAGCGCCTAGAGAAGCAAGAACCCTCCACTTATCTCTAGCCCTGTACCTGATAACTGCCTTCATTGTTGACGGGTTCAGATAGATCACCTGGGGCTGTGCCAAGGAACGGGCGGAGGAGCCGAAGAGCTTCGTGAGTGAGGAGTTAATCATTTCCTGCAGGCCTTCCCTTGAAGCCCCTTGACCCACCACCTTCACAATCATGTACCGTTTCTTAGTTGCTGTCTTGCTTGAGAGCTCGGCCTGCCGATATATTTTCCTGACCACACTTCCGGAGAGGGCGGAGGTGAGTATTCTGTACCTCAACTCAACCCTCCGGAGCTTAATGAGGAGGTAAATCACAGCTAAGGCAGCCATAAGAGCTAGGAGTAGGGAGATATAGGTGATTGAGTCGTTAAGCAACATAGCCCGCCCTCCTAACCACATACCTCGGGTTCGTTGTGAGGGTTGATAAGGCGCTTCCCTCATCGAGACCTAGCTCTACAAGGAGGCCCACCACAGTCATGGGATGCTTAACTTCTCTCAGACTTCTTGCCCCGCTACCAACCACCAACGAAATCCTTCCCTTAATATAGAGTCTTAAAACATCTATAAAGCCGGCAACAGGCTTCCCTTCGAGCAGCCTTCCAAACAGCTCCACCGAATTAACTATTATGGGGATGCCTGTGTTACTGAGTTTCCTTAAATTCTTAATCCCTAACCTTCCTAGGCAGGAGCCCCCTAACTCCAGTGCATGGGCCCTCGACTTAACCTGATTCGTTATTTTCAGGTCGCGGGGGTTCTCAACCCTGTAAACCCTCACAACATTTCCCTTGATCGCTGAGACCTCCTTAGGCTTCACGAAGGTGGCTCTAGGAACTACAACCAGTTCCTCCCCTTTTATGTAGCTGCCTCCCTGATCCACGGCAACTATGGAGAACCCTAACTCCTTAAGAACCTTAGCAGATTCGTTTTCAGGAACGAACCTGAGGGATAAGTCAATGTACTTCTTCATCACAGCTCACTAGGACCTCGTTAAAGAATTCGGACACGTCCTTAATACTTCTAGCCCCGGTGAGGGTTATAGACACCTTAATCACGTCGTCTCCGTCCTCCAGCTCAACCCTACCCTCGAACGCGGCCTGCTTCCCGAACCTGAGGTGTATATGTGAAGGCTTAGCCCCCACCCTCGTGGAGAGTGTTGCAAGAAGTATTTTCCTGCTCAGCTCAGGAAGAGAGCATAGAATATGTTTAACGACCTTTCCCGCGCTTCTTCCCGCTATTCGCATAGAGATTATCCCTATGTCGTTCCCGTGATGTCCACGCACCACAGACTCCTGAACAGATGCTGCCTCCACCCCTTCCGGTAGGAGGGTTTGGAGTGCTTTACGAACCTTCTCAGGGTCCTCAGTAGAGTGGTAGAATACGGAGAGGGTTAC
>CAZFVC010000097.1:0-3685 GCA_964522175.1 uncultured Desulfurococcaceae archaeon
AGGAGCTCATACAGCTTTACGACAGCCATGGAATACCGCCGGAGCTTGCCGCGGTCATAGCGAGAGATATGGGTGTTGAGGTCACCGTGCCTCAAGACTTCTACGCCCACGTAGCATCGAAACACTCCACCGCACCGATAAAGAAGGTGAAGAAGGTCAATCTACCTAAGGAAGTAGTCGATGCAGTTAAGGAACTCCCGCCAACTAGGAGGCTGTTCCATGAAGACCCATACATAAAGGAGTTCGAGGCCGAGGTCCAGAAGGTAGTGAGGAGTAAGTACCTCGTTCTAGATAAGACAGCGTTCTACCCGGAGGGCGGTGGACAGATATTCGACACAGGATACATAATCACCCCAAGCGGAGGCAGGTACAGAGTTGTTAATGTGCAGAAAGTTAATGGAGTGATTGTGCATGAGCTCCAGAAAGAAATCATCGAAGTAAGCCCAGGGGAGACGGTTAAGGGGGTTATTGATTGGGAAAGGAGGTATGTGGTGATGAGGCACCACACAGCAACCCACATAATTCTGGGGGCCGCGAGGAAGGTTCTCGGGGAGCATGTGTGGCAGGCCGGGGCAGAGAAAACACCTAAAAGGGCCAGGCTAGACATAACCCACCACAAACCCTTAACGAAGGATGAGATTAGGGCGATAGAGGACCTAGCAAATAAAGTGGTTCTGGAAGGGAGACCCGTCAGGACACAGGTTCTGCCTAAATATGAAGCCGAGAAGAAGTACGGATTCAGGCTTTACGAAGGGGGAGTGATTCTCGAGCCTGAGGTAAGGGTCGTTGAGATCGAAGGGCTTGACGCGGAAGCCTGCTTCGGAACACACCTCACCAACACCAGGGAAGTTGGGGCTATAAAGATAGTTGATGTTGACAGAATAGCTGACGGCGTCGTAAGGCTTGAGTATGTCGCGGGTACGCAGGTCGCTGAATACGCCAGGGAGCTAGAGGAAAGGATTGGTGAGGCATCGCAAATACTTGGAGGTGAGGTTGTTTCAAGGGCGAAATCCCTGGTTAAGGAGCTGGAATCCCTGAGAAAGGAGGTAAAGGAGTACCGCAGGAGGTTCGCAGACACGGTATTGGAAGACATGGAGAGGAAATGCAGAGAGTTCAAGGGCTTGAAGCTCCTAATATACGGTATTGACGAGCTAATGGCTCCTCAAGCGAACGACCTCCTACTAAAACTCACTGAGAAGGAGGGAAGGTGTGTAGCAGTTGCCCTAATCCCGAGGAAGGCGGGGACTCAGGTAGAGATATCGTTAGGGAAGGAAGCTTTGAAGCACCTCAACGCAGGCTCGCTAATGAAGGCCATAGCCTCAAAGCTCGGGGGTTCAGGAGGAGGTAAGCCGAACCACGCCTCAGGATTCATTAAGAAGCCCCTTACCCAGCAGCTACTTAAGGAGGTTGAGTCGGCTGTAGAGGAAGCATTAAGCAGTATGATGAAGGGTCAGTAATGCAGGAACCTGAAACCTGCGGAGTCAGGAACGAGCTTGTTCAGGCAGGGAGGGACTACAAATACCTCCTCAACAGAGGATACGCCCCTCAAGGGGCGTTAGACCTAGTCACTTCAAGATACCTCCTCACAAAGGAGGAGAGAATGCTTCTATACAGATGCATCCATCCAGAGAAGGAAGCGGAGGAAATAAGGAAGAAAACTGTCCCAGCAAGCAGCCTGAGAGGTAAGGAACTGGTTATCGACGGCTACAACGCCCTCTTAACTATAGCTTCAGCAATGGAGGGAAGGTGCCTATACCTATGCGACGACGGCTACGTGAGGGATCTGAGGAGCGCACACATAAAAGACTTCGGCACCCCCAGCATAACCCAGGCAATAGACACACTCATACAGAAAATAACTGAAATAGAACCAAAACACGTCACAATATACCTAGACAAAAACGTCAGCAAAAGCCTCCACCACAAAACCCAGATAGAGGAAAAAACACGGCAACACCCCAACATAGAGGTAAAGCTAGCGACGAAAGCAGACACACAAATAATGGCGACAAAAGGAATAATCTCAACAAGTGACATAGTCATACTAAAGAAGGCGCACAAAACAACAGACATAGCAGGCACAATAGTCAAAGAAAAACACCCAGATCAGATAGTCAACCTAACAAAACTCATACAAATCACAAACAAAATATAAAGGACCAGCCGAAACAACAAAATGGGTTCCTAAGGGCCCGTAGCCCAGCCAGGACAGGGCGCCGGCCTTCTAAGCCGGCGGTCCCGGGTTCAAATCCCGGCGGGCCCGCCACAACCCACAATTTCCATGGTTGCCTTTATTGAATATGTAGTTGATAAATTTAGGAAAAAGAGAGTTGTGGAGATTATAGGGATAAGCAGAATCGCTCTGATGAAGTTACTCCTGTCGTTGCCTCACCCAAACCTCGTACCTTTGTATTCGGGCCTATCTTATTAAACAAACAATTAATTATATCCAGTCGAACTATTGAAGTATATATGTGCTAAAATATGTGAATGCTTTAATTTCCCTTCTCATTCTTCTTTTTCTATCAGAACTGCTGTTCCGTATGCAACTATTTCTGCAGCGCCTGAAGCAACTGCAGACGTAGAAAACCTCATATTTACCACGGCATTGGCTCCTAGTTCCTTAGCTTTCTGAATCATTCTTTCTAGAGCTAAATCTCTGGACTCGGCAAGGAGCTCGGTATATTCTTTAACCTCTCCTCCTGCAACGGTTCTAAGGCCAGCCAAAATATCTTTACCGATGTTCCTTGCTCTTACCACCGAACCGCTGACAACGCCGAAGACTTTCTTTATTTTATATCCCGGAACCTGTGGAGTTGTTACAACAATAATGTTCATTTCAAATTCCTCACACTACTATCGTTAATACGCTTAAAATATGTTTATTTACTTTTTTGGGGTAGATAAAAACATGAGCGAAATTAGCGACAGGAGATTCATATATTATGGGATGTTAGCTGGCTTCTTAAGCGGGGTAGTAACTGGGATTTCCCTTCTTGCCTCTATAGGAAGCTTAGAGACATTCCTTAAGACCATTATAGAAATGAGCCTTCCACCAAACAGTTATAATGAGACTTTGATTAACGAAACCTTAAGGCAGATCATAGGCGTATATAATGTGCTTCTCTATGCTTCACCTTTGCTTTATGGAATCGAAATGCTGATTTTTGGCGCCCTCTTCGGCCTCTTCCATCGATGGCTCGTGATTGTGAAAGGTGTTAGTGAGGCTGTAGGGGCTGTTTTAACGGGTGTATTCTTTATGCTGCTGGTTCAGGGAATACCGTTAGGAATTATCTACGCCTCAGACATTACTCAAATCAGCGTTATATTCAGCGTTATTAATCCATTACTGGTGTTTGTGCCAGGAGTTACGTACACTCTTCTATTACTGTTTTTTGCGGCTGTGGATGGCCCATGGAAGAATTGGGGGGGAGGGCAGCCAGAGAAATACTGAGTTATATGGATGAGCGAATAATTACAATGAACTCTTTTTATCAAGTATTACACAACAAGGATATCTAAAGTCCATACGCTCAAGTGTGGAACGCTGTTCTTTACTATATTCTCTCACACAACAATATTCTAGGAGTAGGGGCTTTCTTCTCAATGGTTCTCATTCCTTCAGTGAATATTAGGGAGAATGTGACGTAGATTACAGCGATTATTGCGTATATTTCTGTGTACA
>CAZFVC010000098.1:0-3655 GCA_964522175.1 uncultured Desulfurococcaceae archaeon
GAGAAGAAAGTTCCAGATAAGGTTCTCAGGGCACCCCTATCTATTCAGAAAGCCTTCTTAAGAGGTCTTTTCACAGCAGACGGAACCGTTTCATTCAGTAAAACCACCATTTATCTGGCTCTGTCGTCTAAGAGCAAAGAATTACTTGATGATGTGCAGGTAATGTTATATACACTGGGAATCCCAGCAGCTATAACCCATGGTAAAGAAGATGAGCTTCGTATAGTTCTTTCAGGATGGCGTGCCATAAAGTTCATAAATGAAGTTGGTTTCGTAGGTGCCAAACAGAAGAAAGCTGAGGAGCTACTGACCAAGTACAAGAAAGCGCCTTATCCTCCAAAGTACGAGGAGGCAGAATGGGTAGCCTTAGTGAAGAAAGAAATGATTGGAAAGAAGAGGGTGTATGACGTTGTTTCTCCGCCATACTATGTATGGGTAACTAATGGAGTTCTCTCAATGGATTGCGGGGAGGAGCCTTTGCTGGAGTGGGAGTCGTGTAATTTGGGCAGTATTAATTTGGAGAAGTATGTTGTTGAGGTTAATGGTGTTCCTAGGATTGATTGGGTTGGGTTGGCTAGGGATGTTAGGGTGGCTGTGAGGTTTTTGGATGATGTTATTTCGGTTTCTAAGTATCCTATTGATAAGCTTGCTGAGGCTGCTCGGAGGGCTAGGAAGGTTGGTTTGGGTGTTATGGGTTGGGCCCATATGTTGATTAGGTTGGGTGTTCCTTACGATTCGAGTGATGCTGTTTATTTGGGTTATGTTTTGAGTGAGTGGATTGCCTATAATGCTTACCTTGAGTCCATCGAGCTGGCTAGGGAGAAGGGTTCGTTCCCGGCTTGGGACCCTGAGCTTTACAGGCCTCATTGGTGGAGCGTTATGGAGTTCGATAAGCTGATGTCTGTGAGTAGGGGTGGGGCCCCTAGTGAAAGGGTTAGGAGGCTTGTTGAGGATAGGCCCCCTGTTGACTGGAGAGCTGTTGAGGAAGGCATGTCTAGGTATGGGTTGAGGAACGCTGCTTTACTGTCGGTTGCCCCTACAGGAACAATATCCATTATTGCCGGGACCTCATCCTCGATCGAGCCGGTGTTCGCGCTAGCGTTCACTAGAGTGGTCACCGTCGGGACTTTCGTTGAGGTTAACCCATTATTCCTCGAGGCTCTCAGCAGGTACGGTCTGGATGAGCCTGAAGTTGTGCAGCTTGTTGCCGAGTCCGGGACTGTGGCCAGAAACCCGTTCATACCCAGACCTATTAGGGAGGTATTCAGGACTGCCCATGACGTAGAACCTAAATGGCATGTGCTGCATCAGTCCGTATGGCAGCAGTGGGTTGATGCGGGAGTAAGTAAGACAGTTAACTTAAGGCATGACGCGGCAGTGGATGATGTCTGGAACGTGTATCTATTGGCGTGGGCGCTTGGATGTAAAGGAATAACTGTGTACAGGGATAAGAGCAAGTCTCAGCAGGTGATTAACTTCGGGGTTAAGCTGGCTGAGAAGCTTTCGGAGTCAGGGAGGCTTGAGGAGGAGGAAGCGGTTCAGGGAACTGAAACAATAACTCCTGCCCCCAAAGTTCAGGGCGTCGGTGAGGAAGCAGAAATACCTAGAGAGAATGATATAGGAAGAGCCTTCGAGTCGTCAGCAGGAAGCAGATTCAGGATTACTGGTGTTGTTTTAGAGGATGGTGATGTAGGGGACTGCAAAACCTGTGATTATTGATTACTCGAACTCGTCGAGGAGCTTCATCAACTCCTCCTTCTTCCTCTTCTTTCTCCAAACCTTCTCAGAGTGTTCAACAACCTTCTCCAGCAGCTGCGCCTCATAGGGAAGCCCAACGAACTCGACAGACCCGTTAATAGCGATTGTGGGGACGCTCAGGACTCCGTAGGAGTCGGCAATATCGGGGTTTTCGTAGGCCTCAACAGTGTCGGCGAGCACTACCTTATTCCCATTCCTGAAGGATTCGTACGCCAGCATGTTGGCTAGGAGGGCGGCGTAGGGGCAGTAGGGACATGTTGGCGTAACAACTACCTCAATATGGACATCTCCCTTGAGAGCAGCGACCTTCTCAACCGTGGACGGGCTTAGGTCTGACTCACCCTGACTAATCCTGATGATTGTCTCTACAAGGCCCCTCACCTCCTCACCAGCCGGCATTCCTGTATACCTAACGTAGCCCTCAACCATCGCCACCGTAGGAACTCTCTCAACCCTGAACCTCTGGAAGAGGCTGTCGCCATCCCTAGACCTATCCACAACTATGTGCTTAATCATTCTTCCCCCATCAATCTCAGGGCTTGCCTCAGCAATGATGTTCATGAGCTCCACAGTCTTTTCACAGTAGGGGCAGTCACCGTCTATGAATGTGTATACCTCGACAGGGTTCTTCATATCTTTAAGTGTGTCCCTCAGGTCCTTAAGGTCCTGCTCACTGAAGGAAATACGGAACATTTCCTCAATACCTTTAGTCTCGATAGGTGTTGCCTCAGCCTGCATTTCTGATCCCCTTCCCTAATCCTTAAATTAATTATAAGCTTGATGAAGGGTTTAACGCGTCTCCTCCCTAATGAAAACTATGAAGTTCCTTAACCTCCTCCACCAACCCTCCATAGACGTGTCGATGACTGCGTACGCTGCCCTATCATTAAAGTATGGGGGGCCGAGTCGAGTGAAGAGAGTCACTACACGGCCCCCGTGGTTAATCTTAAACCCTGAATTAACGGGTTCATGCCCTCTGAAAACAGCCTTCACTCTGAACCTCTTAAGAACCCACTCAGTCACCTTCCTCCCGAAGAGGTACCCGGCCCCCCTAGGTGAAGGGGACCTCACAATATTGGACTCTATAGGATCGTTCCACAGAAGCTCAGTCAAGATACCCATCCTCTGACCCTCACTCTTTCCCTGAAGATACTCCAGCAGGGTAACCTCCTTCCGGTAGGTCTCAGTCGGGAGACCGCCATGCATCATTAAGGCCTCACCCCTAACATGGAGGACGGCGGGGAGGAGGTTAAACAGCTCCATGAACTCGGAATACACCTCCTTCCCCTTAACGTAGCCGTAAACCCTCCTCAAAACCTCAGGGAAGTCGTGAGGGTAGGGTATGAGGTTAGGAGGCGGTTCATGATTCCCCCTAAGCAGGGTCACGGACTCAGGGAACTCCACCTTAAGCCTAAGCACGGTCAGCAGGACCTCAAGCTGGTAAGGCCCCCTATCAATGTAGTCACCTAGGAAAACAAGGTTCGTGTCCCCCTTCATAACCGCCTTACTGCCTATTCTTGAAAGAAGCTTCCTCAAAGTCGTGAAGTCACCGTGAATATCCCCAATAACTACGAACGGGGATGAACCCGTTTTCTCAACAACCCAGCCCCCTCCCCTCCTGCTCGCTTCATCCTCCAGAACCTTCCTAACATTGCCTAGGAAAGCCTTCAAAGCCTCATAGTCCCTCACCAGATCACTGACCGAGTCACTCACCCAGGAAAGCATAGGTGTCCCCATACTCACACCCGCGAAGAGCCAGTAAGACATTATACTATATAAATGCTTTAAGCTTTCGTGACAGAGATAAGTAGTTGCGGCAACCGTTTCCTCTTACCGTATCATTCTATGTGTTTTTGTTTCTTTGTGATACGGTTTCATTGGTTCCGCCTCGCCTCGG
>CAZFVC010000099.1:0-3642 GCA_964522175.1 uncultured Desulfurococcaceae archaeon
AGTGACGGATAAAGTGGAGGATTTTCAACGTGTTCTATATTCAGCCGATGTTTCCCTAGAGATTGAGCTAAGGAGACAGACGAAACCAGAAGTTAGCGGAGCGATTATGGAGGCAGTAGATACTTTACGTAAGGGCGCGCTGCTAGTTTACGGTGACACACTCGTTCCTCCGAATGCCTACATACTTACATACAGTACGGCCGTGGAGTCAGGCATTCCAACAATTATGGTTGTTCCCAATGAGGATCCGGAACTCTATGGAGCAGTACTTATGAAGGAAGGAGGCCTGGTCTCTGAGTTCTATGAGAAGCCCATGCGTCCTATGGAGGGAGCCTATGCATTCGGTGGTATTGCGGTCCTTAATGATGAACTTCTCAGTGAGCTAGAGAGACTCGGTAGGATTGATGAAGCTATTAATACTTACGTTAAGAAAGGCGGTAAAATAAGGACTACAATATGGAGTGATTGGTGGGTGGATATAGGATATCCAATAAACTTGCTTGAGGCTGTGTACTACCTCATGAAAGATCTAAAGGGTTCAAGAATTTCGGCAGACGCCAGCATAGCTAAGACAGTTGTTATTGAAGGGCCAGTAGTTATCGATGAGGGTGCAGTGATAGATAATTACTCCGTGATTAAGGGACCTGCATACATCGGTAAAAACTCCTTTATCGGAGCCCACTCCTTCATAAGGGCCTACGCATCCATCGAGGAGGAGGCCTTGGTAGGGAGTTATACAGAGGTAACATGGTCTGTAATAAGTAGGAAGGCTACTATAGGTAGGGGATCTTTCTTAGGGTACAGTATTGTTGGTGAGGAAGCAATAATTGAGCCAAACGTCATGACGAAAATACTCATAAGGGAGGAGGAAGGGATTAAGTCCATTAAGACTTACAAGAGACGCAAGGAGTATAGGAAAGCCGGCTCAGTTATTTCAGCTGGTGCTAGGGTTCCTGCAGGAACCATGCTTACTCCCGGCTCATTTATTGAGTGAGTCACGAACCTTCAGAGTGGTCGTAACCCACTCGATTATTTTGGAACTGAAGCTTATCCCCTTCTCTTGAAGAAAAGCACTTACTTTCTTTGAGGAAGGCTCTAAACCCATCTCCTGAATGAATTCACCTATCTCCCAGGGGAAGAACACCCATGCCTCAGTTTCCACAATGAAGTAGTCTGGCTTAATTATTGATTTGGGCTTATAATAAAGAGCCGCAGATTTGACATCCTTAGCCCCCCTCAGCCTTACCTGTTCAGAGACAACCTGTAGGGTTCTTCCTGAATCAACAACGTCGTCAATAATGAGAACTTTCTTCCCTCTCACATCAGTTGTGAGGGGCTGGGTAATTATAGGTCTCTCAGCTCTTTCTCCAATTCCTTTATAGAACTTTACCTCCACAACGCCAAGATCCTCAACCTGAATTACATCCGTGACTAATCTAGCAATAATGTATCCTCCCCTAAGGACACCTATAACTACATCGGGGTAATAGCCTGACTGAAGTATTTTTGAAGATAGTTGGAGGGATTCCACGTGAATTCTTTCCCATGTAGGAGCAAGAAATTCCATAGCAATCACTAAAAATAACTTTTGATTACCTTTAAAGGTGTAACGAAACCTTATGTTTAAGATAGTGTTCTACCTATTTACATGTGGTGCTTCATGAGGGCCAGTGTGCGAGATGTTCTAAGTAATGTAAGTAAAGTGGCGGTTGTGGGTGCCACGCCTAAAGAAGGTAAAGTAGGTAATGTGCTGTTACGAAACATAATTACCTACGGTTTCAAGGGTAAGGTATATCCAGTGAACCCGAAGTATGATGAGATCATGGGGATGAAGGTTTATAGATCGGTGAAGGAGATTCCGGACACTATTGACGTAGTTCTGGTTGCAACCCCTGCTCCTACAGTCCCTCAGATACTTAACGACTCCATTGATAAGGGAGCTAGGCTTGGGGTGGTTATTTCTTCAGGGTTTAAGGAAGCCGGCAATGTGGAAGCTCAGAAGGAACTCGAAAAGATTGCCGCTGAGGGCAGGGTGCGTATTCTCGGACCTAACTCTGCAGGCATAACTATAAGCAGGATAGGGCTTCATGCAAGTATTGAGGTATTGCCGGATAAGGGGGTAGTGGGGTTAGCGATGCAAAGCGGTGCTATGGGAGGGATAGTGATATCTAGGCTGAGGTGGTTATCCTCCGGGGTCTCCTTCTTCCTGAGCATCGGGAATGCCGCCGATGTAGGTGTTGAAGATGCTTTTGAGTATGCTTTAGAGGATCCTGAGACAGAGGCAATGGTGGCCTATGTGGAGTGGGTGAAGAATGGTAGAAGATTCATTGAGGCTGGGAGAAGACTGAATCTTAAGAAACCTCTCTGCATCCTTAAGGGCGGTAGAGGAAGCGTAAGCTTAAGGGCAGTTGCTTCCCATACAGGCGGTCTCGCTGGGGATTACGAAGTATTTAAGGCTGCTGTAAGGAAGACGGGAGGGTACTTAGCTGATGATGTTGATGATCTTGTAGAGGTGTGTGAAGTACTTAGAAGGATTAAGGGGGTTAAGGGAGGAAGAATACTCATTGTTAGTAATTCAGGCGGCCTCTCCATCGTAACGGCTTCTCAGCTGGAGGAAGCGGCGGTTTCTCTCCCCTTACTGACTGAAGCGGTGAAGGAGAGGATGTGGAGGGCGGCAGGCAAGAAATTCTCTGGAAGTAATCCAGTAGATTTCGGGGGAGATTCCTTCATGGATCAGGTGGTTAAGGCATTTACTGTTGATGGACTTGAGAAAATGTTTGATTTAGGGGTGTTGGTTTACGTCCCTACTGCTGCAGAGAAACCTGAAGGTATGGCTAGAGCAATACTGGACACATCTAGCGAGTTCAAGATACCGGTGATTGGCTATTTCGATGGCGAAGGGGCTAGAGAGGTTGTTAAGGCGGTGTCAAGCCATATACCATGTGTCACTACATCTGGGAATGTGTCTAAGGCCGTTAAGGCTCTTCAGGAAAGAACATTCTTCCTTTCTTCTAATTAGTTTAGAATGTTTACACATCATAATTATTTAAGGAGGCCCTACAATACTTTGGGTGAATCATAATCGAAGAGAATCCGTTGCTTTCCCCGCCAAACACTAAACTGGCCATGATGGGTAACGAAGCTATAGCGAGGGGTGCTTTAGAGTCTGGGACTTATGTCGTTACGGGCTATCCAGGCACTCCATCCAGCGAGGTCATTATGACCCTTCACGAGTTTGGGAAGGGGCTAGACATCTATGTTGAGTGGGCAATTAATGAGAGAGTTGCTTTCGAGATAGGGCTGGGGGCAGCTATTGGCGGAGCTAGAGCGCTGGTCACGATGAAGGCTCCTGGAGCTAATGTCGCTGCGGATCCTATACTTTCAGCTGCATACTCCGGTGTAGATGGAGGCTTAGTCATTTTAATTGCTGATGATCCTGGGCCCATCACTACTCAGACCGAGCAGGATAATAGATGGTTTGCGAAGCTTGCAAAGCTTCCCATGATAACTCCTTCCACACCTCAGGAAGCTAAGGATCTTGTTAGGGTCGCCCACGAATTAAGCGAGTATCTGAGTCTTCCCGTGATCCTGAGAACAACTACTAGAGTGAATCACACAGTAGGTGTTGTGAAGACCGGAGAA
>CAZFVC010000100.1:0-3623 GCA_964522175.1 uncultured Desulfurococcaceae archaeon
TAAGGCGCTATTCAGTTCGTTTAGAAGCTCAGTGTTGCCTTTCTGTACCGCAAGCCCGTATTGCTCCCCAGTTTTAATTGTTGCAGACACTTCAACATCATACTTCTTCGTGAAGGCAGCTGCTACCGGTGTATCCACTATTACTGCGTCAGTCCTGCCGTTCACTAGGTCAGTGACCGCCAGAACGAAGCTCGGATACCTCTTCACCGTGATGTCTTGACCGGATTGGTTGATGAAGTCATCGATAAGCCACTCACCTGTAGTGCCGGACTGCACACCCACAGTTTTGCCTACTAGGTCGTTAAGGGAATCGAAATGGAGGTTAGACCCTTTCTTAACCAGGATTGCCTGATCCGCGTCCCAGTAAGGTATCGTGAAATCAACCTCCTGCTCCCTCTCATCTGTAATGGTCATCCCCGCAGCAATGACGTCTATCTGCCCGTTCTGCAGGGCCGGTATAAGCCCGTCGAAATCTATTGAAACTATTTCGACCTCATAACCCTGCTTCGCAGCAATAGACTTAATCAGGTCGATATCAATCCCCACGATGTTTCCTTCATTATCAACGTACTCGAATGGGGGGAAGTCAGGCGATGTACCGACCTTAAGAGTTTTCTTACCTCCGCCGCCTATGAAGCCTCCTAGATATGTACCTGCTATTACGGCAACTATTATTACGGCAATAACCAGGTATACAGTTGAGTTGCGCATGTTGTACACCATACAACAATTGATTGGAAGGGGTTAATTAAGTTTCTTAAATATATGTTGAATATATGAATATATTACTATGAATTTCTTTATTTTCTTTGAATATTTTTCATGCATTCAGCTTATTTGCGTTAGTAGCCTGCAGAATTCTTGGCGCTCAACGCTTCCCTTGAATCCCTTACAGCGTGCTTCTCAATTCTCGAGGAAGAGTGGTGGAATACGGAAGGCTTATACAATTTAATGCTTTCGGAGTCTGTATTACGTTTTGGTTTCGGATTGTTTCATGAATCCTCTGTTTCTGGTTTATTAGGTGTGTGATCACCTCTTTTTTGGTGGTTGGGTGGTCCTGCTTCATACTGCCGATATTCATGTGGGTGCGTTCAGTTCCCACACCCAGTTCCAGGGTGTGGGGATTAATGCGTTGAGGAGGGTGGTTGATTACGCTCTAGATGTTGATGCTGAAGTAGTCATTATTGCTGGGGATCTTCTCCACCTGCCTAGGTTGGGGAGTGTGAAGCTTCTTAACGACGTTATTGCTGAGTTGAGGAGGCTTTCAGAGGCTGGAATACCTGTTGTTGGTGTTAGGGGGAGTCACGACACCTCCCCAACGCTTCACGACCATTTAGCGACTCTTGAGAGGGCAGGCCTCATACATGTAACTAGGTACAGGTTTGAGTGGAATGTTCTGGTTCTCGAGCCTTTAGTTCTGGGTGACAGGGTTTTCTACGGTATTCCAGGGCTGAAGAACGGTGCGGAGACCGAGTTTATTAGGGGGCGGAGAGTAAGGTTCATCCCTCCGGAAGGTGTTGAGGGCGGTAAAATCATTGTTTTGGCCCACACACACGTAAGCTTCCCGGGCTACAACCCGGCTGACTATGCGAAAAGGTACGGTGCTGGTGAAAGGCTTGTTCCAGGAATCCTGGAGAAGGTGTTGCCGAAGGGTACAGCATATGTGGCTTTAGGCCATATTCACTACCCTCTGCCACCCTCCAGGGTCTTTAAGGGGCGTGTTGCTTACCCGGGGGCTCCTGTAGGCAGTACTGTGGACGACCTTAGGGAGACGCTGGATCTTAGGAGGAGAGGTTATGATAGGAGGGTTCTTGTTGTGGATGATTCGAAGGATCCTCCTGAAATTACCTCGATGTATGATTCTTTCGATGTTGCTGTGGAGGAGCTTCCTGTGAGGTGGGTTGATGAGGCCCAACTAATTAGGGATGTTAGGAGGGTGGCTGAAGGCCTTGACGCGAAATATAAGGCAATTCTTCTCACAACGGAAGAGATTTCTAGGGACTCTATAGGCGATTTCATTAGGGCTGCGTCGGCCGCAGCGACCCTTACAGGAGCGTTGGTGACGTACAGAATTGCTAGAGGTGAGGACATCGACGTTTTCGCGGAGATTCAGGCTCTCCTTTCCGGCACTGATAGGGAGCATCTTGAGAGGAAAGCTATTGAAGAGTTTGTGAGGCGGGAGGGTTTAGCACCTCCTGGAAGAGAGGGTGAGGTTGTTGAGGCATTCCTCCACCTTATGGATACTATGGGAGATATTGAGGGGACTAAGGCTGAGAGGGCTCAGAGAATTATTGAGGTGATTAGGAAGACTCTCCTCCCCGTTATGGGTGGTAGGGAATGAGCTGGGAAGTTAGAGACGAGTGGTTCATGGTTACGTCCGTCCTTAAGGACGTGCTGACCCGGATGGGTACAGACATAACTCAGTCATCCGAAGACCCTGTAAGCCAGATGGGGAAGAGGGTTTACAGCCTCTACTACAGGCCTGTACATTTCGGGTCATCATCCGAGGACGGCTATGTGGGCTTCATAGACTCGGGATTCAAGGTCGTGAACATGGATACAGCCGCCTTCGCAATTGTTTCCGTGGGGTCAACCATAAGAAGGATTGACGGGGCCCCTGAGGAGCTGCTTGACGCTCCCTCACTCCTCGGGGCAGACGCTTCAGGTATAGACCTCCTACTGATATATGTGTCGAGAGTATTCACTGAGGGTAAATACACCTACAGGGTTGAGGTGAAGGCTTTATCCCCAAACAACTTCCTCCTAAAGCCGGAGGATGAGGCATCAGTTAATGAATTCCTATCAATAGAGCTGGAACGCTTCGGTCTGAAGAGTGAGGAGAGGGCAAACATAATACAGTCGCTGCTGAAGTACCTGATCCAGCTGATTGAGCTGGCCTACGCTGTGAAGGTAATGAAGCTCTCTGGAGACATGGTGAGAGCCATGGTTCTTGACGGAACGCTTCTCAGATGGTTCACGGTAGGTAAGGCGAAGCCTGAGGCGGACGGCCTAACGATTGTTGAGTCAATTCTCAGGCCAGGTGTAGGGGGAGGCGCGGTGGAAGTTAAGAGGGTTATAAGGAGGATTTACGGCCTCTCCAAAACAACTTCCCTCACAGGGCTGCTCAGAGCCCACTCCCTCTTCAGGGAGGCGAGAATGATGGAGAACGCATACGCGGAGATCAGGGAGGACCGCCTCAGTGATGTTGGTAAGGAACTCAACGATTTCCTGGAGCAGAATGACTGGAGCGATGCATCAGTTAAGGCCGTGAAGAGAATTGTGAAGAGGTTTAACGCAAGGGCCTACAGAGCAAGTGACGTATACGTGCTTCGATTCCCAATAATGTCTGGGCCGGAGTACGTGTTCATGCTGGATCTCCACTCAGACGCCCCAGTGATTGAGCCGCCAACGGCCTCCGAGCAGGTTAGGGTGAGGAAGCCGGCCGCCGTGAAGGCCAACAAAGTCCTCCGGGAGGTAATGCCTAAGATTTTCTCAGTGCGTGAAGCTGTACCTGGATACCCGCCCCACGGATTCATGTCTGTGGACCAAGTTGTTAGGATGGGCGGTGAGAGGGCCCGAAGCATAGAGAAGAGGGTGAGTGAGGCAGTGTCACAAGCGATAAA
>CAZFVC010000101.1:0-3586 GCA_964522175.1 uncultured Desulfurococcaceae archaeon
GTTTAATTCCCATCCTCAGGCTATACCTGCTAACTGCATTGCCTCCACCATGGACTATTATAATCTTCCTACCTCCACGAACAACTTTGGCTATGTCTGCCATCACACCTTCCAAATTATTCTCTAAAACCTCACCCCCTACCTTAACTACAATAACATCCATGGGAATCACCTATGCAGGGCTTAATGGCGGATAATTCAGTCCTGCCCCTTCGTCAAACCCTAAACATATATTCATGGCCTGAACCGCCTGGCCTGCAGCACCCCTCACCAAGTTATCTATAGCTGCAAAGCCCTTGATTATCTCTGTAGCTTCATCATAAACAACTGAAACCTCAGCGATATTGCTCCCTAAAACATGCTTAGGATCCGGGAATCCGGGAGGCAATGCAGGGTTAATCATCCTCACAAACGCCTGATTCTTAAAGTACTCCACGTAAGCCCGTAGAATATTCCGGTAATCCAGAGGTTCTCCAGAAAACATGTAGACCGTCGCAAGAACGCCTCTAATGCTGCTTACTGCGTGTGGAGTCAGCGAAACATTCAGGTCTTTCCCAACAACCCTCCCCAGTTCTTGAGAGACCTCAGCGGAATGCCTGTGGCCACGCATCGAGTACGGCCTGATAGACCCTTCTCTATTCGGGTGGTGGCTCCCTACGGTGGGTGTGTATCCCGCCTCACTGCTTCCAACCTTAACATCAATAATCAATGAATTATTTGCTAGCCCGAACCTGCTCACCAAAGGTATGGAGGCCAGAATTGCTGCAGTTGCATTACATCCGGGTGAAGCAATAAGGTCAGCTCCCTTAAGTTCCTTCCTGTGAAGCTCCGGAAGCCCGTAAACGGCCTTCCTAAGAAGATCGGGGTAGGGATGTGTGAAACCGTACCACCTCTCATAATCTTCCGATCTCTTCAGCCTGAAGTCAGCGCTTAAATCAATCACCTTCAAACCAACATCAAGGAGTTCAGGAACATGTCTCAACGACTCCCCATGCGGAAGGGCAAGGAATACCACATCCGATAAGGAGGCCAGCTTATCCAAACTATATGAAGAAAAAATAATCCCGCTATAATAACCCCTTAAACTGAAATGAACGGAATGTATAGGCCTCCCCTTAAATCTTCTTGAAGTTACGTAAGTCACCTCAGCCTCAGGATGAATGTAGAGAAGTCTCAGCAATTCCCTCCCCACATACCCGGAACCACCTACAATACCTACTTTAACCATCTTAGCACCTGAAACCTCATGTATAATCAAGGTTTTAATTAATTTTCATGCGTTATGTACGACATTCGGAAATAATCTAATCAGAATATGCAGAGTCAGTAATTAAGAAATATTCAGTTTTCCTATTTCAGTCTTTGAAAGTTTTTAATTAAATCCTACAGAAGTGTTTTGAGGTGTGCATGAATGAGTCAGGCGGTATGTCCTATTTGCGGAATGCCTGTCAATCTACCTGAAGACGTGATTGAAGGTGAGGTTATTGAACATGAATGCGGAGCCACCCTAGAAGTAAGGGCAGAGGGTGGATCCTTTAAGCTGGTGCCTCTCGACGGAATCGTTGATGACTGGGGAGAATGAGGTGATTGAATTTAACTGTACAAATAGGGCTAATCCATGACATTGTGAGGCTGGAGGAGAAGTTAATTCTGGAGGCAGCTCAATCCTTAGGGGTGAGGATTACCAGATTTTTTGTGAAGAAAGCCTCAATCAACCTTAATAATAATGAGGAATTGTTTGATATAGGCCTTCAAAGAAGCTTAAGCCATTCCCTTGCTATTGAATCAACACACTCACTTGAGGCTTCAGGACATAGAGTAATTAATGGGTCGTTCACGTTAGCTTCCTCCCTAGATAAGGTCCACACCTTATCCCTCCTTAGAAGGACCAACATCCCTGTCCCGGAAACATTTACGGCGTTCAGCCTTGAGGGGGCTCTTAATGCTGCTAGTAAGCTACAATATCCAGTCGTCGTTAAGCCCATAAACGGCTCTTGGGGGGCTTTAGTCAGCATGGCTAGGGATGAAGAGGAGCTGAGGACAATTATCGAACATAGGCTAAGGATCCCTGGAATAGATTCAAGAGTTCACATAATTCAAGAATACGTTCGGAAGCCCGGGAGAGACATCAGGGTAACTGTTATTGGTGAGGAAGTAATAGCCTCCATCTATCGAGTGAGCGACCACTGGATAACCAACACCTCGAGAGGTGGGAGGGCAGTAAGCTTTGAACCGGACCTGGAACTCCAAGAACTCTGCCTTAGAGTTCGGGAAGTCATGAAAGGAGAATTCCTAGGGATAGATGTTTTCGAACATCCGGACAAAGGGTACGTAGTAAATGAGGTTAATGCAGTGCCTGAATTCAAAAACGTTCAAAGAGTTACAGGTATCGATATTGCGAAGGCCTTAGTGGGGTACACTGTTCAGGAGGCGGTGAAATAGTATTGTTAACTCTCCTGCGTTTCTTCCCTCGAAGAGGGATTAAGCTGGTTAAAGGGGAGGGACAGTATGTATGGGATTCTGAGGGAAGAAGATATATCGATTTCCACACAGGCCATGGAGTTGCCTTCCTAGGGCACCGAAATCCATACGTAACTAATGAGATCATTAAACAGGTTAATTCTCTAATGACGGCTTCGCCGGTATTCGACACGGAAGTGATGGATGATGCCATAGAATCGCTCTCCCAGATCATCCCACCTTACATGGAGGGGGTCTCATTCCTTAATTCGGGAAGTGAGGCCGTGGAGCTAGCGATCAAGCTGGCTTTCAAACACACGAAAAGGGGGAAACTGGTTGCTTTCAGGTCAAGCTTTCATGGAAGGACCCTCGGAGCCCTTTCCTTAACTTGGAATCCCCGCTACAGGGAACCCGTGAAGGAAATACTACTGGATGTGGTTTGCGGTGAGTTTAATCATCCTTCCGCACTTCATAAAGTAATTAATGAGGACACAGCGGCAATTTTCATTGAACCTATCCAAGGAGAGGGAGGAGTTCATGTGGCAGACTATGAATTCATGAAGGAGCTGGAGAAACTTGCTCGATCAGTGAACGCTTTACTGGTTGTAGATGAAGTCCAGACAGGCTTCGGAAGAACTGGAAAACTATGGTCCCACACTGAATACGGGATTAGCCCTGATATCCTACTGGCAGGGAAATCCATTGGGGGAGGGTTCCCTGTAAGCGCCGTTTTCGTGCATAGAGAGTTGTGTGAGACACTACAATTCGGGGATCATGGAAGCACCTTCGGCGGGAACCCTCTCACCCTAGCTGCAGTTAAGGGAGGGGTTAGGGCACTGAAGGAGGATAACGTTGTGGATAAAGCTGCCAATATGGGTGAGGAGCTTCTACGCAGACTGACGTCAATAGCTGAAGACAGTAGGATTGTGAAGGAAGTCAGGGGGAAAGGTCTGATGGTTGGGGTCTCCCTTAGAATTAGGGTGTCAAGGATCATTAAATGCCTCCAAAGCAGAGGCGTATTGGCTTTAGCTGCAGGCTCGACAGTGCTTAGGCTTCTTCCACCATACCTAATTAGTAAGGAAGACGTTGAAGAGGTGGTTAATTCTCTTGAGCAGTGTCTTAGGAC
>CAZFVC010000102.1:0-3582 GCA_964522175.1 uncultured Desulfurococcaceae archaeon
TGTGGAGCCGCCGGCGGGATTTGAACCCGCGGCCACCGGCTTACGAGGCCGGCGCTCTACCCGCTGAGCTACGGCGGCCCTCATCACATTATATTTTGTGGGGTATTTAGGTGTGTCGCCGTGGTACTATATTAATGGGGGAGGTAAATGAGGGTAATCTTTTTAAGGGGAAAAATTTATAAAGGTTGGTATTCCTCTTTTTAAGGTTTACGTCTTAACCAGTGTTTTAGGTGGTTTCATGATAGAAAGAAAGGAAGAAAAGGAGAAGGGCTTTCAGTGTCCTCCAGACAAGATTATTTACGATGAGTTTAGGGGGGAATATATCTGTACAGAGACTGGTGAGGTTGTCGAGGATAAGGTTGTTGATCAGGGTCCTGAGTGGAGGGCCTTCACCCCTGAGGAGAGGGAGAAGAGGTCTAGGACCGGATCCCCTCTTTCCCCAACTATTCATGACGGCGGCCTCTCAACAATGATTGATTGGCGCGACCGTGACGCTTCAGGGAAGAAGCTTGAGATGAGGAGAAGGCTTGAAGTAATGCGTTGGAGGAAGTGGCAGATTAGAACAAGGATCCAGAACAGTATTGATAGGAACATTACTCAGGCTGCTGCTGAGCTTGAGAGGATTGCGGATCAGCTGGGTCTACCTAGGGCCGTTAAGGAGCAGGCAGCCAATATCTACAGGCAGGCGGTTGAGAAGGGTGTTGTTCGGGGAAGGGCTGTTGAGTCAGTTGTTGCTGCAGCTCTCTATGCCGCATGCAGAATATTCAAGATTCCGAGAACGCTTGACGAGATAGCTCAATACACCAAAACAAGTAAGAAGGAAGTGGCGCGCTGCTACCGCCTCCTCGTGAGGGAGCTGAACGTTAAGATACCTATAGCTGATGCTGCCGACTTCGTTCCGAGGATAGCTTCAGCCCTTGGGCTGAGCGGGAAGGTCATTAAGAAAGCTATCGAGATTCTTGACCGCGCCAAGGCCAGAGGGCTCACAGCAGGAAAGGATCCTGCAGGCCTCGCGGCTGCCGCCGTATATACAGCGGCCCAAATATATGAGGAGAGGAGAACACAGAAAGACGTTGCTCAGGTAGCTGGAGTGACTGAGGTTACTGTTAGGAACAGGTATAAAGAACTTATTCAGTACCTTAAGATTAAGGTTCCTGAACAGTGAAAGCCCGAACTTAAATCAAAAACATGTTTTTAGTTTATTTTACTACTCTGCCTCAATGAATATTATGTTCTCGGCCGGAACACCGAACTCGTTAACCAAGATCTGCTTAACTCTGTTCCTGTGATTACCTTGGAGCTCTATATGGTTATTCTTAACAGTTCCTCCCGTAGCCAGCTTCGCCTTAAGAGTTGAAGCAACCTTCTTCAGGTTAAATACCGCGGGATCAAGCCCCTCAATAACTGTTACTTCCTTACCGAACTTCCTTCTCTCGACCTTGATCTTCACCAGCTGCTGCTCGGCACCCAACTGAACACATAACTCCTCGGGTAAACCCCCGCAGAGGGCTTCAATATCTACCTCTTCCTTCCTCGACATGACCCACCCTACTTACACTTTTTCAACATTCATAGAGCTAAAAAGGTTTTCACTTAAAAACACTTACCCCGGTAAATATATATTACTTCCAATATACCTAAACACCTAGGTGAATTGATTGGCGAATCAGGAAATCCTATACAAGTGCTGGAAATGCGGAAGGATCTTCAGCATAAGGGACATAGAGACCTTCGAAAGCAGGGAGCTAGGCGAAGGATTCGCCTTCATAAGATGCCCGGCCTGCGGCTCCAAAATAATAACAAAAATAAGGAAAGAAGGCTACAAGAAGGTCAAGGCCATCTAACTGTTTCTCCTGCGTGTCATTCTAAAATATCTATTATGAGTTTATGGCTACATGAAACTCTCGAAAATGCTCTTCAAAAGTCTAGACATGGACTCATGTGTTGTTTACTACTGAAAGTTGATTAGGGAAAGGGTTGTGGTGGGCCCGCGGGGATTTGAACCCCGGACCACCCGGTGTCCCAGGTGGTTGGCCCTATGAGTCCCGTACGGTTCCCTGCCCATTAATGATTGGTTTCAGCGTGATTTTATACTTTATGATTCGTTTTGGATTAGAAGAAGGGAGGTTGGGCAGGGAACCCGTATGCCGGGCGCTCTGCCTGGCTGAGCTACGGGCCCCGGGAAACTCTAGGTTTAGGCGTATTTTTACTTTTCGGTAAGTAAATCATGCGTTATACTTATAATGGTGTCTTAACGATTCTATCGGTGAAAACAATATGCCTCTGAAGGTAACCATCAACTGGGATCTATGTATTGCCGACGGTGTCTGCTACGCTCTATGCCCACAGGTTTTCGAGGCCGGTGAGGGAGGCAAGAGCCAGATTGTTGAGGATTATAGGGGCTCCAGCAACACTGAGGGCACAGTCCCTGACGACCTTGCAGACTGTGTTGAGCAGGCAAGAACCGCCTGCCCTACAGGAGCTATAACTGTGGAGCAGGCGTAAAAGCAACTGTCTCTCTAAGTCTTTTTTTTATGTGTTAATTCTTCCGTCTTCTTTCATCTAAGCTTAAAAACCCTCAGAATCCCTTTTAGTCGTAACGTAATCGGAGTTGAATCGTATGTCGGAAAACGAAACAGGTAAATACACCAAAACAAAAGTCATGGATCTTAAACCCGAAATGAATAACCTCGACGTAGTTGTCAGGGTTATTGAGGCCGAGGGTCCGAAAACCATCAACACCAGGGCAGGCACGAGAACTATCAGCGAGGCCGTTGTGGGTGATGAGACAGGAAGAGTTAAGCTAACCCTATGGGGTAAGGCGGCAGGTACTGTGCAGGAGGATCAGGTCGTGGAGATTAAGGGTGCATGGACAACAACCTATAGAGGTGATGTTCAGCTCAACATCGGAGGCACCGGAAACGTGAATGAGGTTGAGGATATCGAGATTCCTGAAGCTGACGAGATACCTGAGGACTCACCTAAAGCTCCAGAAGGCTACAGACCGCAGAAAAGGTACTACAGGTCTAGGAGAGGTTATAGGTCCGGATACGGGTATAGTAGAGGTTATTGAGTTGTCTGAGAAGAAGGGAATAACCTACGAAGAGATTAAGGACAAGAAACCTATGAAGAAAGGGATTAGCGTAGGTATGGAAGGAGAGAACTACATAGTGGCGCTGGATGAGAACATTGCCTACACCCTTACTGCAGGGGCTTTCTATGTGTGGAGCGTCTGCAACGGGGAGAAGACTGTTGAGGAGCTTGTGAATAAGCTTAGTGAAGAGCTGAGTGTTGATGAAGAAACCGCTATGAGTGTTGATGAACTTAAGGAACCGGTAACTGTAATAATCGGCCAGTTACTTGAAGCGGGTCTCGTCACATTCGGTGAGTAGACCCAAATCTAATACTTAACATTCGTTTTATTCAGCTAACCGTTTCCCGTCCTAGGTCATTGTAGGTCTCTGTAGGGTGGTTCATCACGGTTTCTCTCCGCCAGAGGCATTGAGCCCTCAGCGGAGGTCACCAAGTATATGTTATCCTTGGTAAGATTTTAAATGATTTGGATATATATCCTAAATAGTG
>CAZFVC010000103.1:0-3534 GCA_964522175.1 uncultured Desulfurococcaceae archaeon
CATTGGGTCATGGGTGGCTGTTGAGCCCAACGGCACGGGGCTCCCATCTAGATTGTGTTCTGTGGGGCTTGGAGCACAGCCCCCAATAAACATATCACCCCAAACAAAATAATAAAAAACAAAAAACTACAGTTTAATGTTTCTACCCCCAAATTTGGAGACTTTGACGGGAGAGGTCAATCCCTATGACCCCTACATGATTTTCATATCCGCTTTAGTTCTGGGCCTCTTTCTAATACTTAATTTTCTCCTCCATAGTGTGGAGGTCTCTTAGACTGAACCTCTACGTAAATTTCCCTCATGTTTTTCTCAGTCCAGTTTTTCATACCTTTTGGAGTAAGAATTACCATGCTCTTAGTGATACTTTACTCCCTTTTAATCCTAGTTGCAGCAGTCTCAAGGAAGAAGCCTAGAAGAGAGAAAGAAAGCCACTGAATGAAGCCGCAGGGGATTAAGTATAAATGTTGCTTAATTGAAATATTATTACAATTTGATTACTTAATTCCGGATGCTTTAAGATAGGCTACAGCCTCTATTGCCACTCGGGCAGCGAGGAATGAGGTTATGTCTCCCACGTCAACCAATGGATTGACCTCAGTGATGTCGATACTAGCTACCTTCTCGCTCACAATGTTTCTAAGGATGTTGAGAAGCCATTCAGTGTTCACACCCTCTGGTTCTGGGGTAGAGACTCCTGGGGCATAGGCAGGGTCAAGCACATCCATATCTATGGATATGTGTAGTGCTTCGCATCCTGCAATATGTTCCTTGACTTTACTTGTTACTGTTCTCAGGGTTGATCTTTCTATGTCTAGGATTGTTAAGTATTTTAGGCCGAGGGTTTTCGCGTCTTTAAGCTCTTCCTTATCTATTGCCCTTACGCCGACAACCATCACTTTCTCTGGGCCTAAGAGCTCTAGGACTCTTCTAGTGACGCAGGCGTGTGACCATCTGTACCCTAGGTATTCTCTCCGGAAGTCGAGGTGTGCATCAAATATTAGGGCGCAGGGCTTAACACCCAGCGAACGTAACGCACCCTCCACAATCCCGTAGGTTATTATGTGGTCCCCGCCTAAGTAGATAGGTACTCTGTCCTCGCTCAGAAGTTCCTGCGTTACGGAGGAGAGGTTTCTCAGGGTTGCTTCCGCACTGCCATGAACCGTGAACACATCACCTTCATCCACAGGAGGGTTTTCATCGATGCTTATGCCTGCCCTCAGGGAGTATGTTTCTAGGCTTTGGGAAGCGATACGTATTCTGCTGGGGGCGAACCTTGAGCCGGGCCTGAAACTGTTTGTCGAGTCGAAGGGGACGCCCACTATGCTTATCCTTGTTTTGGCAGGGTCACCTTCCACTCCGAGAAAAGTATGTGGCTCCTTAATCAGGTAGAGTTCCTTCACCGTAACCACTCCTTTAAAACATTAAATACTGAGTTAAAAGGTAGAGGTAAGGTGGGTTCAGACATGGGGGAAAGAGATAAGTACGCTAAACTGGTTGAGCTCGCGAAGCGCAGAGGCTTCTTCTGGCCCTCCTTCGAGATATATGGCGGCGTCTCAGGATTCTATGATCTGGGTCCTTTAGGAACCCTCCTTAAGGAGAACATTAAGAGGCTATGGCTAGACTACTTCGTGACTAAGCACTCCGACATAGTCGTGGCTATTGAGACTCCCATGATTACGCCAGAAATTGTTTTCAAGGCCTCCGGGCATCTGGAGAGCTTCACCGACCCTATAGTTTCGTGTAATAAGTGTGGGAGGGTTTTTAGGGCTGATCAACTCATTGAGGACGCCTTAGGCATTAAGGTTGAGGGGAAGACTCCTGAGGAACTTACTAGAATAATTATGGAGAAGGGAGTTAAGTGCCCTGTCTGCGGTGGCGAGCTTAGTGAGGTGCGGACATTCAACCTCCTCTTCCAGACCTATATAGGCCCCTACTCTAGGGATAGGGGATATCTCCGTCCTGAAGCTGCTCAGGGAATGTTTCTGGCTTTTAAGCGTGTGCATACAGTCATGCGTTCTAAGCTTCCTTTAGGCATAGGGCAGATAGGCAGGGTAGCTAGGAACGAGATATCGCCGAGGCAGAGCATGATTAGGTTAAGGGAATTCACTATTATGGAGGTCGAGTTCTTCTTCGACCCTTCAGAGAGATACTCACCTCCGTTCGAGAGATTCAACAGCAGGCTAAGCATACTAAGTGCGGAGGACCGGCTTAAGGGGGTTGAGAAGCCCACCACTTACGATGCGGAGGAAGCTGTGAAGGAAGGCGTGGTTAAGAACAAGTGGCTCGCTTACTGGATGGTTGTTTCTAAGGAGTTCGTTAAAGAGCTCGGTGTGGCTGAAGAGGAAACATTCTTCGAGGAAAAGCTTCCCGACGAGAGAGCGCATTACGCCACCCAGACATTTGACCAGATGGTTAAGGTGAGTAGGTGGGGCTGGGTGGAGGTATCAGGTCATGCCTACAGAGGGGACTACGACCTATCTAGACATATGAAGTTTTCCGGCCAGGATCTGACAGTGTTTAAGAGATTCCCCGAGCCGAGGGTTGTGAAGGTTAAGAAGCTGCAGGTCGATAAGGCGGCTTTAGGGAAGCTTTTCAGGGGGAAAGCACCCAAAGTCCTTAAGGAGCTGGAGGGTTTGGACCCATTTAGCGTGGAGAAACTTAGAGAGGCAGGTGAGAAGTATGTTAAGGTCGGAGAGTTCGACGTCCCTATATCGATGCTTTCAGTGGTTTCTGTAGAGGAGAGGGTTACCGGAGAGAAAATAGTTCCCCACGTTGTGGAGCCTTCCTTCGGTTCTGAGAGGCTTGTTTATGTAGCTCTTGACAAGTCGTATTTTGAGGAGGAGGACAGGACAGTCCTCCGGTTCTCTCCGAGGATAGCCCCTGTTAAGGCAGCTGTTTTCCCCCTGCTCGCTAAAGAACCCTTCACCAGTGAGGCGAAGGAGATTTACAGCATGCTGAGGGATTCGGGCATTATGGCCATCTATGATGAGTCTGGAAGCATCGGGCGGAGATACGCTAGGGCTGACGAGATTGGTGTGCCCTACGCGATAACGGTTGATCACAGAACTATGGATGACGCTACTGTTACGGTGAGGTTCAGGGACTCTAGGGAACAGATAAGGGTGGATGTCAGCGATATTGTGGAGTGGATTAGGACGAAAGTCTCGGTTTAGAGGCGAAAGCAAAATAATAACCCCCTACACAATTAATTATTGCTGAGGTGTTTGCTCTGAGTGAGGAGAAGGACGTTAAGGAGAAGCGAGATATTAAGCAGTTAGTCGCCGTCATACCTCCGGCTTCTCAGATTCTGAGGAAGGGTGAGCCGAAAAGGAAGGAGCGCAGGATAAGGGTGAGGCTAAGGGATGAGGTTCCTGAGGACGAGCTGCATCTGAACCCAGCCCTCGCTAAGGATCTAGAGATCACTGCTAAGGCTGAGTTGTCGGTTCCTGGGAAGAAGAGAATGGTTTTCAAGGCCGTAACGAATGAGGTGATTCCGGAGAATGAGGTCTGGGTTAATGCTGAGCTTATGAGGGA
>CAZFVC010000104.1:0-3419 GCA_964522175.1 uncultured Desulfurococcaceae archaeon
GTGTCTGGGAGAAGGAAGGGATTAGAGAGACAGAAATCTACGTCGTCATGCCTGATGTAGGTAAGGAAACTGATGAAGTATTAAGCCTCCTAAAAGACTATACATTGAACTAAAGGAATGATGAATGGTGTCCTAAAGGACTTCAAGGGATGACGAAAGGACCACTATCTGATCCTAAATTATCTCTCCCAATCGAGGAAGTCTCCAACGCCTTCGTAGAAGCTCCTCAATTCTTCCCTAATCGATACCTTTCTTCTGGCTCTGTGGAGAAGCACCGACGTAGGCGTTACCTTTACCCTCCTCCTCTCCTTGAAGGCTTGAGGAACTATGAGTTTCTCCGTGAATACCTCCGCAATAGGACATACCTCCACACATATCATACAGCCCGTGCATCTCGAGTTATTCACCTTAGGCCGGCCCTCATCAATACCTATAGCGTTCTCAGGACACCAGTTAACGCAGTTTCCGCATCCTGCACACCTCATCCACCTGATCATGAGCTTTAGGGCAGTGATGACATCCTCTTCACTGCCCTTCCCTTCACCTACAATAACCCCTTCCTTAACCTTCACAGATGTTTTTCCGTCCCTGATAATGACTTCGTTACCCCTTTCCTCGATTGAGGTGCCGACTATTCTCCACTGATCTTTAAGTCCCTGAAGGCTTAGCTGTGGATCAACCTCAACCTTAACACTCTCATCGCTAGTCTCTTCCCTCCTGAGCTTAATTCCTGTCCTGCCTGCATACTCCTTGAGCGGGTTGCCAGCCTTCTTGATCCCGAGCCACAGCTCCACTCGCCTCCTCCCCTGTGCCCGAGGGTTGAGCCATCTCCAGAGGTGGTAATTAACCCACTCCTCCCTCAGTCCCAGTCTTTCTCTCCAAGCCTTAAGCACACGGAGCCACCTCTCCCACAGCTCCGGATACTCCCTAGCAACAAGGAAGTATTCAGCAACATTTCCTGCGGGACATAGGTAGCATCCAAGCCTCTCAAACCCCTTGAAGTATAGCGGGTTTACGGGTAGGCGGTTCTTAATTATATGCATCCACACGGTGAGCTGGTCCCATTCCTGCAGGGGACTCAGGTTAAGGGCTGAGGGAAGCCACCTATTCCTCCACACAGCCCCCGACCTAGACCTATCAACGGACTCGTACGCCCTCTGCCCGACGATTGCGAGGAGGCCTTCAGGGAAGTGCTTCCTATACACATCAGCTATTGGGGCCATCTTAAGGACCTTGCAGCACCATCTGTAGTCCTTTGCTGGAGGCCCGAATATCTTGACCGCCTCCCAGAACCTTTCCCCGGCCGACGCCTTCAGAAGCCTTAAACCGTAGACCCTTGAAACATCCTCAACGTTGCGTAGGGTGGGAGGGAGCTCAATACCTGTGTCGTTGAAAAGCATCACGGGCTCAATACCTGCCTCCAGCGTGAGGTGGAGCGCTGCGAGGGAGTCCTTACCGCCTGAGTATGAAACAACTACGGGTAGCCGAACCCTCTCCGACATTATCGCAAGCTGCTTAATTGATTTAGAGACCCTCGACCTGTACCACAAGTCGTTGGCAGCCAGAACGTCCTGGAGGGTGGATTTTCTACGTATCTGCGGATTGTCAGGCTCCCTGAAAATGCTCTGCACCCTGAACCTCCCCCTCCGGCTCACCGCTAAAGCAACAGGCTCCCCAGACCTATCCACAACGACCGCCTGCTTCCCCTCAAAACCTCCATCCCCCAATGTAGCTAGCGGGCGAGGATGATCCACAGTGAACTTCTTCACAAGCCCCTCCTCGAGAGCGACCCTGCTGCTGAATCTGTTAAGCCTCCACCTCCACTTAAGGAGTAGGGGATCGAAGTACACCCTCCCCGTAACAATGCCTCCAGCAATAACCTCCTTCATGTCGTCGAAGTGAGGTGTTTTATTCAGGAATACTTGCAGATCGGTGAGCCCGAGTCTCTTCATAGGTCTCGATGTACCGAACTCGTTGATGAATGCCTCCTCAATAATTCTGAGGTCTCCCTCAAAGGCTGGCCTCAGATCACCTGGGTCACCTATGTGGAGAGGTATTGCCTTCCCTCCACATCTCGAGCATGTCTCAGTCCTGACAGGGACGTTGCAGTTCGGGCACCAGTAAACCCTGTTCCTTATACCCCACCGCTTCATGACGCTCAAGGAATGAGGTTTAGGGAAGTAATAACTGTGTTACGGAACACTTTATAACTTAAGTATTTGTGGGGAGGGAAAGTGGACATCACATCCTTCGTTCAGGGTTTGACGGCCCAGATAATGGCTATTGCGTGGGTCCTCTTCCTCGTTTCATGGGCGATAGGCTGGGCGATTAGGGGAGCTCCCATACCTATCCATAGGGTTAAGAAGGCCGGGCAGTCACTCATAGAGGACGCTGTCCTAGCAGCCTTCTGGATGGCTGTAGGGTCCTCAATATTTGCCCTCATATCCTACATAACTGGAAGCATATACCAGCCTCTCCCGCCCCCTCCGCAGCCGTAAGTGATTCTAATGGACCTAATAATCCTGGCCCTAAACCTCTCCCTACTCACATACGTGATAGGGGGCCTTATACTTGGGCTCCCCATACCCTACGCATCAATTAAGAGGTGGGGCCCTCGACTCATTGCGGACGCTATGGCTGCGGCAGTTATTGCTTCATCACTCGCCATAATTCTAGGTATAGCGGACACCCTCCTCACCGCCTTAGGCGTTGACTGGCCCTCCTTCTACGAATGGCTCTCGGCAAGAACGGTCGAGCTCGCAGCGGCCTTCGCCACCCTCAGCTACTTCTCCACAGTGATTAAGGGAGGGGAATACTCATTCCTCTCATCACCTCTCTCAATGGCGGCCTCCTACATATCGACGGCCTTCACATCCCTTAAAATGATATACATGCTCTCCTCCGTTATCTACACCTTCCGGGAGAGGCTTGCAGTACTTGGGGTGGTTATGTATGCGGTGCCCTTCAGGATCGGTAGGGGTGTGGGGGCATTCATGATTGCTGCCTCAGTAGTTATGTATGTGGGGTTCCCTCTCATGCCTTCATTCGTGGCGGCCTTCGAGGGAGCTACAGCGCCTTCACCAGTGTCAGGGGCTTCAGACACTTACATCCTCCACGTAGTTGATGTGGGAGGGGATCCGGTTCCCTACCCAATAATAAATCTGTATGCAGAGGAATACTCTACGGAACCTGTAGGTGTTATTGTTGGGGACCCAAACGGTGATGCAGTGCTGGGGGACGGCCTCGATGTCCTCCCCCAGAACTTCACCCTAGCCACCAAGGTGGGTTTCATGGGCTACCTCTTCACGCCAGACCCGGACGAAATAAGGCATGATGAGACCGAATGGATTCTCAGGCTTACCAGCCTCATATACTCGGAAGGCCTCGCAGCCGCAATACCTCCCGAGGTATCCCTCAGA
>CAZFVC010000105.1:0-1294 GCA_964522175.1 uncultured Desulfurococcaceae archaeon
ACAGTTGTCGAGTTTTATAGGTGTTTAGGCTTTAATCCATTGCTGTCTTATCCTTAAGCATCCCGTCTAGGAGATTCATAGATCTATCCACGTACTCGAGGAGTCTTGGATCGTGAGTCACTATAATGACTGTGGTTCCGAAGTCGTCACGTATTTTATGGAAGAGTTCCGCAACCCTTATTGCGTTCCGCCAGTCCAAGTTCGCGGTCGGTTCATCAGCTAGAAGGACTGTCGGGGTCGTGACTAGGGCTCTGGCTATGGCTATTCTCTGCCTTTCACCGCCACTGAGTCTGTGGGGTTTAGAAGATGCCTTATTTTCGAGCCCTATATACTTAAGGACTTCACTGACTTTCTTATTTATTTCTTCCCCACTTACCCCTCCAACCAGTAGGGGGAGTTCAATGTTTTCCCTAACGGTCAACTCATCTATTATCCCGTAGTCTTGGGGGATGTAGGCAACTATTGTGTTCCTTACCATTGAGAGGCCTAAGTCGTCAAGCATGTTGAGGTTGTACCCATCAACTATTACCTCACCTCGGTCAGGCCTATCAAGTCCGGCAATTATTTTCAGGAGGGTTGTTTTACCTGAACCGCTCGGTCCGTGTATTCCAGCGATCTCCCCTCTCTGGAACACTGCATTAACATTCCTCAGAATTGTGATTGTCTGATCCCCCTCTACATAAGTCTTCCACACGTTCCGAAGAACAACTACAGGCTCCTCTTTCCTCATCCCTCCCTAAACCTCCAGTTTCTTTCTTTTCGAGGTATTTTACTCTCAGGGCTCATGAAACCTCACCACTTACTGTGGGAATCACGGGGGAGGACAGTTTCTCATCAACCTGTCTCTCGATAAGCTTCATAACCCCGTAGATGGTTGCGAGCACCGTTACGGCTGCTAGGGCCCCAATCATGAATCCTTCCATAATGAAGTAGGGGGCGGCAAGTATCACCGTTCCCAAGAGTCCCTGAAGCAGGGCCACCATGCTTAACCCGGATGGGGGAGTACCGACTATTTTGAGGACGTAGTATGTTGTTTCCCATGCTTTCTGATCCACTAAAGCAATGCTTAAAGCTAAAGAAAGCGCTGTGAGGAGCTTTATAACTACAGGTATGCTCGGCCCCGATATCCAGAGGAGGGTTGCTGTCGCGAGCGAGGCAACTAACGCAACCTTAATTCCTCTGCCGCGAAGGCTTATCATCATAATTACTTTAGCTGTACCGACTCCCATGACCTGATCCCTCCAGCAATTCTTGACAGAGCTAACGCAATCATGTTCCTAGTTATTGATTCAGA
>CAZFVC010000105.1:1394-3248 GCA_964522175.1 uncultured Desulfurococcaceae archaeon
CTCCAGCAATTCTTGACAGAGCTAACGCAATCATGTTCCTAGTTATTGATTCAGAGAATTCCTCAATCCCCCAGAAGTTTATGGATATGGAAACCGATGTGGTTCCTTCCGTTTCCGAAGCTGAAATATTTATATCCAGCCCGGAACCCCATGACTCCACAAAGTTAAGCCTAGCATGTATTAATGCCTCCCCATTTCCTACCCTAGACTCCAGCTCCTCGACAGTGAAGAACTCGTTCGTAGTTATCAGCCTCCTAACCAGTTCAGTAAGCTCTTGAACACTAAGCCCCTTAACCATAATTTCGTATCGGGTTGTGGGAGGTATGTAAATGTCTGTCATTAAGGAGCTCGGCCTCACTGCCCTGTAGACATAGGCTGTTAGAGCCACCCAAACGAGAACAGAGGTTATCAAGGAGTTGAAGGCTGCGACACTGCCTAACACAATAGTGATGGCCGGGAGGGCTACTGCGGAAGGCACACATGTGAGCGTTGTGGAGTAGAAGAACATAATCATTCTGGATGCCCATGGAGGGAAGCCTTCATAACTCAGTTTCTCAGACATTTTCCTTATGTAAGGTATTACAGTCGTGAAGAGTGATGCAGCCATAATTGTTGCGAGAAGAGAAGCCACTAAGGCAGTAATAACCGACTCTTTCGTGGGTATCTGGCTCTTTGAAGCAACCAACACGCCTTCAGACGTCATTACCCATACAGCTTTCACTGGAAGTATTTTCGTTAGGGTAGTGTAGATGAAGGTTACGTCACTTTTCTCAGGCTCAAAATTAAGATTCGTAACTAGGATATCGGTAGTTACATTCTTGCCTACATCCAGAATGGTTGATAAATAGGCTCGGGAGGTGATTAGGGCGTATTTGGGTGGCGTAACTATGGGTTTAGAACCTATATATCCCTGTATGGGGAGGAGCGGGATCGAGTCCAGTATTTTTGCATTCTGTAGGAGAGTCTCATTTATCGCTGCGGCATGGATTATCTTTACTGTCCCGTCGGGCAGATAGAGAGAGACATACTCCCCTAGACTGCTGGCGCGGATGTACCCCATCTCCCTAAGAAGTCGTTTCCCAAACAACTCTCGGTTATATGTGCTGGGTGAACCGATGATGACGTAAATAGGTTCCTTGGAGATATTGAGCTTCGCCGGGGACTCCAGGGTTATCCTCATGAAGAAGAGGCAGGATTCGTTATGTAATGGTGCACTGGTGAGGTTCTCAACTATATCGACTAAAGCGCTACAGTCTACAGTGGAGGGGTTATCTAGCTCTATGAGGATATCTCCTGGCTTGCTACTATCTTCAAACGTTCCTCTGATTAGTGAGACCCCCACAGAGCTTCCTGCTGAGAACGCTGAGATCAGTATTGAAACAACTGTTATCAGAACAACTACTGCTGTGAAAGGCTTCTTCAGAAGTATGAGGGTGAGTTTATACATTAAGTAGAGCCTGCTTACAGTTGAACGAGTTTTTCTTACAATTTTCCTAACGTGCTGTGTCTCGGCCTTCCAGTACCTTAACGCTATGTAGAGGCTCAGTAGGAGAAGGGCCCCATATATGATGAGCATGAAGGCCGGAAGCACGCTATATCACACCTCCCAGAGCAAGAAGTACAGTAATAGCTATTCCAACGCCCGCACCAGCTAGGAGAAGGGAGGAGTAAGTCACTAACCCTTCGTAGACATCTGTACCCACTCTGAAGGCTGTGTACTTGATTAGCGCCGCTATGAGGAAGAGAAGACCAACATCGGGGGTTAGGGTGATGCCTATTAGGAATGCGAAGAGGGATATGCCTGAAACCCTGAATGCTTTTAACATTATGAAAACTGCCGCTGCCGCAACAACC
>CAZFVC010000106.1:0-3200 GCA_964522175.1 uncultured Desulfurococcaceae archaeon
CGAATAGAATAGTAATACTTGAGTGAGAAAAAAGATGTAGAGATAGATGCAGTTATTCCCTCGGCTAGAGGTGTCTGGGTTTATGAGGTCAAATACAGGAAGCTAACAGAAAGTGAAGCCGTGAAGCTCATCAACAATCTGAAGAAAAAAGCATCACTACTTGCAGAACCAGTCGAAGGTTTGGGACTAGTATTACTCAATGAGCCCATGGTGAAAGGAGTTAAAATATGGTCCTTAGAATCACTACTGAGTAAAGCTCTGAAAGCTAGGAAAATAACCCTAAGAATAATGTAAAGCGTTGCCATAGACCTTGTATCCTCCAAAGCCGTAACAAGCATAGTCACACAATTGAGAAGAACATGAATTTATCTTTAATTAAAGAAGCATAGGTTTCTCACTAGTCTTAGAAGCTTCGAAAAACAGAATACGGACTTAGGCAGTTTCATACCTTTTCACACAGAGGGTGAGATACGATACATAAACTCTAGACGGGTCTTCGATTAGACGTCAAAAATGCTGATTTTTATACAATAAAAATACGCTTCCCGAATTTACACTTCATTAACATGGTTAAGTATCCCTAAGAAGATATAAATAGTGCTCTAGGTCTCTAAATTCATCAATTTTTAGGTGTATGTATGGCTCTACGGTTTTCTTGGGTTTAAATCCTATGGCTATGTCTGATTCCATAAACATTCCGATGTCATTGTGCCCGTCTCCTACTGCGACAGTTACTGTAGGGTTAATGAGTTTCTTAAGCTTCCTAGCCACCTCACCTTTATCTCGGTATCTGAGGATGCCTCCCTGCAGTTTTCCTTCTCTGGAGATGAGTGAGTGAGAGATATAGCCTTCGTAAGAGACGTTGTTTCTTATCAGTACTTTTTCCAGTATGTCGAAGCCTCCCGTCACGATGTAGATGACCCAGCCTTCCCTATGTAACTCCTTGAGTGTTGCAGGAACATATTCCCTTACCTGCATAGATTCTGCTGTATCCATGAAGACTTCTTCACTAACTCCTCGCAACAGCGATAGTCTCTTCAGAAGGGATTTATTCCAAGGTATAGTTCCGCTTATCCCTTTCACGAATTCTTTGCGTACCTCATGATAAAGACCTGCTTTTTTAGCAACTTCCAGAAGGTATTCTTGAGGAGTAATTACGCCCTCAAGATCTAGTAGCAGTAAAGGTTTGTGGATTGGTGCATCTTCACACCTAACCTTCTTCTGAGGATTTCAATATAAATGTTTTCCAGAAATTCTCAGGCTCAAAGGCGAAAAACTAACGGCTCTTCCCGGACTTCTGATTGCTTTACATTCAGCTTAACCCCATATTCTTTGAACTTTCTGCATGGAGACAGTGTCCTATAGGGGAAGGAGGTTGCTGAGTTGCTTCCTCCTAGAATGAACTTAATCAGTATCTTCCTTTTGAGCACTCCTCCATAACGAATAGATCTTTCTCATTAGCAGTGTCCTTAGAGCTGGACACCGTGTTTCAATGTTTAGGTTAAAATAATGTTTTAACGCCTTAATCCCGGGCGTGGAAGATGAGGACCGGTGTTTATACTGCGGTTATTCTTGCTCTCATTACTTTATCTGCTGCTTGGCAGATGCAATACGCTCCCAACTACTTTGTTGCGGCTGGTGAGGATGGAATTTCGCCTACGCTGAGAAACTTCGGATATATAGGCTTATCCATTGATGGAGGCTACGTGAACTTCACTAGGGTTGAGGAGCTATTAATTCCTCGCAGCATCCTGCCCCTCTAAACATTATTGCCGAGTCTGGAGGAGTTAATTACCTGGTTTACGTTTCCGGTTTCTTCTCCTTCGTTATTGAGGCCTATAATTCAGGCGGTAAAGCCATTGTTGCGCTTCACTACATAACTGACCTGAAGGACCTTATGTGGTGGTTCTCCTTCTCGACTGATCAATTTATTGCGGCGGGCAGGATTAACAACATCTCTAAGAGTTTAGGGTGGGTCGTTCTCGATTCTGGGAACAGAAGCCGTTATAAATGCACCACAGTTACAGTTACCTGCACACCAATAGATAACACTACATGCCCGACAATCCCTCCCATATGCGTAAGTATTGTAGAGACTTACGCAACTCTGGAGAAGGAGGTTGCGGGGAACACGCTTATAGCTGAGATTTGGTCCGTTAAAGAACTCAGTAACAGTAAACACATGTCAATACCTCAGCTAGCAATCACAGTTTATGCAGAGAGACCGGACTCAAAGGCATCATATGAAGCCTCCCGACTTGTGGAAGCTTTGGCAGGGCTAGACTATTCCCCCTCATGGAATGAAGCTCCCAAGAATGGACCAAATATTGAAAGAATGGAGAAGACCTTGCTGAAGGAAATCGAATATCTTGTTAGCATGGGTATAGTATCAGCAGATAACGTATCGCTTGCATGCATAACTCAAGCCATTCACTCCATTAAAGAATTGAATCAGGTTATTGAAATAGCATCGAACTGCACACATAAGACAGCATATTTGAAGCCTCCAGACCCTCTGCAGCTAGTTAATGACCTTGATTACATACCTTGCAACCCTGTGCTGAATCCTCCCTACTGTACAATAATAACGACCGTGACCACTGGTACCGGAACATCTGGAACTACTTCTGCACCCACCCACGTGGCTACAGGCACAGACACTTTCATATCAGGCACATCCACCGGAATTAGCCCCACAGTAACGTTCACTAATACAGAAACATTAACAGGGGCAGAAGCCCTTAGTTTATATGGGGTGCTGGGTATGGGTGCCTTAGCCTTAATTTTGTCGGTTTCGGCAGCAATCATTGCAGCAGTTCTTGTATGGACTGTTCTGAGGAGGGAATAATTTGAGGAGTAAACTCCTTAAGCACTACCTTAAGCTTAGGGAGTATGGTGAACCCGTAGGTGTAAGACAGGCACAGAGGCTTCTCAACCTTAACAGCCCCGGAAAGGCTCAAAGAGTTCTAGAGAGACTTGTTAAGGAAGGACTAGCCGTGAAACGTGAGAACAAAAAATACGAGATAGTTAAAAACCTTCCACCAGAACTCATAGGCACAATATTCGTTGCCGGTAAGATCTATCCTAGAATTCTTGTCTACGCAACTTATTCCACGGTGTTAGGAACAGCCTTCATAATACTTGCAGGCCCGCCCATCTATGCCGCTTTACTCATAGTTCTCCTAATCGCACCACTATGG
>CAZFVC010000107.1:0-3154 GCA_964522175.1 uncultured Desulfurococcaceae archaeon
TCGGATCAATCTATAGGTACTCTTTAGTAACTTACTTCAAAACCATGACTAGTGAAGAGTATAGCTACCTTTTAGTTGTTGGCGGTCTTATTTTGATGATATTTCTTGTCGAGCACAAGTCTTGGGAACTAACCCAGAATATAGGAATCCACAGAATTCTTTCAGTGGCTACCTTACTCACAGTTTCATTCACTCTTTTGTTAATATCTGACTTGATGACCGTCGGTGTAGTGGAGCTTAAGGCCCTCTCATTAATTACCTTGGGCTGGGGAATAATTATTCTTGTTTTCTCAGAGAGGGCTCTGAGGAGGCTGATCATTCCCTTACTCTTCATGATATTTCTGGTACCTGTCCCAAGAGAGTTTCTGGACCCACTCGCAAATGCTGTATCTCTTTTCTCTGCTAGGATAGTCTGCGCTTTGACCGGAGCTTCATTAACTATTGATCAAGCTAAAGGGATGTATATCTTGATGACTCCTGATGTAAATGGGATTATAAGGACCTTTAATGTTGCTCCCATATGTGGAGGTATAGTTAGCTTGCTGGGGATTATTGCAATAGCTATAATTCCTTTATATCTTGCATCGAAGAGCAAAAGGCCTCTACCCATTAGAATTGGGGGTATTTTTCTGGGACTCTTAGCTGGAGGATTGATTGTTTTAGCAGGAAATATTTTGAGAATAGCTTCCATTATTTGGGCAACTCAGCATGTTGGATACGATTATGCAATAGGCTTTTTCCATACGATCCCTTCGCTTATTTATGTGAGTATTGCTACACTTATAGCTATTTTCGTATCTATGAAGGTAATAGGCCTTACGAGGAAGCCTAAGGAAGGGTCCCCCTTAAGGAACCTACAGCTGAACAGATTTTCTATAGCAGCCATATTTCTTTTTTCCTTAGTTGCGTTCTCCATATTCAGTTTTTCTTATTCATCTGGGGCATCAACTGGTGTTTCAGGAGGAAGTATGCGGCCCTACCAATCAATTTCCACATTCTTATCCAACGTAACGTCCGAAATCTTTGAGAAATCCCGCGTTAACGTGACGTATATGGAGGACGTAAGTGCCCTTGCCGAAGTATTGGGAGCTAGTATCGTTAAGAGGTTCTACGCAATTTATGAGTCAAGAGGGTACACAGGTTATTTAGAGGTGGCAGAGACCCCAAGCAGGTATCACAGCTGGTTTGTCTGTTTGGCCTATCAAGGATATATAATAGATGACTCTTGGACGGTTGAGTTAAATGGAACTACCATAGCTTTCATTAGGTTCCATAAAGGAGGCTATAAAATGTTGATGGGGTATTCCCTCTTCAAGTTCCCTGTCACCGTAGGGGGCAAGCTTTCCGCAGCCTACGTAAGGGTATCCATTATGGGCACGGATTTCGACGAGTCTAGGATAACTGAAATGCTGTCTACAATCAAAATCTCTCCCGCTCAGAAGAGTAATCCATACGAAAACTTAATGATATGGATTAACGCTTGCATAGCTTTATCCTTGATGACTATTCTATATTTAGGTTACAGTATCTTCCGCATGGTGAAGTTGGAGGGTGTGAAAAAGTGGCTAGGACGAATATAATGGCTATAGGCATTTCCCTAGGATTTGTTTTTCTTATTTCTTCCCTATTATTACTTCCGGTTTCTATTGAAGCATCAGAGATTTCTTGTCAGTCATTGGAAGAAAAGGTGAAAACACTCTTCAATGAAGTATATGTTCTGAGCGAGAGAGGAATTAATGTTTCTTCCGCTGTTGAAGAGCTCGATAAAGGAGTTAAAGCTTTGAATCAAGGGCAGTGTAACAAAGCAGAAACATATCTTCAGTCGGCAGAGGATAAAATAAATGCTTTAAGAGAAAACGCCGACACAGTTATTCTTCAGAAGAATATTATTAAATGGGCAACTGTCGGAATACTTGCAGCTATACCTATAGTTACCTATCTCCTCCTTCCCAGGATATACATGGGTCTATGGTTTCGGTATAGGAGGAAATGGAAGGTGAGGAAGTATGAGGTTTGATGACGAAGTTTTCGCTGTCGTTATGGCCATAATAGTTATAGGGAGTGTTTTCGGCATAGCCCAGACTTTAAGACCGGCTGTTACCGAGAGATTTACTGCATTAGGTCTTCTAAATTCAGAGTGTTTAATAGGAGATTATCCCAAGACAGTGGTCGCTGGAGATAATGTTACCCTATGTATTTTTGTATTTAACTACAATGGAACGCCAATTTACTATAGGGTTCAGTTCAAGATAGGTGATAATTCAACTCTTCCTACGAACAATACTCCCTCGCCAACGCCTGTACTTAAATACTGGGAGGGCATAATCGACCATAATCAAAACACTACCTTTAAGGTTACTGTAGGTTTAAACGAGCCCAGTTCTAAAAAAGCCATAATATTCGAGCTCTGGTACTACATACCTGCTAATGACACATGGGTATATAGCGGAAGATGGACACATCTATATGTTAATGTTGTGGAGGCACCTGTACCATGACCGAAAAAACACTTGAAATGTTAGTGAGTGAAAGGAGTCAGGAAGGTAGATGTAGACACGAAGTAATTAAGGAGCTATATAACGCATGGATAGATGGAAAACTAGTCATTGATGATCCATACCCTCCTAAGGACTTTACAGAGTATTTGTCGAGATTGGATCACAGCCTGTGGTTCTGGGCGTCTTCAGCACTAATAGCATTAACCTTGATTGTTATAGGGATATCTGAAATTATTCCTGTCTTCATGTTTCTTCGATATGTTTTAGGATCAGTCTTCGTCCTTTTTCTGCCCGGAATGGCTTTAATTGAAGCTCTTTACCCTGTTGAAGATAGTTTATCCCCTCTCGAAAGGTTAGCATTATCGATAGGTCTATCCTTAGCTATTGTTCCATTGATAGGTTTAGTGCTTAATTATACGCCATGGGGAATAAGGTTTATGCCTATACTTGTCTCACTGACTGTGTTTTCTGCAACATTCCTCTTTGTAGCAGCATACCGAAAATTTATTGTGTTAAGGAAGTAACGCTATTTAGAGCTTTCCTGCTCCGTACCTCATTGCTTCTTCTATGTATTTCTGGGAGAATGCACATGATAATATGAGAGGGATAGCGAAGAGTAAGGTTCTGGCAGCGAAATCTCCCCAGTATATAGTTTG
>CAZFVC010000108.1:0-3151 GCA_964522175.1 uncultured Desulfurococcaceae archaeon
GTTAAGAAGCTCCTTATACTGTCAGGTATTGGCGTAAGGAACTACTATAGACGTCTAGGCTACTATAGACTCAAAAACTCTCCGTATATGGCAAAAGACCTCTATTAGTATTACATTGCTGAAGGTCCACTAGGAAGACCTGTTAAGAAAAATGAAAAGAACTCTTTTAAGCCGTGACTTATCATTGTATTACCCCTTATTCAGTCATGGGAGATCATGTTTTCGGTGGCTATTGTCGGGGTTCATGGAGTAGGGAAAACAGCTACTGCAGCGGTTCTTGAAGAGCTAGGATATCGATATGTGAAGGTTGAGGCAATAGATTTCGCTCAACCCCTTCCGCCAACACATAGACAAATTTTCTTCTTCAGTAAATATGTTCACGACTTCGTTAAGGAGTTGTATACACCAACAAAAAAGCCTAAGGTATTTGATAGCCACCCCTTAGTGGTTATTCCTTACACAGAATACTGGATGAGGAAGGGTGGTGAGTCGGAGGAAAGGATCCATGTACTCACAGAGTCGCTTAAGCAAATACTCCGCAACCTACCTAAAGTCAATTTACTTGTAGTTCTGAAACCTAGAAAGCTTTCTACAGTGGTTGAGAGAATCTCCTATAGGCAGAGGTTCAATTCCCTGGAGGAGCTGGATTTAGGCTATATCTCCTTCATAAATCAGGGGATAATTTCCTTGGCGGAAGAGCTGGGTACTAGCCTTGCCCATGAGGTATTGATGATTGAAGCCGAAAAAGAGATGGATAGGCGCGCCAGAGAGATTAATGAATATCTCCTCAATTCGAAGCCTTTAAGTTCTATAGCGGTTTCTCAGCCCACTCAGGAATCTTCTTAAGTTTCTCCTTCCTGGGATAGATCATTCTGCCGAAACCCTCCCTAGAAGCCGAGTTGTCATATATCTCCTCAATCTTAAAGATGTAGGCAGGGAAGTTACTTCTCACGCCTCCCCAATGGAAAAGATCATGGAGCGAGTTAAGGTACTTCTTATAGGGGTCATCATCCTCCATGTGTATTTCAACGCTTGTCCTTACCTCAAAGCTTCGTATGGGGGGAGTGAAGAAGAGTAGGGTGGCTTTATGGTTATGATTTATGTTGATCCATGAGTGACTGAAACCCATCTCTAGACCTCCGATTAGGTGTGGATCAACAACATCCTCCCTATAGAAATATTTAAGGAGGATGTAGGAGACCTCCCTCATTCCTTTAGGTCGATTGACATAGGCTAACTCATAGGCTCTCTCCGCAAGCTCCTCAATGAACTCTTTCTTCGGCACGAAGCCAACCATTTTAATACTTCCGCTGAGTCCGGCAGGTCCATCCGTAATTACTGCTGGCGAAGTTCTTGTGAAACCTATTAGGAAATCTTCAGGCGGTCTGCCACTTTCACATAGAGCCTTAATCACATCAACCCTTTCACGAAAGAAGTAGCTGAAGAACTCTTCTGGTATCATACCATCCCCTAGTACCTGGTGGGGATGGGCCTAAAAACATACTATTCTGTTACTCTGTGTTGAATCCTTCTATCAAGGGTTGAAGCACGAAATGGAAGTTCCCTGTTTCCCCAACATCGAAGAAGGTCCAAATAACTGCCTTCTCCCCAGATCCTAGCTCCATAGGAGGAGTCACGTACCCATCGATCGGGAGATCCCTGCAGTCGAGGTTTCCCCAGAAGGGCTTATTCCCTATTCCTGTCTTTATGGGGCCGTAGAAATATGAGGTCGTATTCCAGCTGTCGGGAATATTTCCCTCCGCAACCACCGATATTCCCACGAGCTTCACCGGAACGTCACCGTTATTTTCAAGCACTATGCCTATCCAAGCATTCGGTAGATGGTGGCAGCCGCATTCTACCTCTTTCTCCGTATCTTCAGTCTCTGAGCTATGGTGGTGATGATAGGTTACATGGAAGTAGAAATGGAGGCTTTGAGCGTCATCACTCAGGGCTAAGTCATCGTCATCAACACCTACGCAGCTGTGGCAGGGACAGTGGTATAGAATAAATCCTCTGTAGGATCCTATCTCCGTTTTAGGTGAAATCATCTTAATAGTTACGTTTACTTTAAGCTGATCCGACCACATAGCGTAGACAGGAACAGTAATTAGGGCAGCAATAATGAGTAGAAGACCGGAAACCTTCAATGTAGAAGACCGGTTTAATCTTAATTTCAACTGTTGTACACACCTCACACTTGGTTAAAATTATGTACTTAAGTTTATAAGACGTGTGTAAGAAACATCCTTATTATTTGTACATTGCTTTACTTATGAAGGCTCATGCTGAGCAGAGACAGGGAGCTCTCGAGAGAGGTTTTCCATATAGCTTGGCCCATGATTATTAGTGAGTTAGGAGATAGCCTATACTCCATAGCTGACACTTATTTCGTTTCTAAGCTTGGGGAAACGCCCCTCGCAGCCGTCGGGGTTGGGTCCTATCTCTCTTGGCTGTTTTTCGTAATTGTTGCCTTATTCAGCACAGGAGTAATAGTTTACGTCTCTCAAGCCTTCGGTGCGAAGAAGCTGAATGAGGCTAGGAGGGCCATAGGTTCAGCACTTCTCATAGGACCCTTAGTTGCTTCCGGGGTTGTGGCAGGGGTTTATTTATTCATGCCTGGACTAATTGGCTTAATCGCAGGCAATAATCCGGAACTCATAGCTCTAACAGTTTCCTATTTCAGTATCAGAATTCTAGCTTTACCAGCCCTAACTGCCGAGGTGAGCATGGATGGGGCTGTGAGGGCAGTAGGAGCCACCAAATATTCCATGATAGCTGTCCTTACTAGCGCAACCCTCAACATGGTGCTTGACCCAATAATGATTTTCGGTTTATTCGGTTTTCCCGCTCTAGGTGTTAGCGGTGCAGCATTAGCTACTTTATTATCCATTCTTTATACACTCCCTCTTGAGCTGTACTTCCTGCATAGACTCGATCTACTCCCGCGGTTCTCAAAGGTCATGTCGCACATCAAGAAAGTTACTAGAATAGGTCTACCTACTGCGGTAGAGAGATTCATATTTTCCTTAGGGAATAATGCCTATATAGCATTTATCGCTAGGGCAGGTACTGCAGCCCTAGCAGCCCATCAGATAGGAATAAGGATAGAATCATTTATTTACATGCCGGGATTCGCTTTTGCAGTGGC
>CAZFVC010000109.1:0-3133 GCA_964522175.1 uncultured Desulfurococcaceae archaeon
TATCCTTCTCTCGAAAACTATGGCCATGGCGGACATTGATGTGGATCCGAAGAAGAGTGCAAGGGAAATCATGCCGGGCGCCAGCCAAACCGACACCCCTCCCCTCCTAACCATAAACGCTAGTGAGAAGACGAAGGGGAATATGAGTCCCCAGCTGACAGACCCCGGCTTCAGGTAGTACTCCTTAATGTCCTTCTTAGCTATATACACAGCTCTAACTAGGTCACTGAACATTAAGACTCACCCACAATCTTAAGGAATAACTCCTCAGCATCAACCCCCCTAACGTTCAGGAGATAGAGTTCGTACCCTCTTGACCTAGCGAAGCGGGCAAGCTCCTCCACGGTGGCGGCGGCGTCGGAGGTGATTACTTTCAGTAACCCCTGCCTCTCCTCAACCCTAACAACGCCGGGGAGGCCTGCGACCTCCCCAACATCCGGGTTCCTGGGCCTGAAAGATACCTCAATAATTCCTTCAGCACTGAAAGCACTCCTAAGCTCCCAAGGCCTCCCCTCAGCAACTATTCCCCCCTTATTAATTATCGCCACCCTATCACAAACCTCGAAAGCTTCCCGGACGTTATGAGTGGTCAGCAATATCGATATGCCTCTCCGCTTAAGTTCAGCAATCTTCCCCCACAGAACCCTCCTACTCATAACATCAAGCCCTGAAGTCGGCTCATCCATAAAAACAACCGCAGGTTTATGGATTAAGGCGGCAGCAATAGTTAACCTCCTCTTAAGCCCTCGAGATAAATCCTTAAACTTGTCATTCCTTCTGCTCCACAACCCGAAGAACTTAAGCACCTCTTCAGCACGCCTAAACCTCTCAGCCCGAGGGATGCCGAACATCTCCCCACAAAACAACAGGTTCTCCAAACACGTAAGCTCCCAATAAAGATTAGAGAGATCAGGAACAACACCTATCATCTCCTTAACCCTCCTATAGTCCTTAACAACATCGTATCCGCTAATAGTTGCCCTGCCTCCCGTAATCCTAGTTAAACCGCAAAGCATCCTAACAGTTGAAGTCTTCCCCGCACCGTTAGGGCCTAATAAACCGAAAATCTCTCCACGCCTAACACAGAAACTAACCCCATCAACAGCTGTCAACTCCCCATACTTCTTAACGAGACCTTCAGCAACCAAAACACAATCATCCATATCAATAGACACAATCCACCACTAAGGTACTGAAGCAATCCATTACTTTAAACCTTGAGGAAGCAGTAGGAAGTTTTCAGTATAACTATTATGTGGTAGTTGATGAGAAAACATTCACATACCTTCAGCCCCGAGTCCCCCTGAGCGCTAAGAACCTCGAGGAATTAATTGCTTCCTAATCTCATCCCAGCTCTATCTCTACTTACCTAATTCTTCTTTTATATAGGAGGAGGGCAGACACGGTTATGAAGAGTACGAGGCTGAGGAGGTATGGGAGCGTTGGCTTTAATGATGCTAGGTATCCTGCTATCGCCGGTGTGAGGAGTGCTATTATTTTTCTGTAGCTTGAGAGGGCTGATAGTAGGCTGCTTGCCTTCTCTTTCGGTATTTTGCTGAAGATCCATGACCTGTAGAATGGGAATGCTAGTATGTCTCCGAACCTTCCGATGAAGTATGCTAGTATCACGAGGGTGACGGGTGGATTAATCATCATTATAGCTGCCCATAAAGCTATGAGGATGTAGCCAATAGCCATCGCCTTGAATCCTTCGTCCTTAGGTATTCTTTCTGTGAGGTATGTGGCCGTTATAGCTCCTACCGACACCGCGGCCTCAACAAGCATTACTTCAAAGAGCGTCATCCCTAGAACATTAACTACGTAGTTGAGTAGGACTATTTCAGGTGCCATGGACCAGGCAAGCGTTATTAGGGCTTCAAGAATCAGGATGAGTTTGAATTCCTTATCGACTCTGAAGGTGAATGTCCCTGCCCCAACCCTCTCCTCCTTACTCATCCTCGGAATGAATTTCATTATGTAGAGTATTGTGAAGACTGATGACAGCCCTATAGCTATGAAACCTATCCTTAGATGTGTTACCGATGTGTATATGTACCCGAACAGGTATCCTAGGAGGAGGAATGAGAAGAGCTGAGTTACTTCTGGAAGCCTTAAATGCCATGCGAACGCCTCCTCCATCCTCTCCTCCGGGTAGAGAATCCTCTCCGCCGCCTGGTAGAGAGGATAGAAGATCTTTGATATGTCCTCAATTAATAACCCTAGGAAGAGCAGTACTGGCGCGATAGGGCCGTATGCAAGTCCGTAAAGAACGGAGGAAACTCCGTCAAGCGCATCAATCAGTACGAGGCCGTGGCGGATAGGGATCTTATCGAAAAGCCTTCCCACTAAATAGGTCGCCGGAACGGAAGCTACGTGCACGGCCGAATAGAGAATCCCTACCTCCAAAACACTGTACCCAGTCCTAAAGAGGTATAGCGGGAGCATGTACCAAGTGATGAGGAGAGGAGACACTATTGCATGGTAAAGCATGTAGTGACGCGCCCCAGCAGGGATCTCAGACCACTTCAAGGAATACCCCCTAATCGAACTCACTATATCTCGGCAAACCTGATAAGTACGAGGGAGATCTCCAATAAGATTTTCGAAGTTGCCCTATGTATATTAATTATGGATAAGCCAGGCCGAGGCAGTCCTGTCAACTCCTGGGTAGTGGCGGGTGACTCACCGCATTGAGGGTTAATACCTCATATAATAGAATGTTGCAAAGCTTAAAACAGATTTAAGGGAAAGTGTAACCTTAATAAGTTCATGGATAATTCTATGATGCTATGAGGAAAGGTTTCTGGTTGATTAAGAGTGTGTTCTATATATTTGTGTTTGCTATATGTGCCCTCTTCCTATATGACGCTGTTGCATCTATTCTGCTGAGACCTCCCGCCGTCCTGATGACGCCTCTCGATGAGTTAATCCCATTCATCTCGGGCTTCGCCGTGCTCTACGTATTCGTTTTCTATCCCTTCCTGCTCCTCACGATAGGGTACTATGCCTTCATAAAGCCTGAGAAGTCGGACAGGTTCTTTCTCGCGCTCTTCGCGGTTTATGGTGTTTCCTTCCTGACTTACTTGGTCTTCCCGGTGATGATGATTAGGCCGTCTCCCGACTCCCTGCCTCC
>CAZFVC010000110.1:0-3095 GCA_964522175.1 uncultured Desulfurococcaceae archaeon
TCCGCCCCCTCCTCGACAGCGGTTGATGCAGTCTCTACAGCCTCAGACACCTCAGCAACATCCTCAACAGGTTTCTCCGCCTCAGTCACTGCTGCCGAAGCCGCCACAACGCTGGAAGGTGCTGAAACCATGAGCATCCCGCTCTCCCTCCTCTTAAACAGGAAACCCAGCGCAGTCAGTATGATTATCGCGGCAGTGATGATGGCGATCACTACACCAAAGATACTACTCACTAACTCCACCATTTATACTCTGTGATGGAGAATTGTTTTAAGACGGGTCACCCCTCAATAAGTAATCCCGGCGAAATACGTAAGTATAACCACATAATTAACGGGTTAATACTTTCAGGGGGTAGATGATACAATTAAGTATACATAATTGAGTTAATTTAAAGGGAAAGCCCTTAAAACTATTACGAAAAATTTTATATTTAATACATTATAATGAAAATAGGGAAGTGGTGGAGAGTTCCGCACCTGCACATAAACCACTGGCCTGCTGCGGAAGTGTGTCCGCAGACGAAGGCCCTGAACTAACTGTTGTAAACGGTGTTAAGGTCCTGTATGTGCCGTGGAACGATGTTTTGAGGATGTGTTACAGTCTTTCTGAGAAGGTTCTGGACTCTGGTGAGGTTTTCGACGCTATAGTTTCTGTGTCGAGAGGCGGCTTAGTTCCCGCAAGAATCATGAGTGATGTTCTCGGGGTCTTCAACTTCTACACCATCAGGAGCAGGTTCTGGGGGATTGCTGGGAGGATAGCGGAGGAGCCTGTGCTGGGGATACATGAAGCCATCGATGTGGATGGGAAGAACGTTCTACTTGTTGATGAAACTGTTGATACAGGCATGACCCTCAAGAAGATAATTAATGTGCTCAGAAGACTGGGGGCCGGTGACGTGAAGACCGCTGTCCTACACTACAAGACGGGAAGCTCCCTAATCCCCGACTTCTACATAGATATAGTGGATAAGGATGTATGGATCTTTTACCCTTGGTCACTCTCGGAGACCGTGTATGCGTTGAGCGGCAGTGATGAGGGGTCCGTAGACCCCGCGGGTTTTGCTAGGAGGCTTGGAGTTAAGGAAGGTTTCCTTAGAGGGCCCTACATCCGGAAATCAATGGATCTCTACAAGGTTAGGGGGCTGTAGGGAGTAATGCCTGATATATGTGCTTTCCAGTACCGCTACTCAAGCGAGGAGATGAGGCGTTTATGGAGCAGGGAGAACTTCCTGATGAAGGAAATTCTTGTCGAGGCCTCAATAGTTCGAGGGCTTGAGGAAGCCGGTATTGCTCCCGCCGGATGCTGGGAACGGGTGATTAAATGCGGCCGTGGAATAGCTCCGCAAGAAGTTGATGAGGTTGAGAACAGTTTAGGGCATGAGACAGCGGCCCTGGCGAAGGTGCTTGAGTCTAGGTGCGGCCCCTGCGGAAAATATGTTCATTTAGGAGCTACAAGTAACGACATTATTGACACGGCAACCGCCCTCATACTGAAGGAGTCATTAGGTATCGTTAAGGGAAAACTCAGGTCCGTTATTGAGGGCTTAAGAATGAAGGCTGGCCTGTACAGCGATATTGTTATGGTTGGGAGGACCCATGGCCAGCATGCAGTACCGATAACTCTCGGCTTCAAACTCATGAACTACGCCTATGAATTATCGAGGAGTTATGAAAGGCTCTGCAGTGTTGAGGGGAGGGTGATTAGAGGTAAGTTGGCGGGGGCCGTCGGAACCATGGCAGCTTGGGGAGCTGCCGGCCTTGCAGTCGAGGATACTGCCCTCAGCAACCTTGGGCTTGCAGGCCACCCAATAACTACTCAGGTCGCGCCCCGAGACGGATACGCCGAGCTAATAGCGGTGTTAGCCATACTGGCGGGCCAGCTTGACAGGTTTGCGCTGGAGGTCAGGGAGCTGAGCAGGCCTGAGATAGGCGAGGTGGAAACCCTGCATGGAAGGGTTGGAAGCAGTACCATGCCCCATAAGAGAAACCCTGCTGTCGCTGAGAGGGTTTCAGGGATCGCAAAATTCCTCAGAGGATTAGCGGTAACGGCCCTCGAGAACATCCCTCTAATGCATGAAAGAGACCTCACAAACAGCTCGGCGGAAAGAATTATGCTGCCCCACGCAATGCTTGCAATAGATCAAATGCTTGAAGATACTGTGAGGCTTCTGGAGGCGTTCACACCTAACAAGGAAGCGATGGAGAGGAATCTGAGGATGTCTCGCGGAGGAATTCTTTCAGAATGCTTCATGGTTAAGGCCGTGTTGAAGGGAGGTACGGGGAGGTTCGAGGCCCATCAGAAGCTGTCTAAACTTGCCCAGAAAGCCGTTAAGGAAGGGAAGGATTTAGTGGAGCTGATTAAGGAAAGCGGTGAGTTCAGCTTCCTTAACGAGGAGGATTTAGCGAGTTGTTCAGACCCGGTCAAATATCTGGGTAGTTACAGGGAGCTTATGGAGCGGGCCTCACGCTACGTGGATAAGGCCTTAAGGAGGTGTTGAGCATGCTCACAATAATTGTCGGAGGATTCTTCGGTGATGAAGGTAAGGGAAAGATTGCCGCATACCTCGCCCTAAAAGACAGGCCGGAGATTGCTGTGAGGACAGGGTCAGTTAACGCGGGCCATACCGTGATTTATGGGGGTAGGGCATGGAAGCTGAGGGTTGTTCCATCAGCCTTCGTAAGCAATGGGACGAAACTAATGCTTCCGGCAGGATACCTACTCAACCCTGAAGTGATGTGGAGAGAGATCAGGGAGACAGGAGTTAAGGAGAGATTCTTCATCGATAGGAACGCCGGAATTATTGAGGAGAAACACATACAGTATGAGAGGGAAAACAGGTATCTCAGGGAAGGAATAGGCTCCACACTCCAGGGAGTGGGGGCCGCGATGAGTGACCGGGTCCTCAGGAAACTTAAGCTCGCGAGAGAAGTGCCTGAACTTCACAGCATGCTGACAGATGTTTCTGAGGAAATACATGAAGCACTCTCTGGGGGTAGGGAAGTACTTGCTGAAGGTTCTCAAGGAACGTTCCTAAGCCTACTCCACGGAACATACCCATACGTAACGAGTAGGGACACAACCGCGTCGGCAGT
>CAZFVC010000111.1:0-3070 GCA_964522175.1 uncultured Desulfurococcaceae archaeon
CGAGGCGAGGCGGAACTCCCTAGATGCGACCATGAACTTATATAAAATGATTGGAATGAACACCTAGGGAGAAACGGATAGTGATGTTCTTAGGCAGGTATTCTTGGGAGAAATTAAGGAATACATTTATTTTCCTTATGGAAACCTGGTTGTTAAGCATGTTTATGAATGCCTGCATGAATCCAGAGTTTACCTGTGAAGTATAGGGACTGTCTGCCTTAACCAGAATAGTTAGGGATGCTTGAGAAAATAGGATGTCATATCCAAACCTCTCAGGGATTATGAGAGCTACATCTAGCTTCCCCTTCAATATCTCACTTCTGAGAGCCGTTTCATTCTCATAGAAGCGGATCTTGAAAACTTTAGTTCCATTAATTTCAATGTCTTCCATTATATTCACTAAGGAAGTTCCATTGAATGGGGTTTGTGAGGTATCGTAATTCACTATTCCTACCGTCAAAGTGACAGGGGAGCCGATGCTTGGCGGTATAAATACGAATGCAGCCATTAGTGTGAGTAGAACAGGCCATGCAATCATCCAAAAGACAACCCCTCTATCTCTGAAAACGTTCTTAAGCCATGCAATTATAAATCCCTTGACTCTAACCCACTTCATTCTCTCAGCCTCTTCCCAGTTAATTTCATGAAAACATCCTCAAGCGATGGCCGCCTAACCTTCACAGTTTTAACTGAGGTTTTACTCTCATACAGTTTTTCAATCAGAGTCGGTACATCACTATCAGGACTCTGTGTAAATACTGTCAAATATAAGCCTCCATTACTTACCTCCAGTTCAGGAAATACTTCCTTCACATTCTTCAGCGCGTCTTCAGAAGTTGTATAAAGCTCGACCTCAATAACGGAAGCAGGGCCATATTTATCCTTTAACTCATCTGGAGATCCTTCGACTATTATTCGGCCTTCATCCATTATTGCCACTCTATCAGCCAAAGCCTCTGCCTCATCCATATAATGGGTGGCGAGAAGAATTCCTATGCCTCTGGACTTCATGCCTAGAATCAAATTCCAAGTTTCGCGTCTCATAGCTGGATCCATTCCTGTTGTGGGTTCATCCAAGATCAGGAGTTGGGGGTCATTGAGAAGTGCGATAGCTAAACTTAAGCGCTTCCTCATACCGCCTGAGTAGGTTTTAACCCTTCTCTTTCCCGTCTCACTAAGTCCAACGAGATCTATAAGCTTCTTTATCTTTTCCTTAACCGTACCTTCAGGCAATCCATAAAGTCTAGAATAAAACATCATGTTCTCCTCACCAGTGAGTTCGTCATAGAGAGAGTCCTCTTGAGGCATTAGTCCCATTTTCATCCTTACAGATGGCTTAGCCGGGTTATCACCTTCGATCTCAATTAGTCCCTTATCAGGCCTACTAATTCCAGAAATGATTTTTATTAATGTGGACTTACCCGCACCATTAGGGCCTAGTAAAGCAAGGAGCTCTCCCCCATTTAATGTTAATGAAACACCTTTCAATGCCTTAACTTCCCCGTAAGATTTCTCAACATTTTGAACAACTAGGAGGGGCATAATCCTACCCTTACTTTTGTTTTACAAATAAACAATAATAAACATAATCATGTTCCCGCAATATTTCGAAACAGAAGCTCACTAAGTGTTCGAATGTCTTGGATAGGTGTTCTAAAAATTAACGATATTAGAAAAGAAATCTAAATAAACATCGGGTATCCTGAGTGAGAAGCAAGGATGTCGGGTTAATAGCGTTGTTTGCTGTGATTCTCTCGCTTCTAGCCCTTTATTTCCATCTTCCTTACAATCAGGTTAATAATGAATCGGAAGTGGCTACATCTCCAGGGGTTGAAGCAGATTTCATGCACATCAAAAATAAATCCTGGTGGGAAGGAGTAAAGGTTGTAATAAACTACTCAGTTTCTGAAAACCATGAATTAATTCCTATTGCCAAGCAATTAATTAAGAGCCAAAATATGAAAGAGCCTTTTGACTGGGTTAATGCGAATATAGCAGTTCTGAGGGTTGTTGTAAAGCTGATCAATAATGGTAGCAACCCGATTTACTACAAGACAACTTACGGCTGCAGTGGAAACCTTCCCTATGATAGAGTCTGGTGGACTACTCTCTGGGAGGTGAAGAGTCCTCTTGGGATACCTAAGGTTACTGCTGAGGAGGGTGCTGTATTTCCTTCACGAACTTTATGTACAGCAAGCCTTGGTTATGTGAAAGTGGAGCCGAAAGGTTCTGTTACTCAAGAGTTCTTCTACATAATAACAAGGCCTTTCAAAGGGAGTGTGAAAGTAGCGATAGTTATTGTTCCAGAATCATTAAGCAACATTGAAAGAATAATTGAAGGAGTGGCCCAGGTAAATTATTCTTCTTAACTCCATTTTAAATAGTCTTGTCCATGAATAATCTGTTCTAACTAGTGTTTCCTTAGCTTAGTAGCATTTTTATTTATGCCTCTCTATGGAAAGTCGAAAGCATATGATCATCTCTCAAATGTGGGTGGTTGTGGCAACTGTAGCTGCTTTCGCAGCTATTATTTTATTAATCAAGAGAGGTGTTCACATTAGTCTTTCACTGATGGTCGGGGGTGCCGTTCTCACTCTTCTTTCATACCCACCTTCTATAATTGAGGCATTTCTCCAAACGGTTACTGATTTGAATACTACTTACCTAATGATTATGTCTTTCACAGTAGCAATGTTTGCTGAAGCTTACAGATTAAGCGGGTTTATTATCTCTCTCGGTGAAGGAATTGCTGCATATCTTAAGAGTCCTGTCCTTGCAATTATTATTGTTCCAGCCATAATAGGGCTCATGCCTGTAGCAGGCGGGGCTTTAATGTCAGCCCCCCTGGTTGAGAGTGTTGGGCTTAGTTTAGGATTAGATGCTTCAATGATGATATATGCTAATGTATGGTTTAGACACACAATTTTTCTTTCGTATCCCATAAGTCAAGTCTTGATAACTACCTCAGCCCTAAGCGGATTCACGGTGGAGTCAATAGCCATCAAGCAGCTTCCTATAATAGGTATAATGATTGTAATAGGATATCTCATACTTAGAAGAGGGATAAAGA
>CAZFVC010000112.1:0-3000 GCA_964522175.1 uncultured Desulfurococcaceae archaeon
AAAACCGGGCGCGAGCCTCATTGTTACTTCCTTAACCACCTGCCTTGACTCATCTGTAGGCCCTATAACGTCAACCTTATCTGAATCTGAGAGACACATAATTAGCTGGAAGGAGGGCTTGTCCAGAGCGACACCTAAGGAGCCGTATGCGTAGGGAGGATCGAGGAAACGGTAGAAACCTAGGTGGGCTCTAAAACCAGCCGAAACCTTCACAGCTGTGGCACTGGACATCCACGTCACCCTCCACTATCAACCGTGTTAACAGTCTTGAAGCCCAATTAAGCTTCTCCATCTTCCTCCTCAAAAGGAAGCCACTTACCTTCCCATGCCCCGGCTTCGAGTATTTCCCGACCTCTCCGCTGAAGTCAAACCCGACAAGCCCGATTCTTCGAGGCCTAAAGAAGTAGGCCAGATATGCGGCCCTGTCACCGTCAGTAAACCCTCCGAAAACATTCACATGGGGGGACGGTGGGAAAGTCTGAACAGTGCCAACCACTGAGGAATTCTTCAGCAACGGAACCCACCACACTACCTTATCAATATTATCCCCATGGGCATGTATAACTGAAACCCCCTCAAACCCCCTCAAATCCTTTAGTGAAACCCCATCAAGATCAGTAACTATGATGTCAGGAATAATCCCCACTTCCCTGCAGCAGTAGTATGCCCCATCGGCAGCGATTACCAGCTCATAATACCGATGAAGATCACTTACTAGGCGACAGTTTGAACCTGCCCCAACAATTAGAACAGCTTTCCCTTCAATCAGGTTCCTTAATCTCTTAAGGCTTTCATGCACTCTGGGATGATTACTCATCAACATGTCCATTACTTTAGCCGCCACATAGTCCTTCTCCCTGTCCAGCATCAGATCCTCTGAAATCGTTTCATAGACACTTAACCATGTCAGTGGATCCCGCAGATCTGTCGTGAAGCACTCACCTAAGAACTCGTTAATAAAGACTTAATGAATTATTAAGAAGGTGGAGTGCCTCAATCCATGGCTCAGTTAGAGATCTTGAGGAAGTATTTGAGGTACGGGCATCATGAAGGGGTAGCTGTCACCCTCAGTCCAGAAGGCCGCATTAACACGGCTCCCGTAGGTATAGATTTAGCTGATAATCAGGTAATTCTCCTCCTCTATAAGGGGATACGGACCTTGAGGAATTTGGAGGAGACAGGTGAAACTACACTTAACTTAACTAATGACTCAATGCTTTACTACCGCTCTCTATACTTCCCTGATAGAATAAGGTTCAAGCCTTCCAGATTAGTGAAGCCTCCTATAATTGATGAGGGTGTGGAACTCTATGTGGAATGCGTAGTTAATGATTATCAACACATGGATAAACGGGTTAGGTTTCTTCTGAAACCGGTTGAGGTATACTTAGGGAAAGGCAGCTCTCTAGCCTACAGCAGAGCTAATTACGCATTAATTGAGGCATTAGTATATATGACGAAGATAGAGGCTCTTAAGGGAGTGGAGAGTGAAGAGATCTTGAAGAGGTTAGCGGAGGAAGTTATTCGGGATTTAGGGATTGTTGATAGGCTAGGTAGCGACGAGTTGAAGGAGGCCTCTAAAGATCTGAAGAGTAGGTTAAGCAGAATTATAGGTGTTTAGGTGGTGGCATGGGGAAGCTTCTAAGGGGTTTGATGCTTGGGACCATAACAGGTCTTCTCCTAGGATTCATAGACACCTACGGCTATGCAGTCACTGGGTACACAACCTCCGAACTCTCAGGGATCGTCGCATCCATTCTTTTCTTCCTTCTGTATAAGGCGGTGTATAGGGAGACCCCTTCCGTTCTCGAGCATGTGTTAGGAGTTGTGGCGGCATTCGGGATAAGTCTTTCTACAGCGATAACCTCCGGAATGTATGTGACTTACACAATGCTTGCGGAGATCGGGGATGTGGAGGAGCTTCACCTCCCTGCATGGACGTATTTTTCAGGTCCCCTAACACTTAACACGTTCTCCTTCTACCTATATGCAACGGCCGTGTCAGCATCGGGAGCTCTCATAGCTTATGCCTTCCACAAGCACTTCATCGAGAAGGAAAGGCTTCCATACCCCATAGGTTCGGCTATATCGATCATGGTTAAAGTGGGTAAGATCCTTACGACAAAGAAGATAGTTATTCCTATAGCTGTGGGGGCTTCGGCAGAGTTTCTGATAATATTACTAGGTAATCCATCCCTAGACATAACTCCCTCCCTCCAATCAGTAGTCCCGGGAGCTGCCTTGGCCCTCTCCATGGATCTTCTAATCCTTCTCCTAGCCCTCCTCCTACCTCTTAACACATCCATAGGTGTAGGTATAGGTAACATGCTCACATACTGGATACTAACCCCAATCCTAGTAGGTGCCGGATTAATGATTTCTGTCCCAACCATGAGTGCTGGCGATATCGCTGTTGCTGCCGCCCCCCTAACAGCCTCCATAATCATAGGTTTCTTAGTTGTTGCTTCAGCAATATATGTTTTTCAAAGTAGGAAATCACTTGCCGCCACACTCCAGTACTTCAGGCTCGTTAAATATCCGCTGAAATACCTACTCATAGCATTTCTCCTCATAACATCAGCAATAATTCCGGTCATCATACTAATGAGGCCTGCCCCCCTCTACCTTGCTATCTTCCCTGCATACATTCTCCTCCAACTCTTCCTCGCAATAATCACTGCTAGAGTAGTGGGGGAGGCGGGCACTTCCTCGCAATCAACCCTTCCGCTAGCTACCCTCACAATTTTTGCTGCCGGAGGAAGAACATCCATCCCCTACATATTTACCGATCCATATACAGGTGTTCCGATGCCTCAATTCGTCACAGGTGCAGCAATGAACATAATTAAGGCAGGGAAGAAGCTTGACGTGGATCCGGAGCCTGTGATGTCGTGGATGATGATATTCATGCTGATCGGTGCCCCCATAACTCTGATTTATGGGCACATTCTTCTCTCAGCCTTCGGAATGGATTCCCCGCGGCTAAACCTCCTCAGGTGG
>CAZFVC010000113.1:0-2985 GCA_964522175.1 uncultured Desulfurococcaceae archaeon
GTTCTAGGTAAACTACCTACTCGCGATAAGAGAGTGATTATTGGTCCCTTAGTTGGTGAGGATGCAGCTGTTATCACCCTCAACGGAGAGGATGTTCTAGTTGTCCACTCTGACCCTATTTCTGGAGCTCTCCAATACTTGGGTGAACTGAGTATAATCATTCCAGGGAACGACATTGCTGTTTCTGGAGCTAGACCGAAGTATTATACAACAACAATTCTTCTCCCTGAAGATTCGGAAAAAAATGAGGTACTAAGCCGAATCATTGGTGGTATGAGGAAAGCTGCTGAGAGAATTGACGCCGTAATAATAGGTGGGCATACCGAGTACACTTCAGCAGTAAATCATCCTATAGTGATCTCTACGGCTTTCGGATTTACTAATAGAGAGAAGATTGTTAAAACGGGAGGGGCAAGGCCCGGTGACGTAGTAATAATGACTAAGTATGCAGGTATAGAGGGAACAGCAATTCTTGCTTCGGATTTCACTGATTGGTTACTTGAGCTAGGTGTGGAAGCTTCAGTAATAGAGGAGGCAAAAGAACTCATAGATATGGTGAGTGTTATAGAGGAGGCATATCTCTTAGCTAAAATGGGTATACCTAACTCCATGCATGATCCTACTGAGGGAGGGATCATTGGTGGTGTGCTTGAAATTGCTGCAGCTTCAGGGGTCACTATAGATCTTTCAGTGAGCAGCGTTCCTATACATCCTCTCACGCTTAAACTATGTGACGCGCTGGGGGTTAGTCCTTTAAGAATGCTTTCTTCCGGCTCTCTAGTTGCAACTGTTCCGCCTGAGATTGTTGATGAAGCTCTCCGACTTCTTAAATCGTTAGGAGTTAACGTAGCTGTCATAGGTGAAGTTCGTCAGAAGGATGGGGATGTGCTTACTAGAATTATTGAGGGAGGTAAAATAAAGAAGGAATTGAAGGACCCCTACGTAGAGGATGAAGTTATGGCTCTATGGAGATTGAGGGAGGTGAAGGAATAAGTTATGGATTGCGTGATTAGAGAGGCAAGGAGATCTGATCTGCGGGATATTTATCTTATAGAGCTTAAGTCTTTCCCATACCCCTATTCCTTAGAGGCATTTACTGGTCTTCTAATTCTTTTCCCGAAGCTATTTCTTGTGGCTGTGTGTGAGGGAAGAATTGCTGGGTACATTATGGGTTCGATAACAGATAGCGGCGAAGGACACATAATGTCTATAGCCGTGCATCCACAGTATAGAGGGGGAGGTGTCGGGACTGCCCTTCTGGAGGCTATAGAGGAAGTCTACAGGTCTTTAGGTGTTAAGCGGGTATTTCTCGAGGTCTCTACAACTAATAGGGAGGCAATGGGTCTCTACAAAAAATTCAATTATAGGCTGCAGGGTACTAAAAGTAATTACTACCCAGACGGTTCAGATGCCTATGTTATGGCTAAGGAACTTTGAGACCAGTTCCTTAGCCATTTTCTCTGCTACTGGAAGCGAATATACCCTTACGAGCCCCATAGCTTCTGGAAGCTTTCTTATGAGGGAGCCCTGGTATTGAGTTATTGGAATAGAGCCTCCGGGGCAAATTATGCGGACTTCCGCACCTTCAGTGATTATAGGTACTGTTTCAGCGAAGGTCTTTATCGTGTGGTCATTTCCCGTCCTGCTTAGGGATTCCTTCGAGAGTTTTTCTAGTGACGAGATTATCTTGGCAGGGAGAGGATACCTATTCCCGAACCCCATCCATTCATAGATAGTTCTATAACCACTTCGTTCCAAATAGAGCCTTATAAGTTCCCTTAGAACCTCACTTCCCAGTCTTCTGCCGATAACGAAGTTCATTAATCCGCCAATATAGAAGTCGTCCCAGAGGAATATTTTCCCTGCCCTTATTGCGTTCCTTATACCTTCAGGTGAATCGAAAGGCTGGAGGTACTCCTTCACTTCCTTTTCCTGTGTCATAAGTTTATAGATTTCTTGTACTAGCATTTGATATCCTGCGATTGTCTTATGGTAATATAGGGATCTGTACATGTGGATCCTAGCAATATAGAAAGATTCTGCAGCCTGAACAGCTTTCTGAGGTATGGCGATGCGGTTGTCGCTATCCAACGTTATTGTCTGCACTATCCGCTCTAGATCTATTACCCCATACTTCACTCCGCTGTGAAGAGCATCTCTGGGCAGGTAATCTAATCTATCAACATCCATATCGCTGCTCATCAGCATATTGAAGCTTTCCTCTCTATGTCTTCCCAGAACAATGGCAGCCACTTCATGGGGTTCAATTCCATAATAACTAAGTATGTCCCTTATATGGGGATCCTCAGTAATTATCCAAGAGCTTATTTCTTCGTGTTTCAATCTATACTTCATATTAAAGAAAGCCTCTATAGCATGTGAGTAAGGGGTGTGTCCAATATCATGGAGTAGGGCTGCAGTTATTAATAGATCCTTATCATCTCTTCTGATTCGCCCCTCCTTAATGAATTTATCCACTACGCGATTCATTAGATGCATCACGCCTAGTGAGTGAGAAAACCTTGTATGCACAGCACCCGGATAAACGAACCATGCTTGTGCAAGTTGCTTGATCCTTCTCAGCCTCTGAAACGTAGGCGTATCCACAATCTTGAGGGAAACTCCCCGCAGAGATATGTAGCCATGTACCTCGTCGAAGACGTATTTAATCATTCCTACACCGTTAATTCATCACTGATGGTTAATTAAGCTTAATTTAGTCTCGTTAAATATGAATTTAAGGAATTAATCACCAGCTTTACATCAGTTTCTTTTAAGTATGGTTTCCTCATAAGCAGCTCCTTCATAGGATCGCGGGGTGTTGGGTACACATCCTCCTTGAGCATTAGGTATGATGCTGCTATCTCTAGTGCCTTAGGTAGCGGCAACGCACTTTCTCTTAGTAGACTCATTAATGATGATATTATTGTTTCTTGATTGGGCGTTAGGCACTCACATTCCCTGAATTCCATACGCAGATCCTTG
>CAZFVC010000114.1:0-2964 GCA_964522175.1 uncultured Desulfurococcaceae archaeon
CATGGTACTATACTCACATAGCGTGGGCTGTACACAATGACGGTACAATACCTTGGAAAATATGGAGAGTTATAATAATTACGCCACAAGGAAACTACACTACCTACGGGCTAAACATTAATTATTCATCCTCGCCATCCGTTATGGGTGAATCAGGAACCACAGAGAGTGAGGGTCTATACCTAGACCTAAACGGAGACAACAAGTCTGATATAGTGCTCTGGTGGGGAGATAACTTCGGCGTTCAGCTACATCCATGCGAGTCAGCAGACATAAGCATGGATATAACTGTGCTTCAGGAAGCGCCTGAGAACGCGAATCTCACGTTCATGATTCAGTTCGAGGTCATCCAGTGGAACGAGTACTACGTTCCGTTAACTCCCGTGTAAGGTGTGGAAAGCTAAAGCATAACCAAACACTCTTTTTCATTAGTTCTTATATACTTCTCTTATACAGTTAAGAAAGGGATAGATTTTGTTTAGATTTGAGGGCGCGGAACGATCGGATCTGATTAAAGGCGCCCTCGCCATATCGTTCATGATTCTAATTTTTCTCTACCCCGCAATAGTCCCTAGTGCGGGTGTTACATCTTTCTTAGTGCCTTCAGTTCTTTGGCTCCTCCTATTTGCGTTACTGTGGAGCGAGGTCAGTGGGGATAAGGCCTATACCCGGAGACTCCTTCCATTAGTTCCCCTATTAGTTCTTGTCAGGGTTGGGATAGATCTGCTGATGGGTGCTGTTGTAGGCTTCGGGGGTAATGTAGCTACCGTTGACTTAACAACCATACTCACAAACATCTTCCGAATGATTCCCTTTGCTTTAGGATCCGAGACTATGAGGGTCTACCTCCTTAAGAAGGTTGGGAGGGAGAATGCTAAAGCAGTACTGGGTGTGGCTGCAGTCATGTCATTCATAACGTTCTCCCCCTACAAGTACTTGTTCCTCGCCCGTATGGGGCTGACTGAGGGGATTAACTTCGCTATCCGTGGATTCATTCCCATGCTCGCCACCAACACCTTCCTTACCCAGCTAGCGGCGTGGGGAGGTGTTAAGCCTGCGCTGAGCTACTCGCTAATTTTCGGTGCCTACCTCTACTTAATGCCTATAGTTCCGCTGACTCCTTGGTATGTAACCGCATTAATAGCTACTGTCGTCCCTCTAGCCCAACTGATAATAGCTTCATCATCCCTCCCTCCACCCCGCAGAAGGAGAATACCAAGGGGAGGGAAAGGATTAATCACCACGACGGCTGTGCTGCTTGCAGTCGCGGTAGGTGTATTTGCAGTTTTCCTTACCGGCAGTAGAATAATGCTCGTAACGAGCGGGAGTATGGAGCCCACCCTACGACCTGGAGACATCGTTCTGACAACACCGACCACAGACATCCAAATTGGGGACGTAATAGCGTACGCGTCGGCGGCAGGTCCAATTATACATAGAGTTGTTTCAATAGTTGTGGAGGACGGGAACGTTACCTATAGAACCAAGGGAGACGCTAACAACGCTCCAGACCCCTTCATAATTACTAAGGAGGCCGTAATTGGGGAGCTGAGGTTCACAATACCGTACATAGGTCTCCCCCTTCTCTACGGAGCAATGGTTCTAGGAGGGTTACCGAATTTGGTGACTGTTATCCTCCTGACGGTGTTCTTCCTACATTTTGTAAGTGTAAATAAAGAGGTGATTAGAAATAGGAGAAAATAACTCGAAACATTTCCAGGTAAGGGAGTACCTGACCGATAAGGTCATCATAGCCACCCTCGCCCTTCTCTTAACTATATCTATAGTTATGGCTATAACCGCATACATGCTTCCTCCAACAAGAAGTGAGGAAATAATCATGGCTGAGATAGATCATAAAGCAACAGTAACCTACACAGCGGAGGTTAATGAGTCCCTGATATATAATAATGAAACGAAGCTGCCTGAGGGGGTCCCTCTATATAAGAGACTGCTTAAATCAATGAATATATGGATAGATTATGAAGTCAGTTCCCCTCAAGGAATCGCTGAGGTTCAGGGGGAGGCAACCCCTCTACTCACTCTCGTCTCTGTAACGTGGACGAAGACATTCCCCATAGGTGATAAGATTGAGGTTAATGGGACAAGGATACATTACGACGGCTACCTAAACCTTACTGAGGTTAATGAACTGATCTCAAAGCTGGAGAAAGAGACGGGAACAATGCCTAGAGAGGTGAACGTAAGCCTCATACTTAACATAAGGCTGACAGTGACGACGGGTGAGGGAAGCGTGTATATACAGCAGGCTTCCCCAACCCTCACACTAATGCTTGATAAGGATGAGCCGCTGGTGAAGGTTGAGAAGACGGGGCTAAGCCACACATACCTAGATAAGAAGGTTGAGACATATCCTGTATATATTGGTTCAGGGTCCCTTAGAATAACTGTGGCTTCGGCAAGAGTCGCCTTCCTACTCACATCAATAGTTCTCGCACCCGCCTTAGTGATAGTGTATATGAGGAGGGAAAAGAAGGAGGAGACAGAGCTGGAGAAAATAATGAAGAAGTACGGGGATCTAGTCACGGAAGGAAGGATACTGAGCCTGGAAGGCAAAACATTGGTGGAGGTAAATCAATTCAAGAAACTTGCGGAACTGGCGGACGCTATACAGGAACCAATAATAAAGCAAGGAAACGAGTTCTACCTCATAGACAATGAGGTAGTGTACAAATATATAATAAAAGAAAAATAGGTTTTTCAGATAAATCTGGCCAGCCACTCATCCAGCGACTCAACAGGAAGCAGCTCAGTATGGAAACCTAAAGGAGTGAACTTAAGGAACTCCTCAGCCAACCCTTCAGGATCCGAGGCCTCCCAAACTGTGTAGAACTCAGGCTTAGCCTTCCCAGCATAAGCAAACAGCAGCTTAGCATTAGGCACAACAGACTCAGGATTCTCAACAATCCTCTTCGCAATACCCATAGCCTTAACGACCTCATC
>CAZFVC010000115.1:0-2904 GCA_964522175.1 uncultured Desulfurococcaceae archaeon
AGGCATAGGCCATACTCTTTCACCAGTCTCCTCTGCTGCCTTAAGTAGTTTGTTTTTAAGGTCTTCATCGTTCGTGAATAGGCCCGCTCCTTGATTCCCTAAAGCCTCAATTATTGAATCTGTCAGTGTTGCTAAATCAATGATGGTCTCAGGGTTATAATTCTTCTCAGCATAGGCTAGGGAATCAGCCAGTATTAGCCTCCCTTCAGCATCTGTATCATGAATCTCGACCGTGAGACCGTTATACATCTTTATGATGTCGAGTGGCTTATAGGATCTACCACTGGGGAGATTCTCTACTAGCGGAAGTAAAGCTACGAGATTGATTTTAAGGCCTAGTTTTGCAGTTGCATAAGCTATTGCAACTGCATAAGATGCTCCGCTTTTATCGAATTTCATCTCAAGCATTGAGGTGGCTGACTTCAAGTCTAGGCCTCCTGCATCAAAGCAAACACCCTTACCTACCACTGCATGCCAAGCAGGATTCTCTTCGTTACCCCTATATTCTATTATAACCAATCTTGGAGGAATGTCAGAGCCTTTACCAACTGAGATAATTCCGTTGAGCCCTTCCTTTTTAAGATCTTCATACCTAAGAACCTTAATGCTGACAGGAAGCCCTTGGAAAATTTCCTTAATTTTCTCCTCGAATGTCTCTGGGTTTATTTCATTTGCTGGCCCATTAGCTAGGTCTCTCCCTATAGCAACAGCTTCGCTAATGATACTTACTTCCTTAAGAATGCTTTCAAAGCCCTTCACTTCTTTATTTGAGACAATGTTGATTTTTTCGATGAGGTTTATCTCTTTCTTTCCCCATCCGTAATTCGCTAGTAGAGCTCCTTCAGCAACAGCGGCTAGGGACTTTTCTGGTGAATCAATTATTCTCAGGTGCAAAGTTAATTCATTGAGTTTAAGTTCTCGAGCTTTTCTAACTGCTTCTCCGCCGAATATTCGAAGGGTTTCGAGGGTGGCTTTCCCCTTCTCACCACCACCTATTAACAGAACCCTCTTGAAAGGCTTTTTTGAAGCATATAGAATGACTGACTTTCCTTCTTCTCCACCGAATTCCTTGCTTTTGAGGAGATTTGTTATCTGCTCCCCAAGAGCTTCATTGAGTTCCTTGAACTCTTCAGGTAGTTCTTCGTCTTTGAATAGGAGAACTGCTAAACAATCGGTTGATATTTCATGAAGCTTATCAGTTACGGTGAACTCATTTATCACACTTTACACCAATTAATGTTCATTGGTTTCAATTAATAATTTTTACTTAATCCCTAAGTAAGTTCTCTATCAATAAATTAACTATTTCAAGCTCAGTAGGAAGTATTTTCAGGCCTGATCCCGTGAGTGGAATGTATACTTCCGTTACTTCATTTTCTTTAAGAAGCTCTTTCGCGGCAGCGTAGGCGAAGGCACTGCTAGGTTCGACAATGAAGCCTTGGCTAAGTAGCTCCCTGTAGGCCTTAATAGCGGGCTCGTCTCCTATTACCATTACTTCTCCATGAGATTCTATAAGGGCATTATAGATCTGTCCGGATCTTTCACCGACAGTAATTCTTAAGGCATCACCGAACTTTGTTGGGGTGTGACATGATATGTTCCTTATCCTTATTCCTGGATAACGAGTGAGATACGAATATCCGCAGGCCTGCACAGCTATAAAACGAGGGAATACATCAATTACTCCCTGTTCCATCAAATCCTTAAATCCCTTGTAAATTCCTAGGAAAAGGGTTCCACTCGCTACAGGTATAAGAAATGAAATTTCCTTAAGTCTGTCATTACCTATTTCTTCAACGGCTTCCCAAGCAATTGATTTAATTCCCTCCAAGAAGAACGGTTGGATCGTGTGGCCTACGTAAACACCGTCCTTATCACTCAGGGCAGCTATATGGGCTTCGTCTCGGTTCCCTTGCTTTATTACTTCTGCACCTAAGGCCTTCATCAGCCTGTACTTCCCTGAAGGTATATCCATAGGTACGTAGACTTTTACTCTTATTCTGGCTGCTTTTCCGTAAAGCGAATATGAAAGACCTGCATTACCAGATGAGTCCTCCACTATTTTTTCTACTCCCTCTTGACTAGCTATTGACACAGCCAGCGCAGCACCCCTATCCTTAAAGGAACCTGATGGGTTCAGGTATTCTAGCTTAAAGAAAATATTTTTCTTCTGTACGACGGGGGTATTGCCTTCTCCTAGATAGATCCTTTCATGCTGAATAATGGAGAAGGGATGTCTTTTATTTCTTACAAGAAGAGGCTCACCACATTTAGGGCATTTGGAAAGCTTTACTGAAGCAATGTACTCAGCTCCGCACTTCGGGCAGTAAAGAGTCAGATGCTGGTTGTTCATTCGCACTGTCCCTAAGAAATGAGGGAAGAAAGAAAAATTGGTTTACTCTAGGATGCTTATAGCTTCCTTCAGTGTTTCCTTAATTTTCTCTATTTTTGCTCTCGCAGCCTCTAATTCATTGTTTAGCTCCTCAATTCTCTTTCTAAGCCTTCCATTTTCCTGCTCAAGGTACTTAACCCTGCTTTCCGGTTCTGAAGATATTTCCTTACCTGATATTTCTTCGGGCAGTTTCAGCTCGAGCACACCCTTCTGCTTAACAAGCAGATTATATGTATCCTTAACTAGCTTGCTAGCCTCAGTTTTTCCTTGCAGGTGATTTCTTATCGTCGCCTCTGACCTACCAACCTCTTCAGCTATCCTGCTTACTGGATAACCTGCACGCTCTCTAGCTAGGGCGGCAGCAGCAACTACGAGAGAGTCAAGCCATGTTAAACGGTCTTCGGCATTTCGTATCCTCTCTATGACATCACTTCTGAAGAGTGTACCGAAGATTAGGGCCAGTTCCAGCTTTCTTATGTCTTCCTTACCCATAGGCTTAAGTGGTACCTCAG
>CAZFVC010000116.1:0-2884 GCA_964522175.1 uncultured Desulfurococcaceae archaeon
TCCCAGACATTCATTATTAGGTTGGATGCGAGCAGCGGGAGAAACGCTACCAGTCCTGCAAGGCTGAGTTCAATGCCTCCGATAACCACCAGCATGGTTGCGGAGGTTAGGCTGAATACTAGAGGAAGTATTATAGATATAGCTATCCATCCCCAGCTCTTTTTCCCGAGTGAGAACTGCCGGAATATTTTCTTAGGCCCTTCCGGCCCATCCTCAAACCTTGCAGCTATTATTGCTGCTATGGTTGGTGAAGCCCCTCCAGAAATAACGGATAGAATCATTATGTATTCTGGGAGGAGGCCGTATGAGCCAAGTACCCACGGGAGATAGGCGAGTCCCCCTATCAGCATTACGAGCATGAAGTATGTTTTCGTAGCCTTTAATCGGTTTACTGATTCATTCATTTATCTGAATCTCCTGTCCTGAGTTAATCCCACTCAACTTTTTAATACGTTAACATATGAAGGAAATTGTTGTTTTGTAGGTGTTGCAATGAATATTCTGTCTTCCGATGTAGGGCACTACTTCTCCAGTATTTTACTGAGGGTTTCTTCATAGGGTTTAGTTGCTATTCCTTTCTCCGTTATTATCCCTGTAACTAGTTCCGGAGGTGTCATGTCGAATGCGGGGTTTAGTACAGGTATGTCGGGAACGGTTATAAGTACCTTACCCAGAACTCTTCTGACTTCTTCCGGGTTTCTTTCCTCAATCACTACCCCCTCAGGTTTCCTCTCCCTGTCTATCGTTGATGTTGGTGCTACTGCATAGAAGGGCACTTTATGTCTGTTAGCTAATGCCGCGATCGTGTATGTTCCTATCTTATTGATCACGTGTCCTGTTAGAAGTATTCTGTCGGCCCCTACAAGAACCTTATTCACCATCCCTTTACTCATTACGTAGCCGACCATGTTGTCCGTTATTAGGGTTGCCGGGATCCCTTCCTTCACGAGTTCCCATATCGTGAGGCGGGCTCCCTGAAGCACTGGCCTAGTTTCTGTAGCTATTACCTTTATTTTCAGACCCGATCTCCATGCGGCCCTAATCACGCCTAGTGCTGTGCCCCATCCTGCCGTAGCTAATGCGCCTGTGTTGCAGTGTGTCAGTATAGTGTCCCCGTCCTCTATAACTGCCTTACCGACCTCACCCATAGCCTTATTTATCGCTATGTCTTCCTGCAGTATCTCGACTGCTTCATCAATGATTCTCTTCCTTAACTCTTCTGTGGAGGATGCTTCCTCCTCAACCCGCTTCCTCATTCTTTCCAGGGCCCAGAAGAGGTTCACTGCCGTAGGCCTTGTTCTAGATAACCTGCTTATCGCGTTCCTGAGCTCGCTCCTTAAATCATCAATATCCTCCGCTTTCGCATGGTATGCGGCGAGGGCCACCCCAAGAGCTGCCGCCACACCTATTGCGGGAGCCCCCCTAATCTCCATGCTCTCTATTGCTTTCGCAAGCCTCTCATAACTCTCGGACTCTACGTATTCCTCCTCCCACGGAATTTTCAGTGTGTTCAGCCACCTCACCTTCCCGTCGAGCCACTGAATAGGTCTAATCTCCTCCATCTGTTAAGCCTCCTTTAACATTGATTAGGGCATGCTAATATTTTGTTGTTAGGGTGGACGCGTGTCTGAGGTTTTACACATTGTTGAGGTTAGGGAGGGGAAGCTGCTGGTCGGTGAGAGCAGCCTTCTCCGCAAGATTGGTTTAGGGACACCAAGTATTGGGAAAGAGGGAATAGTTCTCGACGTGTCTGAGGCGGCCTACCTGATATATACGGAGACTGCTCAGCTGATCGACACTGACGGTGAAGCATTAACGCTGGAGGAGCTTTTCAGCAGGTATTCCAGCGGGAGGTATGACTGGATTAAATTCAGCGTAATGCTTGACTTAAGGTCGAGGGGCAGGAGGGTTAGGGCTGGCTTCGCACCCAACACACTCGTCATGGATCTGGGCGGGAGAAGGGTCGCGGTTTTTGTTGCTGAGGAGAACTCTCCTCTGAGGGCAGGTGAGGTTGTTGAGTGGGCTGAGGATGCTGTTAGGAAGGGTTATGACCCTTTAATGGCTTTGGTTGATGCTAACGGTGATGTGACTTATTACTCGATGAGGAAGATGAGAATAGATGATTTGGTGGGTGAGTTCAGGAGATGAAGATAAGGACCGAGCCTGTTAGAGGTATGCGTGACCTCCTCCCCCCTGAGTCGGAGGAGATGCTCTGGCTCCAGGAAAGGTTTGCCGACATAGCCCTCTCCTACGGATACAGATACGTGATCACGCCAACGATAGAGCTTTTCCAGCTTTTCGCCGTTAAGTCAGGGCCGGAGATAAGTAGAAGCATGTATGTGTTTCGAGATAAGGCAGGTAGGGAGGTCTGTCTCCGGCCGGAACTTACTGCAAGCGTGGCGAGAATTTATTTAAGGAAACTAATGTCCCAGCCTAAACCGATTAAGCTTTTCTATATTGGGCAGGCATTCAGGTATGAGGAGCCTCAGCAGGGAAGGTTCCGCGAGTTCTACCAGGCAGGAATAGAGTATATCGGGGATTCCGGCACCCACACAGATATTGAGCTCCTCCTGCTTCTGAGGGACTATTACTCCTCGGTAGGTCTTAAGGAGTATAAGGTGAAGATGAGTTCAATGAGGATTTACAGGCAACTTTTCCGTGAGTGGGGCGTTCCTGAGGACGTGCAGGACCTCATAATACATTATCTAGATAAGAAAATGGTTGATGAGGCATTTAAGGAGCTTTCAAGGTTTGAGAATGCTGACACATCCATTATTGAGTCTCTTACAACGTTAGTCACTAACCACCCTGAAAGAATTACCTCATTCGGTGAGGAGTTGGGACTGAAGCCCGAGCTTCGTGAGGAGCTGGGTAGGCTTGCCAC
>CAZFVC010000117.1:0-2883 GCA_964522175.1 uncultured Desulfurococcaceae archaeon
GCTTTATTTTATTTAGTTCAGGGGTTTCCTCCATAACCTTTATAGCCAGGGGAGCTGTGCCATCATGTGCATAAGCAAGATCCACATCAAAAACCAATATCTCTCCCACACTCAGGCCTCTTCCTACCTTACTACCCAGAATAGCTTCAGTTAGTGTTCCCTCCACCATTACACATTCCTCCTAATCCTCAACTCTCTCGATCCCTTCCTCCTTCATTATTTTCATTAGGTTCGGCACATGCTTAGCGACAATACTCCAAAGCTCCTCATTCGTTAGTGGGTGCCTTCTTTTCGTACGTTCGAAAAGCTGAACAATTTCTTCGTAAGTCTCCCTAACTACGGGATCATTCTTGCTATAAGACATACCTATATGGGGACTTACATACCTGTTCATCCATAAGGCAACTGCGGACCTGCCTGAATGTGGTGTGACAGCAACTGAGTAAGGAATACCGAGCACCTTAAGAGGGTCGAAAGGCAGGTAAACCTGCGGATTCTTCATTAAACCATCTATATGAATACCTGCCTTCGTCCTGAAGGCATTAGCACCCACCAAGGGATAGAATTCAGGTATGTTAAAGCCCATATCCCTTACTAAGTCAGCAGCCTTCTTAATCGCTGTTAAGTTAGCTTCCCTACCTGTTAAACCTACATAATGAACCATCATTACTTCCAAAGGACAGTTCCCGGCCCTTTCACCAATACCGAAGAGGGTACAGTTAGATAGCCCAGCACCATACAGCCAAGCGGATAAATGATTAGCAACCACTAAGCCCAGGTCATTATGTCCATGGAACTCTATATTTCCCGGTCCTAAACCTGTGGCTTCCCTAATTCTCCTTATCACTTGAGGAATCCCTCTGGGAGGAGGTACTTCCGGGAAAGGCAGACCCAGACCAAGCGTATCCGCGAGCTTTACAATTAACATTTTCCCGTATTTACCAGCCAGATCAACCAATTTCAAAATAAATGGGATTACGCCCCCTTCAAGATCTGCACGCGTAATGTCCTCTAAAGTAACCCTCACGTCCAAATCATTCTCGTACGCAAACTGTATGGCATCTAGATACTTACCAAATACCTCACTCCTCAACTCCCCGAACTTATATTTTACATGATAATCCGAAATCGAAGCAAGCATAACAACCTCTTCCAATCCAGCCTCCTTAGCAAGCCTTACATCATTCCTAGTGCATCTAATCCATCCAATAGGCTTAGGGTAGTCATAACCCCTCGCCTGAATCTCCTTAATTATCTCCCTATCTCTAGAGGTGTAGGGAAATAACTCAGTGCTGATTATGCTTCCCCCCTCCGCCAGCTCAGATAACACATCATAAAGATGCAGTGCTTCCTCAACAGTTAAGGTTCTCCACCCCTGCTGCCCGTCCCTCAAGGTAGTGTCGGTCAGCCTTATGCTTCCTATATCTATATCTCCGCTAAGAAGAATTCTGGGAGGTGCACCATCAGGGAAAACCTCCCTAAACAACCTGAATTCCCCGCTCGAGCCTCCCTTATCCATGACTCAATCACTCCAGTGATTCTAGGGGATAAGAATAAAAAACATTTTACATGAATCAGTCCGGAAAATAATTTATTCCGTTACTGAAAGTGAGGATTTAGAACCATTCATAAATGCTAGATAATTGAAAAATAACTTTCACATCACTTAACCATGAGCCCTACTTTAACCCAATCATTAAGAATGATTAAGGTGTTGCTGCTGACAACCCCCTCCACATTTCTTATGCTGTCGATAATCTCATTAATGCCGGAAATGTTAGGCTTCGTAGCTACAGCCACAATATCTATCTCTCCTGTCACTTCATAAGCCACATCCACCCCGTCAATTCTAGCGATATTTCTCGCTACCTCAGGAACGGGGGTAGGAGGGGTTGTTTTTATGAGTATTAATGCACGCACCTCGTTAGGAAGCTTGTAATCAATTGTGAACCTCTTAATTATACCTTCTTTCCTCAACCTACTTATTCTCTTCCTCACAGCCGACTCGCTCATCCCTAATTCGTCTGCGAGCCTAGCGTAGGACGTGCGTGAATTGGATTTAAGGAGTGAGAGAAGCCTCACATCTACTTCATCTATTTTTGCAGAGGTTCTTGCTTTCTTCTTCAATTCGAATCTCCCTCACAGATTATTCTTGTTCCTAGGCCGTGAAGAGCTTTACTGAGAGGTCTCTCACCCAGACCGGGAGATATAATTACCTGGCCAACACCTCCCTTACATGCCTTATGGGCTTCAACTAACTTCCTGTTCATACCTAGCCCTATTTTCTCAATTAAGTTAGGTAACTCATCACCTCTGAGCTCCTTAGCTAGAGCATCATCTATAAAAACGCCTTCAACATCTGTCAGAAGAATCAGAACCTCAGCATTCATGAATGATGCTACAGAGGATGACGCCTGGTCAGCATCTACATTAAGGAGCGTCCCGTCCTTATCGATAGCTATAGGAGATATGACGGGAACTATACCGGCCTTCAGAAGGATATCAAGAAGCTCGGTATTTACCTTAATGATCTTGCCCGTGAATCCTCCCGGAATTACCCTCTTCCGGCCTCTCTCATCAATGATCAATATCCTTTTCCTCCTTCTTCCAGTCAGGAGAGAGGCATCCGCCCCGCTCAGGCCTACTGCCTTAACCCCTCTCTTAAATAAGGAAGCAACTATCTCCTTATTTATGAGGCCGGCCATGCTCATCACATACACCTTCAGCTCATCCTCCGTAGTGTAGCGGCTTTTACCTCCGTTAGGATGCGAAACGAAGACAGGTTTAATTCCCATACTCAGGCTGTACCTGCTAACGGTCTTGCCTCCACCATGCACTATTATAATCTTCCTACCTCCACGAACAATTTCGGCTATGTCTGCC
>CAZFVC010000118.1:0-2862 GCA_964522175.1 uncultured Desulfurococcaceae archaeon
TTCTTCTCTGTTACTGTTTTAATAGGGCTTTAGCTAGTGGCGGTGTTAGTAGGGAGGATACATAAATCAGGCTTAGTGCTGACAAGTATATTGTCTGATCTATTATACCTAGAGACAAGCCAACGACTGCTATCACAATGTCTACTCCTGCTCTAGGCATCATTGCCACTCCTATGCCTAAAGCGTTCCTTATCCTGACCCCTGCGGCCCTAGCCACTGAGCCACATCCCAGAACCTTACCCAGTAGTCCAGCACCTATAATCGCAAGTATTAGGGTTATCCCTACCTCGCTGGGTGCCGCTATCCATGGGTTGAGAAGTATTCCGGCTAGGACGAAGAAGAGGGGAGTTATTACTCTTTCAAGTACTTCGAAATCTGTTCTGAGGGCTTCAGGTGAGTGTATCCCGGATAGGGCCAGCCCCATGAGAAACGCTCCAGGTATTGGGGTGAGGCCAAAGTATGCTGAGAGTGTGGCTCCCCCCATACCTAGCAACAAGAGGAGGATGAAGGGGGCCTCACTAATCCTTATGTGGGCTATGAGTCTCTCTATGTGGTGGGTGAATCTAGGTATTACCGCCACTATGAGGACGAGAATAGATCCTCCAACTATTAGAGGGCCGTAGTTCGATAGGGAGAGACCCTCCTCACTTATGAGGGAGTAAATAATTGTCAGAACTATAACACCGTAAATATCGTCAAAAACTGCAGCGCCAAGGATCACGTAGCCTGTTTCCTTATGGATTATTCCAAGCTCAGTCAATGTGCTTACGGTGACACCTACTGAGGTGGGGGTGAGTATCGCACCTATAAAGAGTGATGTGTGTAGGGGATATCCCCCCATCAGGCCTATGAAGTAGCCCAGGCCGAAGCAGGCAATAACTCCCCCTAGACCCACTAAAGCTGCTTTAATTCCATACCGCCTGAACTCCTTAATGTCGGCCTCGAAACCTGCCATGAATATAAGTATGACTATCCCTAACCACGCTATAGGCATGATGTTTTCCGAAGAGGTTATTAGCCCGAGGACCGTGGGGCCCACAATAATTCCTGCGAGAATATCTCCCAGAACGGGAGCCTGCTTCAGCCGTATCATTGCCTCCTCCATCAGTTTAGCGAAGAAAAGCGCGAGAAGAATGTCGAGAAGGACAAAAAATTCTGTTGTTTGCAACAATCAGCACCCTAGGTCAGGGGTGATTGCTTTAAGGGTGTCTAGACCCAAGAGTTCGGCTAGGATGATCTTTTTAGTTATGACCGCCTTAACGCTTTTTCCTTCAGTGACGACTACGTGTGATATTCTGTACTTAAGCATGAGTTCAAGGGCCTTCATAATGGATTCTTCGGAACTGAGTTTGAGGGGGTTCCTGCTCATAATGTTCCTTATAGGTGACTCCCCACTCTCTACACCTCCCTTAGGGACCCGCAGCAGTAGGGATCTCTTAGGCTCATGTTTGAAGATCTTAAGCAGATCCATTAACGTGATTATCCCTCTGAGATTTCCCTCACTGTCATTGACGAGGACACAGTCACGCCTATACCTCACTAACGCATTAATGAGTTTCTCAATAGTGTCATCCTCGTTCAGGAACACGGGCTCCGGAATTCCGTACTTTCTGATGATTTCTTTAATGGGGTTCTGCGACCTCTTAACCGCCTCTTTCAGATCGAAGAGAAGAACCAACGCTTCATCCATGAATTATATTAATGAAGAGAATAATATTTCTAATTAATCCTCAACTCCCCCAAACAACCATTAACCATGGAATAATGGCCAACACAGCGGACAATGCCATACTTAAGAATATCGAAAGAATGTTGAGCGAGTTTAGATACATATGTATGTTGGACCATCTCTCAACAAGTATAGTGAAGGTTACAAAGTTCACTACACCTGAAATCACTTTAATGGTAACCCATACACTCCCCCATATAAGCATGTAGGTACCTATCTTCCTTCCCGAAAGCTTCCTATCTTTCTTAGTGAGGAGGTATATGCCCGCAGCCAGTATGGATACGCCGACTGCCACGTTTACGCTTCCAGTAAGCCCCAAGGATAGTGCTGCGTTAGGATCCATGGTTCATCCGTTAAGGTTTTGTGTAAGCATCCTTAAACTTAATGCTTTAGCAACGTTATTCAATATAACTTGGTGGAAAAAATGAGAAGAATTGCTGGGGGGACAGCAAGAAGGACTGCTAGAAGACAGATGAGGATGAAGGAAGCTCAAGAGAAGCAGGAGAAAGAGCGGGAAAGATCATCCAAAGGTCCGGACGAGAAAAGAGAATCAACTGAATATGCTAGAAAAGAATTAACGTAAACACTTCTTCGATCTAATTTTCTTTGTTTTTGGGCCCTACTGCGGGTTTAACACGTGACAATGTTCCTGTCATAGGGCTTTATGACTTTCCTTAAGATGGATTTAGGTTCTCGAAGCCTTCCATATTATAATGATCCTAGCGGCAGCGTTAACTAGGAGGAAGGCAATTAGCTCAACGGCCCATGCAGTCATAAATAGGAGTTTCAAGTATTCGCTGTCAAGACTGCCATAGGCAGAGCTGAGGTATGTGGCCACACCTACCTGTACAAAGACAGCTGCACCCCAAACGATAAGCGACCAACTAAACACCCTACTAACATTCATTCTCCGCACGTAAAGACCTGAACCTGTTAGGAATGCCGCAATAGCGAGGTTAAAAATTATGAATCCAGGAGAAAGCCCAACAGGAGGAGGTGGGGGTAACATTACGTGGCTCCCTTAACAAATCTTATAAGAGTTTTAATCTTTAACTACATATCCTCAATTCCCTTCATGGCCACATCTCAATGAATTGTAAGGATTGAAAACAATGATTGGAGCCGCGGCCGGG
>CAZFVC010000119.1:0-2815 GCA_964522175.1 uncultured Desulfurococcaceae archaeon
ACCACCCGACTGGAAGTACAGGCCTGAGGAAGCAAAGATAATCGTTTCCAGGCCTCTGATGATTGTTGAGGAGGGCGGCAGCTGACCGGCTTAGGGGAGGCTTCATACACTCTGCATAACTATATTTTGCTTCATTAAGGTATTGAATGGGGCTTGTTGTGCCGTTCTCATTCGAGTCGGTGAGCGCTTTAGATGTTTTTAAGAGGGTTATTCAGGAGGCTAAGAAGGAAGGCTTCTCAGTGGGGGTAACCTCCCTTTACGACCCTTACAACTCATGTGTTGCTGGGCTTGTTAGTAGGGTTCTCAGATCTCTCGACATAGACACGGTGATGTTTGATGAGGTCTCCCCTCTCCAGAGGGAGCTTCCTCTGACTGTAGCGGTCGGGGGTTCCCCGACCTCGTGCAGGAGATGCGTGGTTCTCGAGGAGTCTTCGGGGGAGGGATCGGTTAAGGTCGGGAATAACTACGTTCTCCGTTTCGAGCTTCTTGCGGAGGGTGTTATAGAGCTTCTTTCCGAATTCGATATTATTCCTAAGGACGTTAAGCTCGTTATGACTTCCGCCATGCTCTGGAGGCATACACCCCGATCCCTGGATAAGGGGTTCACGGAATCTGAGTCGGCTATGATTGAGAAACTTGTTAAGGAGGACGTTATTGAGGTGAGGGATGGTCCCCCCGTTATGGGGTGGGCTCACTTAGGGCCGGCGGAGGCTGTTAGATTAAGCATAGATGTTCTAATCCTTGACATGTTTATGAGGAGTCTTGAAGGCGGCCCCGATATTGAGGAGGTTCTTATGAAGGCAGGTATCTCAAGCGGCGGCAGGAAAGTGAAGCACTTCCTAGCAAAGAATTCATGGCTTGCTAAGGATCTTTACCTAGCGGCGTACGGGATGCAGTGGCTGATCGATACCTCAGGTTGGGGAGGGGCTGCAGCGTCCGTAAGTAATAAGACGTATCTTGCGTGGAGTGTTCAGGGACTGATAGCTTCCTTCCCTGAGGTTAGGCGGGCCCTCGACGAGTCTGCAGGTGTGAAACGCAGAAAATTGATTACTGTCGGAGGAGACCCGATGAAGCTTTCGGGAGGCGTACTGACGAAGGTGTTCAGGGGTCTTGGTAGGCTGGCTCCTGACGGGATTGCGGGTGTGGAGTTCGGGGATAGGGTTTTCCTTCCATATTCGCTTCTCCCGAGGGATGTGAGGCTCTCTCTCCTCCCGAAGGGTAGGCTTGAAGGAGGATACTTAGCCATCCCTGCTAGGGAGGTGAATGAAAAATTACTTGCAGGCCGGTAGCTCACGTGATCTTCCAAATGGGCCGTAGGGAGGCTGAGGCACTTTCCAAGGCTTTCAGGCCTGACGATGAGAAACCGCCTAAGGGGTTCCGGGTTAGGAGCATTCGGGGGGAGGAGGGTTTAAGGATTGAGATACGTAGGGAGGGTGATCTGAGCACGAGAGATCTTCTCACAATACTCTCCCTTCTTGACGAGTACTCCCGACTAACCGAGTCCGTCACTAAGCTCCTCCAGGCAACCACCTAATTCTTATAAACCCTGCACGTATTTCATGTGTAGGTTTCGGGAATATGTCGAGAGCAAGCATTAGGGATAAGTGGAAGATGAAGAAGTGGTTCAGGGTAGTTGCTCCTCCGATATTCGAGAATCTGCCTATCGGAACCACCCCGTCCGATAAGGAATGGAAGCTTCTGGGCAGGGTTTTCGAGGTAACGCTCTTCGACTTGACAGGAGACTTCAGCAAGCACCACATACATCTATACTTCCAGGTCCATGACGTGAAGGACGACATAGCCTATACCAGGTTCAAAGGCCATGAGCTGGCGAGGGACTACATGAAGTCGATAATAAGGAGGAAGTCAAGTAAGGTTGCCGCAATAGTTGACGTCACTACGAAGGATGGCTATGTTTTAAGGGTTCAGGGCGTTGTGCTCACTGCCTACAGGTGTAAGACAAGCCAGAGGAAGGCAATAAGGAAGGAGATAGTGAGGGTGCTTAAGGAGAAGGCCGAGAGCATGACTCTCGATGAGTACATTAAGGCAATGATTTTCGGTCAGCTGGCCATCGACCTCTTCGAGGCGGCTAAGAAGATTTACCCTGTGAGGAAGACAGAGATCTATAAGTCAAAGCTATTATACATACCTACACCTGAAGGCCCTAAGAAGGCAGTCATAGTTACCCACCCGCCTCACTAGCTGGGAAACACTATTTTCTCCTAACCGCCTATTTTTATGGGCAGAATATATTTTGATGTTCATAGGGAAGATTTATATAAGCTGATATTCAAGTTTATCTAATGGATATGAATGGGTGAGCGTTTACTTCGTCCTAAGGAGGTTTGTAGGCTTCTCGGTGTTAGCTACGTTACTCTTCGTAGATGGATTAAGGAGGGGAAGATAAGGGCAGTACAAACACTTGGTGGTAAATATCGTATACCGGAAAGCGAGGTAAAGAGACTCATGAGTGGGGTAGAGACAAGGGAAGTTAGAGCAGTCATCTATGCTCGTGTTAGTTCTTCAGATCAGAATGGAGACCTTGAGAGGCAGATACAGTATCTCATGCAGTACTGCTCAGCTAAGGGCTATATAGTAGTTGATGTTCTTAGCGATGTGGCTAGCGGTTTGAAAACTAGTCGAAGAGGCTTGCTGGAGCTCTTCAACTATGTGATAGATAAGCAAGTTGACGTGGTGGTAGTCACCTATAAGGATAGGCTTACGAGGTTTGGGTTCGAGTATCTAGATTATTTCTTTAATCAGTATGGTGTACGGGTAGAGGTTGTTTACGGCGATGAACCTAAGGACGCGTACC
>CAZFVC010000120.1:0-2723 GCA_964522175.1 uncultured Desulfurococcaceae archaeon
AGGAGCCTCAGCAGGGAAGGTTCCGCGAGTTCTATCAAGCAGGAATAGAATATATCGGTGATTCCGGCACCCACACAGATATTGAGCTCCTCCTGCTTCTGAGGGACTACTACTCGGCAGTAGGTCTCAGTGAATATAGGGTGAAGATGAGCACAATGAGAGTTTACAGAGAGCTTTTCCGTGGGTGGGGCGTTCCTGAGGACGTGCAAGACCTCATAATACATTACCTAGATAAGAAAATGGTTGATGAGGCGTTTAAAGAGCTTTCAAGGTTTGAGAGGGCTGACACGTCCATTATTGAGTCCCTTTCAACGCTAGTCACTAACGACCCTGAAAGAATTACCTCATTCGGTGAGGAGCTGGGGCTGAAGCCCGAGCTTCGTGAGGAGCTTGGCAGGCTTGCCACAATACTGGATGTTTCCCTTAAGGCCGGGGTTAAGGAGCCTTACGTGGACTTAGGGTTCGCTCGGGGGCTGGCTTACTACACAGGATTCATATTTGAGGTTCTGACACCACACCTATCATTCAGCATAACCGGGGGAGGGAGGTATGACACCCTCATCTCCCTTTACGGGGGACCTGAAACACCTTCGACAGGCTTCGCTCTCGGGATAGATAGGCTCCGCCTTTCCTTAAGCAAGGCAGGCTGGAAGCTCCCCGAGGCCCGTGAAAGGGTCCTCATAGCTGCGCTGACAGATAACTACACCTATGTGGACAAGGTTGCCAGGAGGCTCAGAGAGCTCGGCCTAGTCGCTGACGCGAGATATGGGAAGAAGGTCGGGGACCTCCTCAGCTATGCCTCGAGGGCCGGCTACGACTACGCTGCCATAGTTGGAGGTAAGGAGGTTGAGGAGGGTTCTGTAACCCTGAAGAACCTCCACACAAGAACCCAGAGAAAAGTATATATGGAGATGCTTGAGGTAGGTGAATTGCCGTGAAGGAACTTTCTGAAGTGAGGGACGTAAGGGTCAGGGGAAGTATGACCGTTAGCGAGCTGATTAAGGCCTTTGAAGACATACATGGATTCACAGCAGCCGATGTTGCGAGGGCTGTTGAGGTCCTTAAGGAAGGGCTGAAGGTGTCGGACCTCCGCTTCCTCTCATTCACAGGGAACCTCATCTCGACAGGTCTTAGAGGAGTTTTCGCCCAACTTATTGAGTCCGGGCTGTTCGACATCGTGATAACTACGTGCGGGTCGCTGGACCACGACATAGCTAGGGCTTCAGGGGGGAAGTACCTTAAAGGCTTCTTCGAGGCTGATGACGCAGAGCTTAAGGAGGAGGGTATGCATAGGCTTGGAAACGTCTTCATCCCGTTCGAGTCTTACGGACTTACTGTGGAGAGGTTTGTGCAGAGGCTTGTTAAGGAAGCATCAGCCAAGAAAAAGGTTTGGGGGATTAGGGAGCTGCTTAAGCTGGCGGGCTCCATGCTTAAGGGAGACCCCAACTCAATACTCGGCGCTGCATACAGGAAGGGCGTTAAGGTCTATGTCCCGGGCTATGTGGATGGGGCGTTCGGCACAGACCTCTTCATACATTCACAGTTCACAGGACTTACAGTCGATCTCTTCAGAGACATGAAGGAGCTTTCCGACGCGGTCTTCCAGTCGAAGGTGAGTGCCGCCCTAGTTATTGGGGGAGGTATAAGTAAGCACCACACGATCTGGTGGAACCAGTTTAAGGAAGGGCTTGACTACTCTGTATACATAACGACTGCGGTTGAGTGGGACGGCAGCCTGAGCGGGGCCAAGACACGTGAAGCAATAAGCTGGGGTAAGCTGAAGCCTAAAGGCAAGCACGTCACTGTCTACGGAGATGCAACAGTTCTGCTACCCATCATCGCGGCAGGACTGATCACGGAATAAGCGAATATAATTACCTGTTTTTGTATATCCCTTAAAAAGATACTTACCCATTAGTTCTTAGGTGGTGGATGGATGTCTGAGAGTACGGCGGAGAAGTTCAGGGCGCTTACTCCCTCAGAGTTTTTCTACAGGAACAGGGAGCTTGCAGGCTTCAGCAACCCTGTTAGGGCACTATATCAGGCCGTCAGGGAGCTTGTTGAGAACGCCCTAGACGCTACCGATTCCCACATGATCAAACCCACAATCAAGATAATTATGAGGAAAGAGGATGAGAAAGGCAAGATCTTCAGCGTTAGCGTTGAGGATAACGGCATAGGGATACCTCCCAAAAATGTTCCTAAAGCTTTCGGGCAGCTCCTCTACAGCTCTAAGTATGTTCTTAGGCAGACTAGAGGGATGTTCGGCCTAGGCGCGAAGATGGCTGTCCTCTACGGACAGATGACTACAGGTAAACCTGTTGAGGTAATTACCTCAACAATACTGGGGAAGAAAATATACTTCTTTCAGGTCGCTATAGATGTTAAGACAAACACCCCCTCAATCTTCCGTATAGGGTCATATGAGAAGAGGGATGGATGGCACGGCACATCAGTTAAGCTGTATCTTGAGGGTGACTGGGTACGTTCCAAGAGCAGGATTTATGATTACCTCTTAAGGACGGCTATTATTGCTCCATACGCGGAAATAGTTTTCGAGAATCCTGAAGGTACAGTGATTTATTTCGAGAGAAGCACTAACAGGCTCCCCATACCTCCTAGGGAGGTGAAGCCTCATCCTAAGGGTGTGGACATAGAGATGCTTAAGATGATGCTTGCGGTGACTAAGGCAAAGAACGTTAAGAAATTCCTCATGAGCGAGT
>CAZFVC010000121.1:0-2692 GCA_964522175.1 uncultured Desulfurococcaceae archaeon
TAGATGTGAGGCTCGTTCCGTTAGCCTCGAAAGCCACCCATGATCCCATAGGGATAAGTAAGTCCCTATGGACGAGGTGGAACCCCTTAGAGACGACCATAAACCTATATAAAATGATTGGAATGACTATCTATGAGGGAACGGAAGTTATTGGTTAAGGAAGCAGTCATTCTTGCAGCGGGCTACGGTAAGGGCCTGGAGCCCATTACCCACACGCGTCACAAGGTCCTAGTCCCTCTTCTAGGCAGGCCGCTGATCCGCCACCACCTAGACAGTCTTGCATCGTTAGGTGTAGAGAACTTCGTTGTAGTCGTGAGCTACCTGAAGACCCAGGTTGAGGAGGAGGTTAGGTCTTGGGCTTCAGGCCGGAGTGTTGACGTACGCGTTGTTGAGCAGGGTGTACCTCTCGGCACAGGCCACGCCCTCAACGCGGCGATGAACTTTCTCAGTAGTGACCGTTTCATCTTAGTCTACGGTGATATCTACACCCCTCTTGAGGGCTTCAGGGCTGTGGCCGAATGTGGGGGCGAGGCCTGCATAGGGGCGTATGAGGTGGAGCATCCTGAAAGGTTCGGCGTGCTGAAGGTTGAGGGAGGTTTCCTGAAGGGAATTGTTGAGAAGCCTGAGAACCCTCTGTCAAACCTGATCAATGCAGGCATATACCTCCTACCCTACAGTATCGGGGACTATGTCGCCAATCTGGAGCCTAGTCCCAGGGGTGAGTACGAGCTTACGGATGCTTTAACGAAGTACAGCGCATTAATGCCTGTGGCTGTGGCTAGGCTTCCATACTGGAAAGATGTCGGTAGGCCGTGGAGCCTCCTGGAGCTGAATAGGTATCTCCTCAACCGTCTAGGGTCTACTAGAATAGAGGGTCGTGTGGAGGATGGTGTAGTGGTTAAGGGCCCGGTAGTTATTGAGGAGGGGGCCGAAATTCTTTCAGGGACATACATTAAGGGCCCTGTGTACGTCGGCAGAGAAGCTTCAGTAGGACCTAATGCCTACCTACGTCCCTACGCAGTTATTCTTGAGGGGGCTAAGGTGGGGTTTAATGTGGAGGTTAAGGAAAGCATTGTGATGGAGCATGCCCACGCGGCCCACCAAGCATATATCGGTGACTCCATAGTGGGTGAGTATTCCAACCTAGGTGCAGGAACGATACTTGCTAACCTCAGATTCGACGGGAAGCCCGTCCCCTTCACTGTGAAAGGGAGGAGGGAGTCAAGCGGTAGAAAGAAGCTCGGTGCATTCCTAGGAGGCTATGTGAAGACAGGTGTTAACGTATCCACACACCCAGGCGTTAAGATAGGTGCGTACTCATGGATAAACCCAGGTCTAGTGGTTAAGAAGGATCTGCCTCCATGCAGCCACCTCAAAGGGGATTGGGAGGTCGGTACAGTTAAGGAGGAGTGTAGAGTGGATCTCAGTGTCTGGCGGCCTTAGTGGAAACTATCTTGACTACGTCATTATCCTGTAGAACGTAGTTTCCTCCAACCCTCTTATTCTCCTTAGCAAGCACGGCATACAGAAATCCTTCCCCTAGATCAGTGTGTATTAGGTATGCCAGTTCGTGGGCGGTGGTTCCCCTCTTAACTAGGTATGTGTCTGGGAGAATGTTTCCGGAGGTATCTGTATACTTATGAGGATCCTCCACAGGGTACACAGCTATTAACCCAAGCACATCGAATACCGCAGTGTTCAACGCTTTCTGAACCCCTGTCCCTTTATACTTCCTCATGAAGTCGGAGATCAGTTCGAGGGCCTTCCTCTGTTTCTCGGTGAGTTTGGAGGGATCAATCACTTCAAACTCTTCATCCCCCGGTATGTACCTGATTAGGCCGGCTTTCTCTGCCTTTCTGAGGGCAAGCTCGAAAACCGCGGATGTTGGGATAATGGTTTTGTCAGGGAATTCCTTTAACGCCCTCCTCAGGTTATCCTCCGCTTCAGGAATATCCATTTTGTTCGCCACCACAATCACAGGTTTCGCTAATCTCCTCAGAGTCTTCACAAAGTTCTCTAGGTCCTCACCCCTCCATGTACTAGGCTTAACCTTGTCGAGGCCCGTCATTCTGAGGGCTTCAGCAACGTTTTCCCTCCTTATGGAGAGGCCTGAAACCCTCTTCGTGAGTGAATCAATAACTTTATCGATTGGTAACGCGTCCAGTCCGCGTGAGAATCTGTCCCATCCCCTCGAAAGAACGCCGAAGAACCACTTATCGATCTCGTCCTCAATCTCCTTAATGTCTTTAAGCGGGTCGTGGGTTCCTGGACGAACAGGCATTCCTTCCTCATCCGTGGATCCCGACATGTCAACTACGTGAAGAAGGGCGTCGGCCTGCCTTAAGTCGTCCATGAACTTGTTCCCTAACCCTCTTCCTTCGTGGGCGCCTGTGATGAGCCCTGCCACATCAAGAATCTTGGCGGGGATGAATCTGTAACCTGAAACACAGAGGGAGTTCTTCGGGTCGCACTTGGGCAGACCGAGCTCCACATGGACACATTTCTTCCTGACGTATCCCACCCCTATGTTGGGCTCGATGGTTACGAAAGGTCTGTTCTCAATCTTGGCAGGGACTAGGGTGGCTGCCTCGAAGAATGTTGATTTACCTACATTCGTCTTCCCTACTACACCTATAAGCGGCGGAGACGGCGGCATCTTGACCTATTAACCTAAGTGTGAGGAGTATTAAGT
>CAZFVC010000122.1:0-2685 GCA_964522175.1 uncultured Desulfurococcaceae archaeon
ACTCCTATGGAAATGGGATGATGGGGATGAAATACCTGAAAGGGATGAGATAGATTCGCTGACATTTCTTAATAAAACCGCGGGATTGGATCCTAATGGAATGTACCCTGTGTACTACATAATGGCCTGCTCAGACGGCCAGTATGATGCATCATTTCAGTCTCTTGCAGAATATCTCGTAACATCGTCCTCAGTAGGCGTTATAGCTGCCTCTAGAGTATCCTACTACCAAATAAACTGGACCGCACCAGGAAACTATCTCGACCAAGAATTCGCCTACCTCTTCTTCAAGGAGCTTATAGCAGAATCCCATAACAGGCTTGGAGAGGCACTTGCGCTCAGTAAGTATGCTTACATTCAGGAACATGGTGGCACCTACACAAACTTCCCCGAGAAGAAGGATCTTTTATCCTATAACCTGCTCGGAGACCCTGCACTCCCCGCATGGATAGAGACACCAAGGTATATGGAAGTGAATCATGGAGACATAAAAGCTGGTTCGACGCTGGAAGTAAGTGTCACGGATAAGGATGAGGCCACTCCTATCAATGGAGCCTTGATAGGAATTTACAACGCAAGCGACCTGTCCTTAATTACTTCAGCGACCACTGATTCCGAAGGTAAAGCATTTATTACTATACCTTCCGACGTTACAGCCCCTGACATATACCTGACCGTATGGGCAGAAGGCTATACAAAATGGTTGGAAAGAGCATCTGTACTTACCAATGCAACATCCCCCATAATCACTGTGGCGTCACCTACTCAAGAACAAATTTACGGGTCTTTCATACCTCTAAATATTACAGCATCTGACCCCCACGGACATATCATAAATCTTACAATAACTATCACGGATGATTCTGGGTCAAAGTTATGGAGCATTACGGTTGAGCCTGGTAAGCAGACCTACAACTTCATCGCTAATGCCACCATAAAAGCAAATGGAAGGGTGTGGCTGAACATAGTGGCAGAGGACGATGAGGGTTATAAAACATTTCTAAGGTTCTTCATAATTATTGATTCCCAACCACCTGAGTTAAAACTCTATCCTACTTCACCTAATTATATTCTTGTAGCAGGCTCTATTCAGTTAACCATAAATGCTTCCGATAATATTCCATGGATAAATATTACTGTGTACGTCGATGGAAACAAATATTATAACGAAGTTATTCAGGCAACGAATGGTTTGATAAAGCTTCTTGTCTCGCCACTACTTACCGGGGATCACCTAATCAAGGTTGTGGCACAAGATAGCGGAGGAAATAGAGCTGAATCAGTGTTAAATGTTAAGTCCGATTTGCAGGCCCCCGAGATCGAGATTGCTCCAGATGTCAACTACGAAGTCGTAAGCCCTGTAGATGTACCAGAAATAAACATAACATTTTCAGATAATACTGGTATACGTAATGAATTAGTCATCCTTGACGGAAAAGTGATTTATAACGGAACATATCTACCTCTGATAAAACTAAATGTGTCTGAGTTGGCAGACGGGAGGCATGAACTTGTATGTAGTACCGAAGACTTAGTCGGAAACTTTAGGGAGACGAAACTCGAGTTCACTGTGGACTCAACTCCTCCGGAATTGAATCTCGAAATACTGCCTCAAGGAAATTACACAAATAAGGCGAATGTAACACTATATTTCAACACGTCAGACAACTTTGGACTAAAACGAATAGAAGTCTACCTCGATAATACTTCCATATATCTGAACTCAAGCCTTAAAGGAATTAAGAACTTCAGCAAGTCTATCAGCGTAATAAATCTCTCTCAAGGCGCGCATCAGTTAAGGGTATGTGCCACCGATATGTCTCTTAATTATGTGTGCCTGACGAGGAATATTATAGTGGATTTATTCCCGCCCGTGATCGCGTTTCCTGGAGTAACTAACGGCACCCTTATTGGACCGTCAATCGGAGGGGTACCAATTTCTGTAAACGATCCTTCAGGAATCTCTAAGTTGGAGGCATATGTTAACGGATCTATTGCCCCAATTATTGATGGCAAGGTTATAATCTCAAACATGGTTACAGGCCATTATCTGGTGAAGGTTGTTGCTGAGGACAATGCTGGTAACTCCGCCAGCAGGACTGTGATGATTAAGGCAGACACAGAAAAGCCTTTCATTGCCTTCATGGATGTATTTAACGGTTCCCATATGCAGCCCAATGCAACAATAACCTACCTAGTTAAGGATAATGAGGCCATAAAGGCTGTATTGGTCACGATGGAGGGTATAGTTATCAGTAATATTTCCTTACCTCCCACAACAAAGTATTCAGGCTTCTTCAACCTTTCTCGGGCGAGTGAAGGGCTTCTTGAGGTAGTTGTTAGGGCAGTAGATTACGCCGGGAATGTGAGAAATGTGTCCATCACTTTGCTGGTTGACTCAACTCCTCCGGATGTGGAGATAGTTAATTCCACCGACGTTAAAGTTAGTAATCCTGTTCTCTATTTCAAGGCTTCAGAAGACCTTAAGGAACTTAGAGTAGTGGTTAACGGCAGGATGTTCACAGGGAAGAAGGTAGACGGCTACTGGGTGGTAGCTCTTGAGGGGTTGATAGGTGGAAAGAACATAGTTCACATTGAGTGTAAGGATTTAGCAGGGAACACTCTGGTTAAGGAAGTGGTCGTCAATTACCAAGAGGGTTTGCCATATATTTACATACTTGTGGG
>CAZFVC010000123.1:0-2667 GCA_964522175.1 uncultured Desulfurococcaceae archaeon
CCTCATATACTCGGAAGGCCTCGCAGCCGCAATACCTCCCGAGGTATCCCTCAGAAAGGCGGAACTGACGGAAGGCGTAATCAGGCTGGATCTTGAAGCGTACGCGGAAACGTCCCTACCCCTAATTACTGTAGCATCCGATACGGTTCAGGAAGTGCTTCTCGACGGCAGTAACGCATCATGCGGGTGGGGTAGGCGTGAATGGAGAGGTATAGAGCTGAAGGAATGTCTCCTCAGCTTAGGGCCAGGGGAGCATGAGGTGGTGGTTAAGCATGCAGGCGCGGACTATCCTAGGCCTGAAGTAAGTGAGAAGCGGGTGATGTACCTTGAATCAATATTCTCGGTGATGACCTCAATCCTTACGCAGGCGGTTTCATTCCTCTACACAATGGTGGTGCTTCCGGGGGTTTACCTAGCTTCCCTAATAGCGGTAACCGCCGCATCCTCAAGAATACTGGGAGGTTCTAGAGTGAGGCTGATTTAGGGTGAGGGTGAAGGCATTCCTCCTTCTCGCAGCTGCCGCCCTAGGAATAAGGACTGCGGTGGCGGGCGATTACCTCTTGGGGGCGGTCGGAGTAGTACTCCTCGCCCTAGTAATTGTTGTTAGGAAACACCTACTAGGTGAGGTGGATGAACCTACTTGAAAACCAGGACATCCACCTTAAACCAGAGGACCCTCCCTCTGAGAAGATCCTCAATATCCTTAGCGTCACCCTTAACGAAGACGTAATACATCTCCTCAACCACTCCACTCCTACCGCTCTCAATAACCTCATACTTCTCTGAAATCTCCCTAATCAGTTCCTCAGCAACGCCATTCTCATACGTCGTGAAGAAGATGGATGTCTTAACGGACTTCACTCCCTCAGCAGACACAGGAATCACCTCTGCGTCTGGGTGTCGCTGCAGAAAATCTTTATCCTGACTTTCTCCCCGTCCCTTAGGTTTAGGGCTTCCCTAAGGTTCTTCCCAGCAATCACCTCAATAACGTCCGGCGGGTGGCGGCTTAGGAAAGGCCTCACAACAAGTACAGGTATTGGGCCCCCTTCAGTCAGGAGGTCCCCGAACCAGTAGTAGAAACCTCCCTTCTCTTCCCCGTCGATAATGACTGACTTTATGTGTGAGGGAGGGCATTCCTCAGAGAACTTCTCGAAAACCTCCCCTATATGCAGGTTAAGGGTTCCCGGGTAGGGGACCTCGTCAAGAAGCTCCGTTAGGAGGAGGTTATACATAGGCATCTTAACGTATTTCGCTCCCTCGCCAAGCCCGCTACGGACCTCACCTTCCAGTATTCTGGACAATCCTTCTCCTCACCTCCCTAGATATTCGATCAGCGATATATGTCGGTTCTGGTAATTTATGTCCTCTAAAAAGCTTTGGGGCTATCTCCTCAATGAACTCCAGATCGACCCCGCTACCTATACTTAGGTATATGGGCTTCTTAGATGTCGGGGGGTAGAGAAGAGCGGCCTTAACCCCGCCAACGACGAGATATCTTCTATCGCCCTCCACAACCTCCTCACCAACGAGCCTCTTCTTGGCGGCACCTATGGAGGGCTTACCCAGAACCACACCTATATGTGAAGCTAGGCCGAAACCCCTCGGATGCGTCACGCCATGCCCATCCACGATTAGGAGGTCTGCATCTATGCCTAAGGATTCATAAGCAGCTATCAGTAAGGGGGCCTCCCTGAAGGCCAGGAGGCCGGGTATGTAGGGTATCGGGACCTTATCGACTGCGTAAGCATACCTCACAGGCTTGAGTTCAGGGAATGTTAGGGCCGCAGCGACCCCGACACCCGTGTCTCTCCCCGCGAAAGCCATGTCGAGACCTACAACGAACTCTATTCTTTGAGGCGGCGGCCCGAAGGAGACTGCCTCAGAAAGCTTCTTCTGAAGCGAGAATGCCTTACCAGCCCTGAAACGCGTCATCAATAGTCCTCAGGCAACCGGGTATGTCTTCTCACTAGCCCCTTCCGGGGTAATGACCGCGACATCTATCCCGTCGCCTGAAGCAACATCCCTCTTAATCGCTGCCCTAATAGCCTCCACAGCGAGGGCCTCAGCATCCTCCAGAGACATTTCCTTATCGTATTTGGATTCGATAATGCCTATCGCTATTGGGGCTCCGCTACCCACAGCCGCGTAATCGTCCTCAATAAGGGAGCCTAAAGAATCCATCACTATCATGTGTGCGCCGTCCTCATCAATACCTCCCACAATTACCTCCGAGAGGAACGGGAAATACTTATACTGATATAGAATTACGGAAAGAAGCTTCGCAGCCCCCTTAACGCTGAGGGGCCTGCCGTTCTCGAGCTCGTACTGATGGAGCTGCACATTCATTACCCTGGCAAGGGTCTGTATGTCTGCGAAAAGCCCTGCGAAAGCAATCCCGTACCTGTTTCTGAACACGTACACTTTCTTTCCTGCTTTACTCATCACGAAGCCGCCGTAGGAAACCCTCTTCTCGGAGGCAAGGATCACGGCGTCCTTAACCCTTATACCGACAGTTGTCGCTCCAGTACCTAACTTCTCGTAGGACAAACCTAGCACCTACTTTAAGAAGCTGATGCAGGATTTTAAGGTTTAATTAACAACATAAATCAGTGGGTTTATTGAAGAATAACACGATAGCGGGGATGCTGAGCAAGATTAAGTGGACAT
>CAZFVC010000124.1:0-2665 GCA_964522175.1 uncultured Desulfurococcaceae archaeon
ATCCACCACATCTATATCTCTAACTTCAAGAAAACCTATGTCACTATAGGTAAAGTTACGGAGGAGCTCAAGTTCCGCATTAAGAGACATGTTTAATTGAGACAAAGTTCCTCCCTTCGAAGAGGAAATAAATCCATAAACAACTCTATTCTGGATATATCCTCCCAAATCATGAGTCATTCTATAGGTTGCACTTACGGTAGCACGAAGATCTGCATCAGCATTAATGCTGTCAGGTAGGTTCTTCCGATAGATGTTCATGTTCTTCTTATCCCAAAATTCTTTTGCTAAATTGTGTTTTTCAGGCCGTCTACCTCTCGGGGAAGGTATTGCAGTAATGGTAGGTATGAGGTCTCCTGTGCGGATTTCTGAGCCCTTTACTGGAGCGACTCCATAACGCCTTAAAGCATACAAGCTATGATCAGGTGTTATAGTTATGGACCGTTCGTTCTCAAGCTTAATTCTTAGTAATTTCCTTGTCTCTCTATGCCTTAATACGGCCTTCACACGTTTCCATTGAACCTTAAGTGTGTGTGGATCCATTGATAGGGTGTATACTGGTTCATTTAAGAGCCGAACCCCATCCGAATCTCTGGAGAAGTACTTGTCTACTAACTCACCTATCTTCAGTACTTTTACATCTCCTCCTTTCAGGATAGCAATAGGCTCCTCATAGTCCAAGCTTTTGGTCGTCATTGCATATTGTGAGACTAGGTAGGCTGTGACATTTTCTCTGTGGGTGGATATTTTGAGGTCGTAGGAGTATCTTCTGGCCATGGCGGGTTTATCTGCCCAGAATGCTGACATGGAGTCTATTATGAGTCTTACGTGTCTGTATGGGCTTTTCCTTCCTTCTTCGAGGACTCCGAGTACTCTGTAGGCTTCGTTGATTGCTGCGACAAGCACATCGATTTCTAGGGCCGCGTACTTCCTGCCTGACTCGATCTCCGCCATCTCCGCGTTGAGTTGCCTAGCCGTCTTAAGCAGGCTGAATATGTCTATGACCACTAGCTGGGGCTTCCGGAATGAGGGCCTTCCTCCGAGGTAGTGAATCTCGTAGTCGTTGAAGTACATGCCGAACTGTTGTGCCTGCCTCAACACGTCCCTGAACTCTGCCTCCGTAGTTACGTAGATGACGGGATCGCCTTCCTGTAGACCGGCCCATGCGTAATGCATGCAGAGTATTGATTTCCCGGTTCCGGGCTCGCCGGTTATGGCAACCCATGAGCCTTTAGGTACTCCTCCCCCTAAAGCCTCGTCAAGCTTCCTGACGCCGGTAGTTACCTTAACTATGTCCGGCAAACCCGCCCCTATTAATTCCGGTCTTCAACGGTTTAATACGTGAGGAAAGCTTAAATCCTGGAAATCCCTAGAAAGGAAGGTGTTGCCTATTGTGGCCTTCCGAATAGATCCCTGGAGTAATGAATCAATTAAGGAGTACGGGAAGCTGTTCACGTACTTCGGCATCAAGCCCTTTAAGGAGGTTCTCCCCAAGCTCGAGGAGATAGCTGAGCCCCACCCACTAATGCGTAGGGGCATAGTTTTCGGGCATAGGGACTTCGACCTAGTTATTGACGCGCTTAAGAAGGGGAAGAGGGTGGCTATCTTAACAGGGCTCATGCCTTCAGGCAGGATGCATCTAGGTCATAAAATGGTTATTGACCAGCTTGTCTACTACCAGCGTCTAGGCATAGACATTATTGTGGCTGTTGCCGACATCGAGGCCTACGCAGTCAGGAAGAAGAGCAGGAAGGAGGTCGTGGAGATAGCTATGAAGGAATACATACCTAACTACATAGCTTTAGGGCTGGACCCGGAGAATACGAGGATATATTTCCAGTCAAATAATGAGGTTCCTTACTACCGCCTAATACAGATATTCTCCAGGAAGGTCACGCTGGCAGAGCTTAAGGCAATATATGGTGAAGACCTCGAAACATCGAAGATTGTTTCAGCCTTAACGCAGGCCGCAGACATTCTCCACCCGCAACTCCCGGAGTTCGGGGGGTATGAACTCGTTCTCGTCCCCGTAGGTGCTGATCAAGACCCTCACCTAAGGCTGACTAGGGATATTGCAGACAGATATGGGGCGGAGTTAGGGCTGTCGAGGCCTGCCTCAACCTACCACAGATTCATGAGCGGGCTGCAGGGAGGTAAGATGAGTTCATCCAACCCGGAATCCTACATAGCCCTCACAGACCCTCCTGAGGAAGCGGCCAGGAAGCTTATGAAGGCCTTAACGGGGGGGAGAATAACTGCTGAGGAGCAGCGGAGGCTGGGCGGGGAGCCTGAGAAATGCCCCGTGTATGAAATGAATACCTACCACCTCATACAGGATGATAAGGAGCTTGCAGAGCTCTACGATGCTTGCAGGTCCGGGAAGCTGCTGTGCGGGAGATGTAAGAGGGAGACTGCGGAAAGGCTGAAGAACTTTCTGAGAGAGCATCAGGAGAGGCTTAAGCAGGCGTTGGAGGAAGTCCCTAAGATAGTTAGCCCGCCGCCTTTCTGAGTCATACAGAGGAAACAAACGTTAATACTCCCCCAAATCCGTAATTACTGGGGCCGGGGTGCCCGAGCGGTCCAAGGGGGTGGGCTCGAGTCCTTCCAGCTTAGCCGAGGGAGACCCACTGCCCCCTACGGGGCACGCGGGTTCAAATCCCGCACC
>CAZFVC010000125.1:0-2612 GCA_964522175.1 uncultured Desulfurococcaceae archaeon
TTGAGCAGGAACTTGTTAAAGAAGGGGTATCTCCTTTCGAAATCGTTAGTATGTGTGACGTACATGTAGAGCTCTTCAGGGAGAGCCTAGTAAGGGAATTCCCCGTCGATAGGTTTCCTGAGGGACACCCTCTCCGCACATTCTTCATGGAGAACACTAAAGCAATGGAGTATGGGGAGAAAGTTTCTCTCTACGTGACTGGATTAACTAACTCAAGGGATGATGTCCAGAGAGGCAAGTACCTTGAATCGCTTAGAGAGTTGGTGAAGGAACTTTTCAGCCTTAGAAACCATTTCGCAAAGGTTCAGATGCTTCTCTTCCCTTACCTCGAGAGATTAGGGCTTACTGCAGTTCCTAGAGTTCTGTGGACTAAGCAGGACCAGGTTATGCATACTGTGAAAATGCTTTACACTGCATTAATGAAGGGGGACATGCAGGAAATTAGGAAGGAAGGGCTTAAGGTGTCCAACGCATTAATAGATATGGTTTTCCGCGAAAACAAAATACTGTTCCCGACAGCTTCCGTACTGCTGAAGGAAGGTGATTGGGCGGCTATAGCCTCCGAAATGGATTCAGTAGGCTATTTCAAGTACAGGCCAGTTAAGAAAGTGTGGAAACCGTTAGTACCTCCCAGATATCCCTACGAAATCACTGAGGCTATACCGGATAGAGATATAGAAAGCCTTCCGAAGGAGGTTAAGACGCTTCTCACTAAAGCCGAAACCCCAGATACCTATAGCCCTACACAGAATGATAGGCTCGAATTCCCGACAGGTTTCCTAAGCAAGGAAGAAATAAATGAAATAATGAGGTCGGTGCCCATAGACATATCATTCATTGATAAAGATGATAGGCTGATATACTACTCACCCGGAGACAGGATTTTCGTAAGAGCTAAGACAGCTCTCGGGAGGAAGGTCGATCTCTGCCACCCGCCGAGGAGTGTAGGGATAGTGAAGAGAATTATTGAGGAATTCAGGAAAGGAAGAAGAAATAAGGCAGTCTTCTGGCTAAGAATAAACGGCCGCCTGATCTACATAACCTATATTCCGGGGAGGAGAGAAGATGGTGAATATCTCGGTACCGTCGAGGTGGTTCAGGACATTACTGACCTCAAGAAAATAGAGGGTGAAAAAAGGATGCTGGACTGGAACTGATTAGCCTTCGCAGGGGACTAGTGATGCTTCAGTTACTGTGAATGAGAGTGAAGCTCCTTCAGGGATCAAGGGGCTTTCAGCAGCATAGATTACTTCTGCCTGAAGCGGTATGAGGGAGTTGGGAGTTATTACTAAGGTTCCGTGTCCGAAGTCCGGTGAAGTCATATAGTCAATAGTGTACGCGGGAAGCGGATAGCCTAAAGTAGAGTCCTCCCCCATATACTTAATATTATAGTATAGGGTGTAGCTGCCTGAGGTCTCTAACTCATGCTCTCCCGGATGGGAAAGAATGTAGGAAATTCCTTCCCATAGTTCCGGAGGGTTAAACCCGAAGTACTCAATGTAGGACGGGTTCTTGATGTTTAGGTAGTCATAAATTGTTCCTCCCGGAACTATATCGCCGCTGATCTTAGGGGCAAGATACTTTCCAAGAATCGGTGATGGGTTAGTCCACTTACCGCTCCCGCTTGAGCTCTCAAGCTCGACAGCAACAAACCCCATGTTAAATGCTGAAGGGTCGGGAATGAAGAGCGGGATGACCGTATTCACCCAGTAGAGAGGCTCCGCATCTGTTATATATGCCCTGAAAACAAGAGACCTGCCATTAGTGGCGTTCACCACGTACTCAACAACCAGAGCATTATCAAGTTGGTATGCATACAGCTCGATATTTCCGTCATAGCCCTCAAGAAGAATCGAAGTCCTGTAAAACCTCCACTTAATCCAGTACTCTGAACCCTCGCCCTCAACTATCTGCTTAACCCTGAACCCTGCACTACTGAACTGGTAAAGAGTTCCGTTTATCAGGACGGGGCCACCTATCTCAGCACCATCAGCTGCACTATAATACTTCGTCAGGTGGAACTGCGTAACGTCCTGAAGCCCCAGTGATTCGATGCATACACCCATGCATTATTGGCATCCCCTTGAGGAGGAGTAGTGGTAGGAGGTTGCGTTGTAGAGGTAGTTGAAGCTGTTGATGTCGGTTGCGAAGTAGTGGAGGTGGATGTAGAGGACTGTGTAGGTGTCGGTGTTTCCTCACTAGGAAGGTTAGTCAATAGGTAGACGTAATAAGCACCTAAACCGATAACAATAATGATGAAGAGAATCAGTATCTCCTTAAACACTGAACCCACCGAAAGAAATGCATGGAAGCCTCTAATAACGTATGGTGTTACATCAGTGTTACCCCTGAGTTAGTTTTTCGGTGAGAGAAATTAGAAAATCTACCGACAATTTTATAAAAACTAATAAAGGCCTTCCACAGTAATATACTTGTGGAGGAAGGATGATAGGGCACGCTAAAGCCCTGAAATGCGTCGGCATATTCCTCATACTGCTGATCTACGTAACAAGCTTCTACCTAGGATACACAGGCTTCACACACGCTGTTAAAGCCGGTTACAACGTAACGGTTAATATTATGGTATGGTCCCTCCTCCTCTTCAGTGCAAG
>CAZFVC010000126.1:0-2587 GCA_964522175.1 uncultured Desulfurococcaceae archaeon
AAAAGAGAGTGAACTTCAGAAACTTATGAAGGAACGTGAAGACCTCTCGAAGAGCCTTCAAGAACTCGAGGAAAGAATACGTAGACTTAACGAATTGCATAGCGAGCTTGTGGGGAAGAAGTCAAGGCTTGAGACCAATATAGATAACTTGAGTAAGGAGATTGAGGAGGTTAGAGAGCTTAAGAAGCTTCTGGAGGAAGCTGAGAAGGAGCTTAAAGAGGCTGAGTTCGTGAAGGAGTTAATAGCTGGCAAGTCTTCCATAATGATGAGGCTTGCTAACGTCGTAGAGGATACAGTGAGAAAAGCGGCAGCGTCCTCACTTAGAACACTCTTCAGTATATATCACGCAATACTTGCTGAAGGCCAGGAAGACACGGATGCGGAAATAGAGAATGATCTCACCCTGCGGTTCATAAAGAACGTTTCAGGGAGGAAGACCGAAATAACGCAACCTTCAGGCGGTGAAATAACTGCAATTTCCCTTGCATACCGCCTAGCTCTCAATGCGGTTGCTAGATCAATGGTTCCTTCATTATCTGAATCCATGGTAATAATGGATGAACCTACATTAGGCTTCAGCCCAGAAAGGGTTGAGAGGCTAAGAGCACTCCTTAAGGATAAACGCTCAGATATACCGCAAACAATTATAGTAACTCATGACCGCGGTCTGATGGAGATTGCAGACTGCAGAATAAGGCTTGAAAGAGACCCCTCCACCAATATAACGCTTCTCCAGTATGAAGAATGTTATATAGATCCAGAACACCTTAGAAAGGCATATAGCCCTCTCCTCAGGGGTAGGTATCCCTTATTAACGAGCGGAGTGGAGGAAGGGGTTGAGGAAACACTTACAGTGGAGGTCAAGGAAGATAAACCCAAGAAACCCTCGGCTAAGGAGGGCTTGTTAGGATATTTAAGGAAGGATAAGCAATCCTGAAACTTTTAAGCATCACCCTCAGAAACCCAGATTAAGTATAAAATTCTCCAATAAATCTACGGATTTATGGAGAATCAGGATGAGGAGGGTGAATGCTCTTCGCAAGGCTCAGGCAGAGCTAATAGCAGGCCTCATAATCCTCTCCGTAATATTCGCAGTAACAATCCCCCTCCTCCTCAAGATTCAGGGATCAATACGCACAATGCAGATCCAGACATCTCAGAAAATGGAGTTCATAGATAAGAGGTCTCAGGAAGTTCTCTCTATTTCAGGAGTTCCCAATACTGGGGTCTTCGGAGCAGGTAATCTCTACCCAGCCATATGGATAAATAACACAGGTGCAATACCCGTAACTCTCCACACATTAGTACTCATTAATTCCGAAACAGGTGATGCTGAATACTTAATCGATATGGCTAACCCTTCCGCAAACCCCATCGTGGAGTGGGCAATGCTGAATCCAGGCACAGATAATGAAAGATACGTCAGTGGAGTGTATCCAACCTTAACCCCCGGAGACACACTACTCATAAAATTTGCTTCAACATCCTTAGATCCAACGAAATACTTCGCCAGAATAATTACTGCTAGAGGAACGGTTCTCCCAACAGGGAGTGAGGGAGCATATATAGTTCCTAAAGGTGCAGGGGTCAGAGGCACCACTTGGGGAGGACTCTACATGCCGGTCTCCGGCTACACCCTAATAGGTTATGATGAAATAGTCAGGAATGCGGAAATACATCTCCTCAGAGGGGAACATATAATTAGGGATGATATTACTTTCGATACTAGCCTTGTATGGGACGATACTAGGCATCCTGGATTCTACATGCTAACTATCTTGAAGAGTGGGGCCAACAAGTATGACGTGTACACTGGGTTTTTAGGTACATATAGATTCTACGGTACTAATCAGAATTATGTGGACGGGTACTTTGCCGAAAAATATGAGTGTAATAGCAATGATTTCGACCCACTAAAACCAGATCTAAGGGTTTGTGGCCAGCCTAAGATAAAGGGGAGTATAAAGGACTTTGGAGCTCCCTCAACCTACGTTAAGGCCGAGGATATGGATAATAACGGGGTTAAAGAACTTGTGCTGGATACTATCGGCACAGGGAATTATTCAGATGTATATGCAGCTAAGATCCTTATAACTAAAGATATAGCGAACGCTGACTACGTTAAAATAACTACCAAAGTAAACTACTACTGGATCCAATACACTTACCGTATGGATCCCGTTCCCATGGATAGTGTAAGGAAACTCCGGGTGGCAATGATCGCTGTATACAAGCTTGATAAGAATACGCATACATGGGTCTTCACTCACTACAAAGATTTAGTGTTCACTACGGCTAAGCCCAGAACATTCATCTTCGACGCCACATTCCCACTTAACAGAACAGATGTTTATAGGGTAGCTGTCTTCCTCTTCGATCCTTACAGAAATTTGGCATATTCTAGAAGCTGGTGGGGAGAAATCCAGTATTCCGCGACAGATTTTCGGGTGGGTTTGGAGCATATTCTGGTGGAGTGGGGTGTTAATAATCCGTTCTTTAAGGTTACACCCACCATCTACCTAATAGCTCAGAAGGATGTGGCTACAGGAGGTATAGGCGGGGATGACAAGCTCGAAAACCTAACAAG
>CAZFVC010000127.1:0-2548 GCA_964522175.1 uncultured Desulfurococcaceae archaeon
AGTGAAACTATTTCGACGCGGTTTCCATGGCCCCCCAAGAACACTATGCCTGCTCCTTCGTTTACGGCCTTAACAACATTGGTTAAGTTTAAGCTAAACTCATGAGAGAAAGTCGAAGTCTCTAAGCCCTCATCTAAGTATAGGCGAGTATACCTATAATTATTTGGTAACAGGACATAGTTAACTATGGCTTCCCCAGCGGCCGCTAAGTCTGTTTCTTTCCTGCCAGTAGCGTCTTGATTATCGAAGTTTGCTATACCTGCAGCTATTACGGCTTTCTTCACCCAGTCACTCGGTGGTGGATTAGTTTCATAATGTGTTATTATGCTCATCACACCTCTCAACGCTGGAATACTGCTCACAGGTATGCGACCGACATAGAGATCAGGAGTAAGATCAGGTAAGGGCTCGAGATCTTGATCTGGAACACCATCCCCGTCCGTATCGATAAACTCAAGAAGTTTCCCATTATCGTTCGGGTCCCAATCACCATCAAGGTAAACATAATACATGTCTGTGGCTTTCGTCTCATTCTCGTTTAAAACATTAACAACTTCATCCGCATACCAGTAGGCAGTAGGAATAATGTCTACATCTCCTCCCAGTAGCAGGTAAGAAGCCCCCAGACGCTGGTGAATATCCCTTGCAAACTCCCTTACCTTATCCGCCTCAGTATTTCCGGTATAATGATCAACAACTGATTCTATAGGAACTATGAGAACATTGAAGCCTTCAGCTGCCCTTAACAGAGTAAGATTTAGGAAGTAAGGGATGAAGACCTTATCAGTCAATATAACGTACTGGTAATCTCCAGAAATCTGCTTTGGATCGTCTTCTTGGCTGAGAATCTTTATCTCTCCTGGAGCTGAAGAAATTGGCCCGAAAGATTGGTAACTATCATTATTTATAGCTCCATATATTATGTTGTAGCTTTTGGAATTACTATTTGTTGTGCTTAAAGAAGATGCCTCGTAGGCGGGGGTAAAATTGATCACGAGCTTGGAGACAGGCGAAATAAGGGAAAGTACGAGAAGCGTAAGTATCAGTACTCTTAATATATTTATCATTTCCTATCCCTAACCACTATAGAGGTTATCTGTATATACTTTTGGTTTATTAAAAACTATAAGGAAAGGAGCACAGCAGCCACCAGTGCGAGTATAAGCCCAACAGCTTGAGTGGGTTTTATGTGTTCACCCAAGAGAATGAAAGCAATTACTGCCGTAACTGCGGGATACAATGCTGTGAGGGGAATTACTATAGATGCCTTACCTGCCTCCAGAGCCTTAGTGAAGAATATGTAGCCTGCTCCCCCAAGTAGACCTGCAATCATAGCGTAGTAAAGAGATCTCCCAGGGCTTATAGAGCCTTTCGCAGCTATGAAGACGGAAACCGCAAGAATGAAGGACGTTATTGCTGACGCGAAGTATGTCTGCAACCAGTTTCCGCCCTGATAAGCATACTTTAGTACAACACCCCAAAGTCCCCACGTAATCAAACATAGAATGGAGTATGCTACCCAAGACTGCATACAATCCCCACATATTCTATCAGGATGATATATAAGATTCATCAGAACCGGAGTTATTTATCTCTAAGTCAACTAATTTAATGGATGTGTTTATGGAGATATTTCCTTTAGTTGGGAAGGACCTTCAAGTAATGGCGATGGCTAACGCACTTCTTTCATTGAAGGATCAATCCCTCAACACGTTGACTGTAGGTGAGTTATCGAAGCTGGGATATTTAGGATACTTCTTATCCAAGGAAGAATGCTGGCTGGACACAATGGAATGCCTCATTCGCGGAGAATGCGTTAAGAAATGCTCCCTTAAAGCCAAAGAAGCTATTGGAGAATTAAAGTATCCAGCCTGGAAGGACGTGGAAAAAGAACTTCAAATGCTTGCCAGATTGCTGGCGGTGACATACCGAAAGAAAAAGAGACGCATCGATGACTCCTTGAAGAAGGTCATAGGAATAGAGAGTACTCCCCAAGAGCTTTACGTGATATTAGCCTTCACACCCTCTACTACCTTCTTTATGGAGGGTGGAGTGTTGACATTTAATGAAACCGAGGGATACGTCTATGTTTTCGGCAATGAGCTCTATACACCTCAACATATCTTGGATGTGGCACTTCATGAATTACTTCATATAGCTTGGAGAAGTAGTGAAGTCCCCCTGCCCGACGATGTGGAAGAAAATGTCATTGACGCGTTATGCCCAGAAGGGTTCTTATCTCAGTACTTAGGTCTCACCTACACACCCAAGAAAATCAAGGGAAGATTAGAGAATACCATATCTAGGTTTTTTGATGAAAAGTTATGGATTCAGGGCAAAAAATTGCTTGAATACCTTAGTGACTTTTCTGGAAAGGGCACTACTTCTTCGTGATCTCTACTTTAATGGGTGTCTGGGACGCTATAGTGTCTCCAATAGGGCAGTGCTCCTCAACGAATTCTATAAATTGCCTAATTTTTTCCTCGGAGGCGTTAGGAGCATCTACAATTATTTTAGCTCTTATTTCTCTGAAGCCAGGTTTAACATT
>CAZFVC010000128.1:0-2530 GCA_964522175.1 uncultured Desulfurococcaceae archaeon
CCCCCTCTAGAGGGAAGACTATCGTTTCTCCTCTCACTAATGAGTCCCCTAAGCTTAGGGCAGTAGTTATATGGAAAGAGAATCCTAAAATATCTGTAGGTACAAGAACTGTTAATTTAACATCTAAACATTTCTGGAGAATTCATAGGCTCGGAACTAAAGAGAGTGTCGTATCTGTGTCGGAGGTTAGGGAGCTTGAAGGGTTTCAAATAAACTATGAGCGAGCTGAAACTAAGTATTCTTTCCCGACTATGGGTGTTGAAGAGATGCGCTTGCTTGGTGAATGGGTGTTTGAGATCTATGCTGATCCGTACTCAAGGGATCCTCCTTCGAGAGCGTATGTTCTAGGTAAGACACTTACGTATGCAGTTCCATACTTGAGAAGTACTGCTTCTCCCCCCAGAGCTGGAGTTAAGACTTCTGAGTATGGAGTCCCCATCAAAATAGGTGATGATGTAGTTATGGGGTTGGTGAAGCCATGAAGATTAGGTTGGGTATAAATCCTGACGGATCATTCCTCAGCACTGTTTTATATGAAGGCTTGGCTAAGTTGGTAGCTATTCTTTGTTTGTTAGGGTTGAAGAGGGCTTAATAGAAGTGGATGATGATTCCTTCGTTAAGGCTTTTCGGGAAATTAACATTAAGCTTCAGGGAGGTGGAGTAGTGTCTAAGGGGAAGCCTTTGGAGCTGGTCACCACCGGGAAAAATGATAAGAGTGCTTTGATTGGGATCTTTACCTCTCTGGGAAAACCTCTGACAGTGGATCCAAATAAGAGGATGAGATACGATGATTTATTGAAGGTAGTGGCTGACGCCGCCCAGAATAACCCCTCTAGCTTGATTCCTAAAGGTGAAGTCGATCTAACTATGAGGGTTGTAAAGAATGTTTTAACTGTTGGTCCTTCCTCAAAGCCTCAGCTAAAGTTCTCCCTTTTCAAGTCTGTGGATAGGTATACGTCATTCATTGTCAGTGAGCTTGAGGGTTCCGGGCCAGATATAGGGTTCCAGATGTCTTTCTGGGCATCTTTGCTGGCTCTCATGGGACTCTATTCAGCCTATATCGGCAGGTTAAGAGATGCCTATCTTTTCCTATTTCTTGAGCCTAACCAAGTGTCTGAAATACTTAATGCCGGGTATAAGGGGTTAGATGTGGGAAGGCTTGCAACAGCAGTTCTTACTGCACGGGAAGTCGGGATAAACGAATTAAAGGGCACCCTCCCTATCTCAGTTATTCCTCACGCCCTTCTTGCAAGAGTTATGCTGGACCTCAAGATACGGGATGCCATAAAGACAACTAATCTTAGGCGGCTATATCTTAAGCTGGTTAGGCTACATGTCGAGGGCAATACCTATAAAGTGTATGATGAGGTACCCATAGCGGTGACGGCCGCTGAGGACGCAGAGAGTAGAGAACTTATATCGAAGCTCTCCCATCAGCTCTCAAGTAAGTCGCCTCTTGTTCAGTGTCTCAGCAGGTTTGTGTGGAAGGGCATGGGTATGAAGGGAGTGAATTTATGTGAGGAAACTGACCACTTAGTTAGAGCGGTAGAGTACCTGTACCGGTTTATTGCTTTAAGTGATTGGGAAGCTATCTACCATTACGTGAAGGAGCTTGAGGAAGCGGCCAGGCTTCTGGAATCTCAAGGCGGACCAAGTTCTGTAAGAGGGAAAATTTACAGGTCGTGGGCAGGATCTCTGGCATGACACTACTTAAGCACTATAAAGAGATTCTGAAGGCTGAAGGATTCTCTAATGGAAGACCCTTCATCAATAACGTTATCATAGCTATGGATGACTGCTGGAGGGATGTGAATGTCTTCGTTGTTGATGCACCTACAGGCTACGGCAAGACTTTAGTATCGATGACGCTTGCTAAGTACAGTGTCGAGGAGGAGTTTAAAGCCATAGTGGCTTACCCTCTGAGGACATTACTGGAGGATCAGCTCAGAAGTTTTAGGGAAGTGTTCTCCAAGCTTCGTGTCGGCGATAAGCTAGGGATCGATGATGAGGTTGTTGAGGCCCGATATATGGGACACTTCGGCTCCCGCTACCTAGTGAAGCCCGTTACGCTAACCACTGTCGATATGCTTTCAATGATGGTTGCAGGAGTGCCGCCAGAGGATCTGAAGAAGGTGTCTAAGGCATTAATTACTTGGACATCTAGAGACTCTCTAGGACACTATATATTTTCTTGGGGGGTTTCACTTTCGTCAAACATTGTTGTAGATGAGGTTCACCTCATAGCAGACTCACCTAAGGGCTTAGACTTCATCCGATTCTTAGTTGAGGTAGCGGTTGAGGCAGGGACACATATAGTGCTTATGAGTGCAACTTTGACCGACACATTCCTTAAGGCTGTGATACCTCCGAAGCTTAAGGAAGGGAAGATTAAGGTCTTTAGATTCGCTGACTATGTCAGAAACACGGGAAGGGAAGACAGCTTCATCTTGGATAGACTCTCTAAGCACTACAGAATATACCTCAAGCCCACAAGGGAGGGAGAGCTTAATGAGGTTGTGGTTGGGTAGCG
>CAZFVC010000129.1:0-2485 GCA_964522175.1 uncultured Desulfurococcaceae archaeon
CCATGACCCAATGATGCCGAGGCGAGGCGGAACCAATGAAACCGATCACAATGAATCAAAAACACATAGAGTAATACGGTTAGAGGAAACGGTGTTAAGTGAATTTCAGGAGTGTTTCCCAGGCTTCATTAATCATCTGCTCCAGCTTCTTTATGTCCTCGTCCCGTATGTTCCTGAACCTATCCTGCAGCTTTAGGTATTCTCTGATCGGTTTCCTCTTCGATTTATCGAGGTAGGGCCGGCTAAAGGGGGAGATGGTTACTTTCCCGTCAACGGCTTCGTATAGTATCCACATCCCTGTCTCTACAGCTAGTTTAGCTACAGTAACTGTCTTTCCTGGGTCGAACCTCCACCCAACCGGGCATGGTGCGTGGAGATGTATGAACTTGAATCCCTTTATGGAGGCGGCCTTCCTGACCTTCTCTATGAAGTCCGTCGGGTACGCTATGCTTGCTGTCGCTACGTAAGGCACTCTGTGAGCCAGCATTATTAATGCGAGGTCCTTTTTCCTCTCCCTCTTCCCTGTCCATGTGGTTGTTGTCCATGCTCCGTAAGGTGTTAGGGAGGATCTCTGGATCCCTGTATTCATGTATGCCTCATTATCTACACATATGTGTATAATGTTGTCGTTTCTTTCGGCGGCCCCCGAGAGCGTTGCGAAACCTATGTCGGCGGTCCCTCCGTCCCCGGCCCATGCAACCACTACTGCGTCCTCTCCGAGAACCTCCTTGGCTACCGCTAGCCCTGAAGCAACTGAGTCCGAGGACGCGAAAGGCACGTTAAGGGTTGGGAACTTGAATCCTGCTCCGGGCGCCAGGCCCTGAATGACTGAGGTGCAGCCGGCTGGAACAACCAGAATGACCTTATCCCCTAGCGCCATTCCGAGGTATTTTAGTCCTAAGGACTCCGGGCATCCGGGACATGCAGCGTTCCCGGGCAGGAGGTACTTCTCCTTAGGAAGCTCCTTAATGTTTATGACCATTCACATCACCTCCCATAAAACCATTCAATTGTTTTGGTGAATGTACCCATCTCCTCCACCTCACTTACTGAAGCTATGAACGCATCTATTATGTCCCCATAAGTTACGTCAAGCCCTGTTAGGCCGGCCAGAACGTTCTTGACGGGGGCCCTCACACCACTTATCGTTAGATGGGTTACGGTGTCTAGGAAGAGCGGCCCTGCCGACCCCGGCGACACCGACCTATCGAAAACTATTACTGATTTCGCGTTCGCTAACCACTTAACCATCTCCTCCCTCGGGAACGGCCTCACATACCTGACCTTAACCAAGCCGGCCTTGAATCCGTGCTCGGCCCTCAACCTGTCGACAGCCTCCCGCATGTCACCTACCCAGGCACCTGCCCCGACGATGAAGTGTTTCGCGTCACTACATCTATAGCACTCGACAAGGCCGCCGTACGACCGGCCTGTGAGCTCTCCCCACTCCTTATCAACCTCCTCAATCACCTCCTTAGCCGCCTCCTGTGACTGGTGTATGTCTTCCCTCATCTTCATGTTTTCCTTAAGACTTCTCGGTATGTTCCCCATGATTAGCGGGTCGCCCGGCCTGAATGAGTATGGCTGCTTCCTTCCCGGTAGGAAAGTGTCCACAACCTCCTGATCCGGTAGGTCCACGGGTTCCGTGGTGTGGCTCAGTATGAATGCGTCGAGACCCACTATACCTGGTAGGTAAACCCTCTCATCCTCAGTTATCTTAAACATCTTTATGGTTTCGTCAAGCACTTCCTGGTTGTGTTCCGCAAGCATTATGAGCCATCCAGTGTCCCTCTGATCCATTATGTCTGAGTGATCGGTCCATATGTTCCACGGGGGCCCCATAGTCCTCATAGCTACCGCCATAACCATAGGTATTCTTGCTCCGGCAACCCACCAAAGCATCTCATGCATGTACATGAGGCCGTGGGATGCTGTTGCTGTGAAGGCCCTCACACCTCCTGATGCGGCCCCATATACTGCTGCTAGGGCCGAATGCTCCGACTCAACCCTGATCATGTGGGCATCCATCTCCCCGCTCTCAATGAACTGCGCGAGCTTCTCAACAATGGTTGTCTGAGGCGTTATCGGGAAGGCAGCAACCACCTTAACTCTTGCAAGCTTCGCTGCCCAGGCCGCCGCGTAATTCCCTGTTAAGTGCTTAACCACCATCACTCCTCACCCCCTTCAGGAATCAGTTTTAATGCATCGGTCGGGCACACATCGACACATATCCCGCAACCTTTACAGTAGTCGTAATTTATCGTGATGTAGGGTCCTTCACCCTCATTAATATCGATAACGTTCTCAGGGCAGTATAGCCAGCAGAGCATACACTTAACACACTTCTCGTTATTGAATATTGGTTTAGTGACTCTCCAGGTACCTGTCTTCCCTGAGACCCCCTCCATAGGCCTTGCTAGAGGCAGTACATGTTCACCATCACTCAACACAAATCACCTCCTCGTAGGCTTGACGGGCCGCCTCA
>CAZFVC010000130.1:0-2464 GCA_964522175.1 uncultured Desulfurococcaceae archaeon
AGTCTTGAATTTCTGCATCTCCTTAATGAAGCCAACAATACCTATCCCTACAGCCGATGACTTACCTCTACCCCTATCAGCAGTAACCACTATAGCTACCCTCTTCTTCCCCGGCTTAGGGACCAGATGATCCTCAATCAGCTTGATAACGTTAACCTGGTCCTGCGTGAGGGCCACTCTATAGACTTCCTTCGGGAAGAGTGTTTCTTCAGGAATCTCAAGCTTCCTGGAGGCCTTACCCCTAGGCCTCGGTGACGTTAGCCTAGCCTTAATTACTGATGCAGCATCAGTGTCATATATGTATATGCCTTCATGCTTCAGGAGCTTCCTAATGAAGAAACCTGTGAAAATCTTTCTTGGTTCAGGATGGTTGGGGACGGCGAGATTGCTTCTGAAAATCGTTTCAGCCTCAGGCCACTCGCCGAAGGGGGGAGCCATGAAGATTATGAGGCCGCCTCCCTCAACAATGCCTAGAAGCCTCCCAACATCGTTGGGCTTAAGGTCATTAACAAGATCCATGATGAGAACCTTGAATGTTGATCCAAGGAACTTCTTACTTACCTCATAAACAGCCTGAGTGAGCTCAACATCCTCAACACCCTTAAGCGCTGATGAAACCACCTTAGCCCTAATCCTTCCGTCAGGGAACTCATCATGGAATACATGGAGGACAGTGATAGGACCCTTCAAGGCCTTGAGGCGTTTAAGTATCTTCACATACTTATACACAGCGTCAGCGGCTGCCCCACCCACCTTAATCGGGTCGCTCCCGCAGAAAACTATGAGGCGCCTCTCATTCTCCTTAACCCCCCTCCTAATATCCTTCCTCAGAACTCTCCACATCTCCCTGTACTCATCGGAAACTATTTCACGTAGTCGACGCCTCACATCCTCTAACCTTCTCCGCGCCATGAACCATCACCTGAAGGGAGGGGGAGGGGTTAAGGAGAAGACTTACTGAAGCCTAAAGAATCATTTTCTTAAGGCCTTCATAGGTCTTCTTATATGACTCCATAATGTCGCTGGACAGTGAAGGCTTCACGACCTTCAAAGCCTTAAGGAAGTACTCCATGCTCACAGGCCTTGCCTCGAACTTGTCCCTGAGCGCCAGAACCACCGCCTCCCTCACCAGAGCCTCCAGGTCCGCGCCTGAGTAGCCTTCAGTCATGTCCGCAAGTCTCTCAAGATCGACATCCTCAGCAAGAGGAACGTTCCGGGTATGGACCTTAAGGATTTCTAGGCGGGCCTTCTTATCTGGAGGCTGCACAAAAATCACTCTGTCGAACCTTCCCGGCCTTAGTAATGCAGGGTCAACGATGTCTGCCCTGTTAGTGGCCCCGATAACTACGACGTTCTTAAGGGTCTGTATCCCGTCAAGCTCCGCGAGCAGCTGATTAACTATCCTGTCGGTGACGCCTGAGTCATGCCTGAAGCCTCTCGCAGGAGCTATCGAGTCAATCTCGTCGAAGAACACGACAGTCGGCGCTACCTGCCTAGCCCTCCTGAATATCTCCCTAATAGCCTTCTCTGACTCGCCAACCCACTTACTCAGTATTTCAGGCCCCTTCACAGCAATGAAGTTAGCTCCCGACTCAGTAGCTACAGCTTTAGCGAGAAGCGTCTTACCGCATCCTGGAGGACCGTAGAGAAGAATTCCTCTGGGAGGCCTAATACCCATCTTCTCGAAAACATCGGGCGACTTAAGAGGCCACTCCACAGCCTCACGAAGCTTCTGCTTAACGTCCTCAAGCCCTCCAATATCCTCCCACTTAACCTCAGGAACCTCAACAAGCACTTCACGCATCAGGGTAGGATGCACGAGCTTAAGGGCTTCAATGAAGTCTTTATTCGTTACCTTAAGCTCCTTCAGCTTGTCTGGAGGTATCGGCTTATCTAACTCAAGCTTTTCCTCCTTCATGAACCTCCTCAAAGCAGAGATGGCCGCCTCCTTAACGAGTGCCGCTAGGTCCGCACCTGTGAAGCCATGGGTTATGTCCGCAAGTCTCTCGAGATCGACATCCTCAGCAAGAGGAACGTTCCTAGTGTGGACCTCGAGGATGGCTTTCCTAGCCCTCTTATCGGGGGGAGGTATCTCTATCTCTCTGTCGAATCTTCCTGGACGCCTTAAGGCGGGGTCGACGGCATCAACCCTGTTAGTTGCACCGATAACTATCAGCCTGCCCCTCTCCTTCAGGCCGTCCATGAGTGTAAGGAGCTGCGCAACAACTCTCTTCTCAACCTCACCGACAACCTCCTCCCTCTTCGGCGCTATCGCGTCGATCTCGTCAATGAATATTATTGCGGGGGCGTTCTTCTCAGCCTCCTCAAATATCTGTCTAAGCCTCTGCTCAGACTCTCCATAGAACTTACTCATTATTTCAGGGCCGTTAATCGTTCTGAAGTAGGCACCTATCTCGTTAGCTAGGGCCTTAGCGAGAAGTGTTTTGCCAACGCCTGGAGGGCC
>CAZFVC010000131.1:0-2346 GCA_964522175.1 uncultured Desulfurococcaceae archaeon
GACAGCGAGAAGGGCAATCCCTATATCCATGATGGCTATTATCAGGTTAGTTAGGCTGAAGTACATTTCCTTGAGAACAGGTTTCACCATTTCATCTATTTTGAAGAAGTCGAAGAGCTTCTTCACCAGCTTGCTGAGCACTATCGCAATCACTCCATATATTGCCAGTATCGCTAGGGCGCTGAAGACTAGCGGGAGCGCATTTACTAGGTCACGAACCGCTAAAGTGAAGGCTTCCCGTATCACATCCAGCCCCGTCTCGTTCCCTGCTGGGGTAAGGTTAGGAATGCTTCCTTCGGCCATTACCCCTCACCCTTACTGAGGATGATTATGTAGTGTATTGTCCTGTAGATTAGGTACAGAATCCCCAGGGAAATAAGGAGAGCCGTCATTTTAAGCGAGGTTTTCGCAGTTTTCTCAGCGGTGAAGACTATTAGGCCGTAGCCCGCCAAGCTCGAGTTATAGAGTATCCTTGAGTATAGTCTTGAGTAGTGTTTAGGTACTAGGGCAAGCTCAGGAAGCGTTAGGAGGGCTATTAGGAGGGCTGAAGCTATAGCTAAGGACGAGCCCAGAAAGACTGCGGCCTCCCACCCGGATATAAGATAGCCAAGCCCGCTTCCTATCAGGAGCGCGACCGAATTCCCGCTCGTTAGCAATGTGCTCGCCTTCAGGACGCCTAGTCCTTTAACAACTCTCCAGTAGGCCGCACTCACGTACAGGTTCGATCCTATGAGCGCGAACCCGTAGAGAGCAGCAATACCTATGTGGATGCTTAGGTAAGGGATGAGGTAAATGAGCGGAGGTACTGTTGAGAGCAGCAGGAAAGCCGCCCTGTGAGCTCTCAGCTTCCTACCTGCCCAGAACACGCTTGCAGCTATGGCTGTCAGGGTCTGTGTCAAGGCTAGGAGGGGAGGAAAGTATTCGGGGCCGCCGAGATCTTTCAGCACTCTAGGCACCCACGATATACTTAGAAGGTTAGTTCCTGTTAGGAGAAGAATCAGCAGCAGAAACGTGTTAACTGCCTCAATATCACTCTCCTCAGCCACTTCTTTAGGCCTGGTTATCCTAACACCCTGAAGAGGTGTGATAAGTATGAGCAGTATTGAGATTAGCCCTACGGAGAAGGCAATAACGTATAGGAGTATGTACTTACTTAGACCTTCACCGAACGCTAGAACGGTTAAGATAGTTAATTGGCCAATAATTGAAACAATGCTTGTACCTATAGTTCTTAAGGCTATGAGTTTTCTGTAGGGCTCCTCGCCGAAGAAGCTCAGGAAAGCTGAATAAAGAAATATGCCTGAAGGAACAGCGGAAGCTACAGCAAGGCCGTAAACTATCGTCAGCGGAATTATCGAGGATGCCGAGAAAGGAATCAGGAACCAGAGAATTCTCTCAACCGTTAAGGCAGCGACAAGCCTCCACCGGATGCCGTGTTCCCTCCTCTTAAGGAAACGGTAAAGAATCGCGGACATACCTAGAGATAAAGCCCCCGCGAATGCGTTTACAGCTAGAAGACCGGGGAGGTCTAGACCAAGCTGTGAAACAAGGAATACTGGAGTGACAACTCTCGAGATAGACACGTAGAACCCTCCGAACACCGCCTCCAAGGATAGTGTAAGGAATGCTGTCCGGAGCGTGCCCGAAGACTTCACCTCCTGAGGGAGCCCACCCACCTTAATCACGGGCCCCTCACCACCTTCGGAAGGTACACACTCCGTAATCGGGGGATACAACTAATTAAATAAAGTTAACTCGCTAACTGCTGGAAGGGATCTTAAGTTTAGTGAGAGGAACCGCGGCAGACAGCATTACTGCCGAGCCCACAATGAAGGGGTATACAGGTCCTAGAGTTGAGGAGAGAAATGAGCCTATAGATGGTGCTGGAATGGAGAAGAATGTTCTTGCGCTGTCCAAACTTCCCCTAATCTTACCCACGTTCCTCGGGCCCATTATCAGCGAAGTTATTGTGCTATAGCTCGTCACCCAGAGAGAGAAGCTCCACCCCACAAGGAATGCTGATGAGTACACTAGCGGGAAAGAGCCTGTGGCTAGAAACACTGTACCTACAGCACCTATGAACTCATTCATCATTAAGGTCTTAACACCGCCTATTCTATCGGTTAAGTGTCCCGCCGGAAGGGATGCCAAGAGCATGGCAACACCCATGAAGCTGTTATATATACCCACCTCACCATCCCCGAAGCCTACATGCTCCTTAAGAAACGCGTTAAGCATAGGTATCCACATAAGCCACCCATACCTGTCGAGGACACCGAACAGAAGGAGTGGAAGGAAACTTCTGCTGACCTTGAAAACGTCTAGATCGGAAGAGCACACGTCTGA
>CAZFVC010000132.1:0-2269 GCA_964522175.1 uncultured Desulfurococcaceae archaeon
GGAGACCCGCTGGCGTAGGCCTGCGTGGGTTCGAATCCCACCCCCCGCACCAAAACCTAACCATTAAACACATTTATAGAGTCTTAACTCAGTAAAGGAGGAGGAAAGAGAACTTGCCTAGTGTTCGGGCATTAACATATTTCTCGGCTAGTCTAGAGGCAGATAAGAATCTTAAACACTTCATGCAGGTTATAAAAGAGTTCAAGACAAAGACTTCCTTAAACCCTTGGACTATAAGGTTTACATTAAAAGGCAACTGGAGAAAGATCCAAGGATTATGCAATGCGGAATATCTAGTTGAGGCCTACCATAAAACTCTCGAAGAAGTGGAGATTGAAGAACTTAATGAGTATTTAGAATGCAGAAATTTCTTTGCAGACATAATTATTGCTGGATTCCCCGATACAGGTAAAATCACACAGGTTTATGGCAGCATAATAAATACGCTAGGCTATGAGCCACTAACCCGGGTAGGTTTCTCCATAGGTGGACCTATAGAGACCCCATATTACCCGATTTCATTCCCGTTAAGAAACGGGGTTTCTGCTGCCTTACGATATGCAGATTTATTGTCAAACACTCCCACAGAGAACTGGATCTCAACTGCATCGAGTTACTTCCGTGAGGTCGAGGAGGAAGCTCGTAAGGCTGCATCTGTACTTAATGTGGAGTACCTTGGTTTAGATGTCTCTATATCTCCATGGATGGATGAGTCTGTGTTACCTATTATTAATAGGTTCACGGATGCTCCATTTCCGGGGCCTGGGTCAGCTTACGCCATTAAAAAGATAAATGAGTTCATTCGAGAAGCAGGAGTTTCTGCAGGAATTAAGCTGTTGGGTTTTAATGAAGTTATGTTGCCGGTTGGTGAGGATAATGGGCTTAAGGATTTGGTAAGGAGGAAGTTCCTTACTCTTAAAGATCTTCTCGCTTTACTCCCCTACTGTCTGGTAGGGATAGATATGGTTGCTCTAAAATTCGATCCAAGGGTCATTAAAGGCGTATTCAGAGACGCTTATGTTGCTTCTAAAGTTAAAGGCAAAGTGATAGGAGTTCGCCTGATTCCAGTAGTTGATGAGGTTAGTGAGGTACATATAGACAAGTTTGGGGATATCCCGGTTATTGATTCAGGTTTGTAGTAGTAAGTTAAAGGGGCGTTAAATAATACATAATTAAGTATTATTGCTATTTGTTGCTAAAGTAATACTTTATAAAACTTGTTCCTAATCAAAATGGTGTTGTGTTTCATTATCAAGGCTTATTACTTTGGGCCTCGAATATTTCTAGGTGGCTCCCGCGTGATTATTGAAGTTAATATGAAGCAGACACGAACAATTACCTTAAGGATTCCTAAAGAATTAAATGATTTGGTTGAAAAAATTGTGACGAACGGTAAATATGTTTCGAAAAGTGATTTCATTAGGGCTGCCGTTGAGGAGTTTCTGGCTGAGTTTGAGGCTAAGCATTCTGAGCTTACCCATGAGAAGGGTGACGGGAAAAGAAGTGTTGAGAGGGGGAGTAGGCGGGGGTCGAGCCTCGTAGTTATTTATTAGTTCATTTAATTACTGCCTCCCTTAATTATTCTAGGTGTGTGGATGGAGGATTTAGGAAGCCTTCTCTCAGCTGCTAAGGCAAAGGATAAGAAGGCTGTGGCAAGGCTGATTACGCTTATCGAGGGAGACGTTGCTGTAGCTTCCGAGGTCCTGGAAGGTTTAGGAATGGCTAAGGAACCGGAATCCCACATAATCGGATTTACAGGCCCTGCCGGCGTGGGAAAATCAACCCTAATATCTAGGATTGCCGAAAAACTTAGCAGGGAAGAGAAGTCTGTCGCCATACTTGCCCTAGATCCATCATCTCCATTCAGCGGCGGGGCCTTCCTAGGTGATAGGGTGCGGTTCAGGGAGAGCAGCCCGCTCATATACTTCAGGTCAATGTCCACTAAGGAAGAGGAGGTCATACCTCTTAAGGCCCTCCTAGCGATAGAGATCTTTGAGGCCCTGAAATACGACTACATAATTCTTGAAACCCCGGGAAGCGGACAGTTCAATGTGAGGACTAGGGAAATAAGCGATACGGTGGTCGTTGTCCTAATGCCCGGCATGGGCGATGATGTTCAGGCATTGAAGGCAGGCCTAATGGAGATAGGCGACATCTACATAGTAAATAAGTCCGACATCCCGGGAACGCAAGTAACCCAGATGCAGGTAGAGTTCGCTCTGAGAAACCAAGAAAGGGAAGGGTGGGCACCCACAGTCATAACAACCAA
>CAZFVC010000133.1:0-2192 GCA_964522175.1 uncultured Desulfurococcaceae archaeon
GAAATGGGGCTTACATCACTAATCCCAAGAGCCAGAAGAGTTGTCCTTTCAGCAGCACCGATCGACACACCATACGATTTAAGAGTTCTGAAAAATGATGGAAGCGTTGCTGAGGAGCCGATACCTTATGTTGATGGGAAGCCTATGGATATAGGGAGCTACACAACAAGTATGTATTCTGAACTCATAAAAGAGGCCAAAGTAGTTGTGTTGAGAGGGCCTGCTGGCTATGTTGAGGATCCGAGGTTCAGGAAGGGAACAGAGGAGCTTCTCCGGGCTGCTATAGAGAGTCCTGCATTCATTGTTATTGGAGGCGGACACTTAGGGGCTATGCTTAAAGGTGTGAAGACGGGGGGCATGCATGTTTCTACGGGAGGTGGAGCATTACTTCTCGCACTTTCGGGTGAGCCTCTGCCTGCAGTGCTAGCACTTAAGGAGTCTGCTAAAAAGTTTCTTGGGTGGAAATATGAAGATTAAGGTAGGAGTAAATGGATACGGAACAATAGGGAAAAGAGTTGCTTGGGCAGTAATGAAACAGCCAGATATGGAACTTGTCGGGGTGGTTAAAAGAAAACCTAACTGGGAAGTCCTATCTGCAGTAAAGAAAGGAATCCCTATCTATACCTTGGAAGAATCCATCAGAGACTTTGAGAGGAGAGGCATAGATACTGAAGGCACCTTAGACGAACTGCTATCTAAAGTCGATGTTATAGTGGACTCCACCCCTGGAGGTATTGGGAAGACCTATAAAGAGGTCTACAGGAAGGCAGGAGTTAGGGCTATATTCCAAGGAGGAGAGAAAAGTGATATTGCCGAAGTAAGTTTCAACTCATTCGTTAATTACAGAGAAGCGTTAAGGAAACAGTTTGTCAGGGTAGTGTCATGTAATACAACAGGTCTTGTAAGAATAATTCACTCACTCTCTGAGGCGGGAACTATACGAAAAATTAGAGGAGTGATTGTGAGGAGAGGTGCTGATCCGAAGGAAATTAAGAAGGGTCCTATTGATGCATTAATCCTTAATCCACCGAAACCTCCCTCCCATCACGCTATTGACGTGAAAACAGTGATGGGCGAATTAGATATCATTACGTATGCTGTGGTTGCCCCAACAACTCTGGCTCATTTACACTATCTTCTTGTAGAGTTCAAAGAGCCTAAGAATCGTGAAGAGATCCTTAAGCATATATCAAACAATTCTAGAGTAGTAATGGTTAATGGAGACCTCTTGAAATCAACTGTTGAAGTAAGGGAACTAGCTAAGGATATGGGCAGACCTAACGGAGATATCTACGAGAATGTTGTCTGGGAGGACAGCATATGGGTTAATAACAAGGAGGTTATGCTGGCTTACGCTGTTCATCAAGAAGCAATAGTTGTACCGGAGAATATTGATGCTATTAGAGCAGTAACAGGAGTTATTGAGGATCCTGAGGAATCGATAAAAATAACTAATAACACACTAGGTATTAAGGGGTGGATATAATGGCCTACATAAGAGAACCAACCTATGAAATAAGCTACTTCTTCAGGAAAGTTCTTGTGCCTCTCGACGGATCAACCTCAAGCATGAAAGCTATTGAGGTGGCCATTGACTTCGCTAAACATTACGGATCAAAGATAACTGCCTTAATTGTAGACGACGGATCAATAAAAGATATCGAGGGAATAAAACGGATAGTTAATGAAAAAGCTAGGAAGGCAGGGATAACTATGAAAATAAAGGTGGAGAATATTGATACTAGTATACAGTCAACACCCAGTAAAATAATGGCTGAAGCACATGAGGAGAGCTATGACCTCATCATATTGTCTGCTAGAGGGAAGACTGCCAATCCAGATCTTCTACTGGGGTCGGTGGCCTTATCTATAATCGTGAATACACAAACCTCGGTTCTTTTACTGAGATAAAGGTAATACTCAACACTATCAGTATTCTCCAACTGGTAATAGAAGATCCCTCAAGTTATCCGTAGGCACTATTTTACCGGATGGCACATAATCACTGAGTGGTGAAGTTATGAGGAATGCTTGCTGCGCTGTTCACATAGTTAGGAGGTTCCTTAACCGCGACCTGCAATCGCTTGAAGACAGGATAGCGGCACAGAAACTAATATACTTGGTTCAGAAGATCGTGGGTCTTGATCTCGGTTACTCCTTCATGTGGTACTCAAAAGGCCCATACTCGAGGA
>CAZFVC010000134.1:0-2029 GCA_964522175.1 uncultured Desulfurococcaceae archaeon
CCGCCTCGCCTCATCCATAACCCTTTCTTAGGGTTATGGGTTCATGGGTGGCTGTCGAGCCCAACGGCACGGGGCTCCCATCTAGGAGGTTATGCCCTGTGGGGCTTGGAGCATCGCTCCCATCGCCCCACACTCAATAAAACCATCAACACAGCCCCCAATAAACATATCGCCCCAATCAAAATAATATAAAAAGATACAAAAAACTACAGTTTAATGTTTCTACCCCTCTTTTTAACTAGCTTCTAAACATTTCTTCCTTCAGCTATATATACCTCGCGTAATACGCTGGTTAGAGGTGTATTATACGGTTCAAATTCTTGATACGCATGCCCATAATTCTCAATGCCTAAATCCGTTGGGGGCGAGATGAATAAAGGTCGATGCTGTTTGGTCATACCTGTTAAGCTCTTCGTGGTTAAGCGGGACGGTAGAAGGGAGAGGTTCGACTTAGGTAAGTTGAGGGATTCCGTACTAAAGGCTCTTGATTTAGCTGGACTTGCCCGTGAAGCGGACTCTGTTATTGAGTCTATCCTAGCTAAGCTGTCAGGCAGGTGGGAAGTGACTGCTAGGGACCTGGCTGACATGGTTGAGAGTGGGTTTGTGGCCAGAATAATTACGGATACTAGGTATGAGAAGGCGGCGAGGTACTACGTCCTGGGAAGGATCTATAACCACGTTTACGGTAAGGGAGGCTGGAACGAATTCCACTCTGAGGACCTGGACTTCACCTACTCAGCTCTGAGAGTGCTTTACCAGAGGTACCTGCTGAAGGATCCGAGGAACGGCAGGGTTATTGAGACACCTAAAATGCTTTTCAGGAGGGTTGCGGAAAACATTGCTAAAGGGGAGGACCCGTCCGTAAGGAATTACTGGGCCGATAAGTTCTACGAGTTAATGATTACTCGGAGGTTTATTCCTAACTCCCCCACCCTCATGAATGCGGGGACGAAGCTAGGCATACTTTCCGCATGCTTCGTGATACCTGTTAGGGACGCGATGGTTACTGAGGAGGGGGACGGAATATACGATGCTGTTAGGGCTCAGGCCATAGTTTTCCAGCAGGGCGGGGGATGCGGATTTAACTTCAGCGAGCTGAGGCCTGAGTCCGACATAGTTGCGTCAACCTCAGGCGTTGCTTCAGGCCCCCTCTCCTTCATGAAGATATTCGACGTGAACACGGACGTGATTAAGCAGGGAGGCAGGAGAAGAGGGGCCAACATGGGTGTGCTCCACGTATGGCACGCCGACATAAAGAAATTCATTAAAGCGAAAACAGGGGACTACAAGGACAGGCTACTGCAGAACTTCAACATATCGGTAGGGATATACGACTACTTCATAGAAGCACTCAAGGAAGGGAAGGAAATCCCCCTAATAAACCCGAGGAAGACATCAGTCAATAATGAACATAATTCAAGATACTACGCAGCAGTCTGGGCCAGACACAGCATAAAGGAGGAATGGGTCCAGGAAGTAATCATCAATGAACTAGAGAAGAACGGAGGATCCATACCGCTAGAAAAAACCATTATTATAACATGGGACGAGGCACTCACCATAGCAGAAAAAGAAGGGGCAATACAGGAATGGGCAGACCCCATCGAGCTATTCGACGAAATAACTAAATCAGCATGGGAAGGCGGAGACCCCGGACTCCTCTTCATAGACACAATAAACAGAAGACACCCCACCTGGTACCTAGGAAAAATAAACGCAACCAACCCGTGTGTTGCCGGAGACACGAAGGTATTAACTCCCAACGGTTGGGTTACTGCTGAGGAGTTGTTTAGTGAAGCTAAGAGGAAAGGTGTTTCTATCGGTGTAGCTGTAGATGTGAAAATATTGGGAGAGGATGGTGAGCCTACAGCCTACAGGACAGAGTTAATTACAGCCACAGGCAAGGAGATTGTTTATAGAACTATTCATGATAAATCGCTGAAGCTTCTAGTCCCTAAGGCATCAGAGGCTTGGGTATGGTACCTAGGAAAGAAGCCGGGGTTAAGAGTAAGGACTAAGGAAGGCTATG
>CAZFVC010000135.1:0-2009 GCA_964522175.1 uncultured Desulfurococcaceae archaeon
ACTAACTCCGGCAGTGAAGCCACAATGTACGCATTAAGGGTGGCTAGAGGGGTTACGGGAAGGAAGAAGATCGTTAAGATAGAGGGCGCCTACCATGGGGCGCATGACTACCTCCTGATAAGCGATAAGCCGCCCGACATATCCCTCCTAGGGCCTTACGAGAGCCCTAAACCCGTGCCCGACTCCCTCGGAACCCCTGAGGAGATAGTTAACCTAACGATAACTGTGCATTTCAACGACTTCGACAGCGTGGAGAAGGTGTTCAGGAAGCAGGGGAACGAGATTGCTGGAGTGATTACTGAGGCCGTCCAGACGAACATGGGGGTTATTGAGCCCAGGGACGGGTATCTGAAGGGGTTGAGGAGGCTCTGCGATGAGTACGGAGCTCTACTAATAATTGATGAGGTCAAGTCAGGGTTTAACGCATCAAGGTCGGCTGCCTACTTAGACTACGGCATTAGGCCGGACCTCGTCACGCTGGGTAAGGTCGTTGGGGGAGGCACACCGCTGGCGGCCTTCGGAGGTAGGGAGGAATACATGCAGCAAATAACCCCTGTCGGGAAAATAGTTCATTACGGAACCTACAACGCGAACCCGCTCTCAGTCGCTGCAGGCCTCGCCGCGTTAAGGGATGTGTACACAGAGGAAACCCAGGGAAGGATGTTCAGGCTGAATGAGAAGCTGTTTAAGGGAGTGTTGGACGCCTTCGAAGACACGAAAACTACTGCGGCCCTCATAAGGAAAGGGAATATGGGTGCGATATATTTCGGGCTGGATGAGCTGCCTAAGAACTACAGGGAGGCCGCGGAATCCGACGCAAACATGTGGTACAGGTACTGGATATCCATGATTAACCACGGCATAATACCTTACGGAGGAGCATGGTTCGAGGAATGGTTCGTGTCAGCGATGCATACTGAGGAAGACATAGAGAAAACTATTCAGACATACTACGAAGTTCTTAAAGAAATAAAGTAGGTTTCTTTCCTAAACTTTCACTAATTTATATTTATCAAGAATATAGATATAATGGGATGAAATTTCAGCACCCCTTTCTCAGGGTGGGTACATGAGTCGCGACGGTAGGGAAAAGACTGACACTGAGTTAGTCACGGTCTCGGCAAAGATACCTAAGAAACTTAGGAGGAAGCTTAAGGAGTACGGTATACGTCCCAGCGAGGTCATTAGGAGGGCCCTCGAGGACGCCGTTAAGGAGGCTGAGCTGAGGAAGGCTGAGAAAGAGATTGAGAAGTTGCAGGCCTCAATAATGAAGATTACTGTTGAGGATGTTCAGAAAGGGATAAGGATAGAGAGGGAGGGCGGGAAGGTTCGCCCCCCTTGACTGAGGGTGGTGTGGAATGAATTACTTATTCGATGCCTGCTCAATCTATAAGGCGATACGGGAAAGGAAGTTGATGCTCCTAATGAATGCCTACACAGTGGATCTCGCCCCATACGAGATAGGGAACAGCATCTTGAGGGAGGCTAAGCAGAACAAGAAAATAACTTACGGCGAAGCCAAAAAGCTGATCCAGGTAGTAACATCCATAATGAAGGTCATGAACGTTCTGTATGTTGTTGATTACGAGCCCGAGATCCTGGAGCTTGCCTTCAGGGAAGGGATAAACTTCTATGACGCGTCATACATCTTCGGGGCCCTGAAAACTAAGAGCGTCCTCGTAACCGAGGACGCCTACATGAGGAAGTACGCGAAGAAGCTTGTTAAAGTTGTCAGCTTGGATGACCTAGTTCCTAAGGTAGAGGTTAAGATAGCTTAGGTTTAATGAGTTTATTGGGGAAAAACTACTTAAGTTCCTCTAGAGGTTTACCATCAATACTCAGGATCGGTTTAGGCGGGTCCCTCTTCTGTGTCAGCAGGGAAACCACGACGAACGTTATCGTGCCGGCGACAAGTGCAGGGATAGCAGCGATGTATATAGAGTCCCACACAGCCCAGTCAAGCACCCCTCCCTCAACCTCAAGCGTGTAGGGAAGGGTCCAGAATATTA
>CAZFVC010000136.1:0-1956 GCA_964522175.1 uncultured Desulfurococcaceae archaeon
TCGGATCCAGCTCCCAGACCCTAGGCAGCGGATGCATTATTATGGGTATCTTCTTGAACTTCATTAGGAAGTCCTTATCGATCTTGTACGCTCCCTTCAGCCTCTCGTACTCCTCCGGATCAGGGAATCTTTCCTTCTGGAGCCTCGTGACGTATAGAACGTCAAGCTCTTCAATCACATCCTCAGGCTTAGCGACCTTGTAATATGTTACCTTTCCCTCGATTTTCTCAAGTATTTCAGGTCTGATCTGGATCACCTCGGGTGCTATATAGTATATCGTAACATTGTTGAATCTGGTCAGCATGTAGGATAGGGACGGTGCAGTTCTTCCATACTTCAGGTCTCCCATAATACCTATCTTTATATTGTCAAGCCTGCCTAGCTCTCTCCATATCGTGTAAGTGTCTAGGAGGGCTTGAGTCGGGTGCTCGTTGCTTCCGTCTCCACCGCTTATTATGGGTGCTTTAATAATGTCCTTAATCTTATGCGGGAAGAATGGTACCTTCTGCCTAAGGACAATTACGTCGGGCCCATAGCCGTCAATAATCTTCATTGTGTCAAGGTCGCTTTCACCTTTAAGAAGGCTTGAAGTGCTCACATCGAAATCTATAACTGTTCCGCCTAGACGCGCCATAGCGTACTGGAAGCTTAGCTTAGTTCTTGTGCTCGGTTCTAGGAACACTGTCGCCATTAGTTTGCCTTTTGCGTAGTCGAGAGTTCCTTTCTCCTCTATTTCTTTCCTCAGCTGGTCGGCCAACTTATACAGTCTTTCAAGATCTTCTCTCTCGAAATCGAATGCAGAGAGTATATCTTTTCCTTTTAGGGAACCCATCTACCTCACCTCATACTTTCGGGACTTGTTTTACGTGTTCAGGTTTTGATGGAGTGTATTGGAAAAATTACTTCTGGCTAAGTTTTTGAGAAATCTCTTTTAATTCTTTGGCAGCCCCCTTAGCTGCCTTCACGATGTTCACGTAGCCCGTACACCTGCAGAGATTGCCGCGGACGAACTCGCGTATCTCCTGCTCGCTAGGATCAGGGTTCTCCTGCAGAAGCTTCTCAATCATTATTATGAATCCAGGTGTACAGTAACCACACTGCACAGCACCTTCCTCAATGAATGCTCTCTGGACAACTGTTAACTCGCCGTCCTTAGCTAGTCCTTCAATAGTGGTTACTTCTTTACCATCGACATCGGCTGCGAGCGTGAGACAGGAAAGCACTGGCTCACCATTAACGAGAACAGTGCATGCCCCACACTCACCAATCCCGCAGACATACTTAGCTCCGGTAAGTCCTAGCTTCTCCCTAAGCACGTTGAGGAGGAGCTCGTTAGGCTCAACCTCCATGGACACTTTCTCTCCGTTTAGCGTGAACTGAATCGGTACCTTCACTTCACCCACCCCCTGAGAACACGGTCATGTGAAATTAGTAATGCATCTTCAACTATCACCTTTGAAATCACTCTCCTGTAGAATGCTGTTGATCTGACATCATCTATTGGGCTTATCTCCTGCTCCACGAGCTTGACCTTCTCCCTTATTACTTCCTGTGTGAAGGGCAGTCCTTTAAGGGATTCCTCAGTCTTCCATGCCCTAACAGGTGTGGGGGCTGCAGACCCTATAGCTATCCTAACCCACTTAATCGTACCATTCTCTACCTTGACTGCAGTCGCTGCACTTATCTTCGCTAAATCCATGGCTGTTCTCGCCACCTTAATGAATGCGGATCCTGTGCCCTCCTCAGGCTTGGGAATTATGATTTCGGTGAGGAGTTCATTAGGCTTCATCACAGTCTTTCCTGGGCCTGTGAAAAACTCTGTTAACGGAACTATCCTTTCTCCATCTTTGCTGACCAGCTTAACCGATGCCTCATAGACTAGTAGCGGCGGCGCTGAATCAGCGGCCGGGGAAGCATTGCATAGGTTACCTCCTATAGTGGCGAAGTTCCTTACCT
>CAZFVC010000137.1:0-1892 GCA_964522175.1 uncultured Desulfurococcaceae archaeon
ATCAACGGGGAATTCCCTTATTAGGCTCTCCCTGAAGAGCTCTACATGTATGTCATACATACTAACGATTTCGAAAGGAGATACCCCTTCTTTAACAAGTTCCTGCTCAATGAATGGAATCTCCCAAGGCTTCACTTTCGAAAGAATATTCTTTATCTTCTCTTTCTCCTCATCGATATTTCTGCCTTGATGAAGCTCCTTAAGAGTCTTCTTCAAGGTTTCGATCTTTCTCCTGAGCTCCTCGGGATCTGAATTATCATTAATTGACTTCATTTTAATCGTTTCTTTAACGATGTTAAAGCTTAAAACTCTTAGGGTTCTGTGAAGAAAAACGTGGGATTCAGGTTACGGTTGGGGGTGTGGAAGATAGCTTCTTAAACTGGTTGTCCGCACCGATGTATACGAGTATCCACGCTATGAATCCTAGAATGCCCGCAAAGATCGATACTATGAAGAGAATTCCTGCAACTAGGAACATAGATTCTTTCAGGACGCTGTTAAGGTTGAACATCCCTACAATCATCCCTATCTCACCGATAATGAGCAGGATTATCCCAACCACCAGACCTAAGGCCCCCAGGATAATTACAGCTGCGGAGGAAACTGCCGCCCCGATAATTAGAACCACAAGCCCTATCAGCAGAAGAATAAGTCCCCAAACATACCCTACCCTAACCATAGTTGATGCTGTCCCGAAGTCTTTGCTACTGAAATTCTCAAGCTCTCTGAATGCTGGCACTAGATAGAGATATATTGCTACAAGCCCTAGAACCGCACCCACAATTATCACTCCAAGAAGCGAAATCACTGTCATCCCTGCACCTATTAACGTCATAAGAGGCACTCCGGGATGAGGCGGATTCGCTGGTGGGGTCATACCTACTGGCGCACCTAACCCTGCCAAGGCGAAAACGCTGATGTATAGAAGTATCAGTGGCACGAATATTATGATAGTTGACACGATCTGAAGTATTGAGGCTGTCTTAAGTTTTTCAAGACCTCTGATGAGGGGCTCACGCTTCTCGGGTGTAGGTGTATATGACGTGTATGCATTCATACGTATCGTTCCTTACTTACTTATTGGGACTGTAGGGAAAAACTTTTCTTTATCTGTAATTTCCTTCCATACGGCCATTGCGGTAATTAAGACAAAATTATATTGCTGAATGTTTTACTGAACATGACAGGTGATGAGTGAAGTGCTCCCTCTTGATATCAAGATAGATCCGATAGGAGTTATTAGGACTTCAGCTTCAGTTGAGGAAGTGAAAAAGTCTTGGATTGCTGGAGGGGTTGATGGATATGTGGAGGTGTTTAAGGAATACTTGGATGGGTTAAGGGGGCTTGAGGGGTTTTCCCATCTACTGCTGCTTGTCTGGCTGCATAGAACTTCACTTAATCAGCGGAGGGTTCTCATTGTTAGGCCTAGAGTCCTAACTAGGTTCGGGTTCCCTCTAGAGAAGCTTCCGGAGGTAGGTGTTTTCGCGACAGACTCTCCCCATCGTCCAAACCCTATAGGTATTGAGGTCGTCGAACTCCTCAGGATTGAAGGGAATAAGCTGATTGTTAAAGGTTTAGATGTTTATGATGGTACTCCCGTTATTGACATAAGGCCTTTAACAGAGGATTATATCCCTTCAGCCAGCCTGAGGTATCCTGAATGGCTCCTTCAGCTTAAGGAGGAGGTAAAGAAGTTTTTCGGGAAGGATGTTAAGATCTGATCCGGCTTAACCTCTCCTACTCGAGCTTTAGCCTCATAGCGTTTATTGCGACAATAACTGTGCTCACCGACATTAATACCGCACCCACGGCCGGGGATAGGAGAATTCCTACAGAGTAGAGGGCTCCCGCAGCCAGAGGAATAGCTATAGCATTATATCCTGTGGCCCAGA
>CAZFVC010000138.1:0-1866 GCA_964522175.1 uncultured Desulfurococcaceae archaeon
ACTCAGGATTCTCAACAATCCTCTTCGCAATACCCATAGCCTTAACGACCTCATCTCTGCTGGGATCTCCGTACGGTTTAGTTATGAGAACATATCGCATAATATTCTCCAATTAGAGAATAATTAACTGAGTGAAAAACGATTGCGGAATAAAACTAGGGATAAAACCTCCTACACAGTGTTAAAGGTAAATAATTTTCAATCCCTCAGTATGTGAGGATACAGGTTTAAGAAAACATGGAGCCGGGGGCGGGATTCGAACCCGCGGACGAGCGGGTTTCTTCGTTTAGGCCACTGCAGCCCGCCGCCTTAGACCACTCGGCCACCCCGGCTCATGATGTTAGAGTTTAGTGGGCTTTAAAGTTTAATTTCTTATTAGCTTCTCTTCGAGTGTTATGGGGTGTGTGTTGTGGTTTACGGTTTGGATGCTTTAGCTGAGGGTTTAAGGGCTTTGAGGGAGAGAGGTGTTGATGGTGTGGTTATTGGTTCCACTTCTTTTCTGTTGCGTGTAGGTGTTAAGGAGTTTGAGGATGATGTTGATTTATTCACTACCACTATATCCCCTTCCTTTGATGAGGAGGTGATTATGGGTGTTGCTGAGGAGCTAGGGTGCTTCACAGGCCAGACTGGGTGGGGCACTCCACAGCTAAGATGCTCATTCAGGGGCAGCGACATTGTTTTCGAGTTTTATGAGAATATCTATGATTTCTATGTTCCTGAGGCAATGCTTCAGGATGCTGACGTTGTTAAGGTTAGGGGTGTTGATGTCAGACTTCTGAGGGTTGAGGACTACCTTATTCTTAAGGCTAGGGCCGGAAGGGCTGAGGATGAGGAGGATCTGAAGGAGGTCGGGAAACTGATTAAGCAGGGTAAGCTCTCGATTAGGAAGGAAGTTATTTATGATAGGATGAAGCTTTTCGAGGAGTATGAGGAAGGACTTATTCTGAGGAAGATTAGGGAAGCAGGAATAAGTATTTAGTTTACTACCTTCTTCCTCCAAGCCTCTTCTTCTTAGGCCTCAGGTCCTTACTGCCGCATCTGCGGCACTTCTTAGCGCCTGGAGGATTTAGAGCTCCGCATCTGCGGCAAACCATTTTATTAAGCACTCTCGCCTCAACGATCTTCATTAGTTCAGGATCCGTTATCGGCATTGTCCTACCCCTATCTGATTGGGTAGGGGTTTTAAAAGCGTTTCATCCTAGGCGTAATCAGCATGGAAAGAAAGGTTTAAAGGTATATACCGGTGTGGTTAATGAGAGATTGTTAGGGAGAGAGGAGGTATAAAGTGAAGATACCGCTGGACTACGTGTGCGTGAAGACAGGGGTTCTGTGTCCAAGATGCCAGAGGCTAGTGAATACTGGGGTCGTGAAGGAGTATGAAGTCAACGTTATGAAGGTGCTCCTAGACCTTGAGGAGAAGTATGACTTCCGCTTCCTTAAGGACGCAACCTACGTGACATCAATGAAGACCAATGGAATGCTTGTACTAATTATTGAGGCGAATAACCCGTCCATCCACCCAAGAATTCTTGGGAGGCTTGGAAGAGAGCTCGGAGAAAGGCTGGGGATGAGGGTTAAGGTAATTAATAAAGCCAACAGCTCCGTTAGGGAGCTGGCAAGCCAGCTCATATTCCCTGCAAGAGTTACGGGTGTAAACACCCTTTGGCTGCCTGACGGAACGATTGAGCATATTGTGAGGGTCCCCAGATCCGACGCGAGGTACCTGTCTGGGAACCTTCATCAGATCGAGGAAATACTCTCAAAAATTACCGGGATGAATGTGAGGATTAGGACTGAGCGTTAAGGCATTTCCTTAGAAACGTTTCTACATTGTAAGGTTAGTTCTCACAAGCTCCCTAAGCATTA
>CAZFVC010000139.1:0-1848 GCA_964522175.1 uncultured Desulfurococcaceae archaeon
TTTCTCCCTAGGTGGTCATTCCTTTCATTTTATATAAATTCATGGTCGCACCTAGCGGGTTCCACCTCGCCTAGAGGGCTCACCTCACGGCTCATCCCGTGGGTTCATGGGTGGCTGTTGAGCCCAACGGCACGGGGCTCCCATCTAGGAGGTTATGTCCTGCGGAGCTTGGAGCATTGCTCCCATCACCCCGCAGCTTTCCATTAGCCATACAGAAACAATTCCTATAAACCTAACTACTAATAATCATCTATAAAACAGCCCACCACCTTATGAAAACGGGATAGGATTGAGGACGCTCTTCATACATGCTAAAACCTTCAGATACTCCGTCAGGAAGAAAGCCATTAAGAACCCCGAGGAACTGGACAGTGTCTTCAGAAACCATGAATGCGTTAACTGCTTAATCTCATTCATCAGTGTCGAGGATGGTGATCTTGAAGGGTTTAAACACTTAGGCAATCTTTATGTGAAGGATCTTAAGAAACTCGTTAATGAGCTTGGCGTGAAGCACATAGTGATCTATCCATACGCACATCTAAGCAATAGGCTAGCTCCACCTAAGGAAGCGGTCGAAGTATTGGTGAAGCTGGAGAGATTGGTTAAGGAGACTCTGGGTGATGTTGCAGTTGTGCGGGCACCTTTCGGTTGGTACAAGTCATTCCTAGCTGAGTGTTTCGGGCACCCTCTCTCAGAGCTTTCGAGAACCTACACCACCGAAACACAGACACCCGCAATATCTGCAGTAATCCTTGACGGTGAAGTGAAGAGGTTCAGAGAAGATTTGAAGGACAGCCTCCTAAAACAATACTTGAGTAAAGCATCAGGCATTACAACCAAGTATAGGATGAGGCAGGAGCTCCTAAGTAAAATCATGGATCTAGGCCTTAACTGGGCTCAAGGGAAGGGAGGAAAATACTACGCATTAAGAACCCAGTCATTCAAGGAAATGGAGGAAGATATTATTCAGAGGGAATTAGCATATATTCAGCAGCTGGTCAATGACGTTGAGACCCTCCATATAGATGAGTGCGGTGTTAAGGACCCTAGCGGATTAGTAGGAATTGCCTCACCTGACTTAGGTGCTGCAGGCGAATGCGTATCCACCCATTTTAGAACGCCTTTCCTCCATACTCATTCAGCATTCTTCAGTATCCACCTAGAGACTCTCGAGGAAGGATTAGAGCTCTTAAGAACACTCCTTCGAAGGATTCTCGAGGTATATGAAGAACTGGGGTTGACCTACCTAATTGAGTATATGGGATGCGGGAAGACTATAGGCGATATTGCTGATTTCCACACCTCAATAACTGGGAAATCTCCTGGAATAGTTGCGGAGGGTGAAGGGGCCTGCACAGTCACCGTTGTAGGTCTGGATAGTGAAGGAAACCTGTATGATTTAGGGAAACATGCTCTGCACCTAGAGGAGAATCGGGTGGTTCTCTGGGGAAATGTTCTGGGCCCCATAGAAAACCTCTTCACTTTGGCAGTAGATTTTGCATTAACGGCAGTCAAGCAAGGGAAGCAGCCCTATCTGCCCGCCTGGCTTTCCCCCATTCAGGTTAGGCTAATACCTGTGAAGAACCCCCATGTTGGGAAGGCTGAGGAGTTTCTGAGAGCCTTGAGGGATGCGGGGGTTAGGTGCGATATTGACTCTAGAAATATAGGGTTGGGGAAGAGGATCCGTGCAGCAGGGAAGAAATGGATTCCTTACGTAGGTGTAATCGGCGATCGGGAGGCCGCTTCAGGAATACCTAATTTCAGAATGAGGAAGGAAGGGATTCAGGAATCCATACCTTTGGAGGAACTGGTGAAGAGAGTGTTTAGGGAGACCCCCTAAAGGAAAAC
>CAZFVC010000140.1:0-1765 GCA_964522175.1 uncultured Desulfurococcaceae archaeon
ATATTGTACCTAGACCTCACACGCTCTCTGCTCAGGTAGAGGGGAGCCTCTTCACTCACCACACCCACCACAGGCATTCCCTGAGCTGTCTCTACACCTCTAGACATTCTTTCTTCGAAAAGCCTTCTAAGCACAGCGATCGCTATCGTGTCTCCCTGCCTAGGCGGGAGTGTGGAAACATCAAGAATAACTGTGTTACCGTTGTTTAGGGGCTGCACAAACACTTCTATGTCCACACCGAGCCTTTTCTCTTTCGATCTAGGAACCTCATCCCTAGTTTTAATTACTTTATTGAAGTAGCTGAGCCATGGATACCGTCCTGCTTTCCTAACTATCTGTGACTTAAGGAGGAGGGCCATTAGAGCCACTAGGCAGTCAGCATCCTTAAGTATGGGGGATACTTTGAAGGGTGAGTCAGTGTCATCGAATACCTCTACCGCCCCTACAGTGCCTGAGAATGTCTCTCCTTCCTCGCCCACAATGACTTGCCTTGTTTTAGCTCCGAGGAATGACAGTATTATTCTCCTCAAGCTCCTTAAGGAAAGTATGTCCGCACCAGCATTCTTCAGGACGTTGTACACACCTGTCTTCTCAGGCTGCCCAACACCTTCCCAGTTAAACATGTTTATCACGAGGAGAGGGATGAGGGCCAGCATGTTCCCGTTAGGCATCCCGCCATTAAGAGTTAGTTCCTTAATCACCTGCTCCGCATATTCCTTCCCCCAACCGAAGTCTGGTGCTGATGCCCTAAGCATTGTTAAGATAAGGTGTGAGACCTCCTCAAGCATGCTTGCCTTAGTGTCATCGAGCTCGAGAACCGTTACTAAGTCATCTATAGAGAGGCTTGAAGCATCTATCGCAACATCCCCGCCCTGAGGCCCGGAAACTACCCTGAAGGTATTGACTGTGAGGTCTTTCCCTGAAGCGGCCATAGCTCTCTCAAGAAGGTCCCTGAATTCTTTACCGTATTCTCCATGGCGGTCTATAATGAGCCAAGCTATCTTATCCTCCGACTCCAGACCCCACTGAAGAATTATTCCCTTAACACCGCTTGTTTTTCCTGAGCCTGTCTGGCCAGCGATAAGTATGTGTTTACTTACCGCCGCTGCAAGGTTTATTCCCAGCGGATGCTCCTTGAAGTACTTCATATCCTTCTCGCTTTCTCTCTGTGCGACACCTGCCCTTAGCCACCCTATGTGGGAGGTGCTGCTGTAGCCGCCTATCTCCCGGCTGAGGATCTCCATAACCATGTCGGATGTTTTCTCCCCTGGTGTTAGGAGGTAGACCCTTGAGTCAGGCTTTGGAGGCACGGTGGGTTTTATTACGTAGGTTGAGCCTGCGTCAGTACCTACCTCGAAAAGCGGTTCTGCCTCGACAGTGACCTCCATAGGTATTGAGAGTCTGGAGGTTTTAGCCATCCTCATAGCGTCAGCAACAACACCTACAAGTCCTCCGGTATGTTTTCTAACCTGCAGAACTATGTGCCTGCCCTCCTCCTCCACTAGGAGGAGGTCTCCTATGCCGGGAACGACCTTAGTTACTTCCACCTTCACGTTCTCTCCTTCAAATCCCGCGACCCTCCCGATCTGGATCCTTCTCTTCTGGCTTACCTGACTCATGATTACTCACCGACAAAACTACCTGTATCCGTGGCGGAGGAGTATTGACGCCCCGAGCAGCTGGATTATAGGGCCTAGGTCGGGGTTCTCCTTTATCGCTTGTGACACTGCCTCACTCACCCTCTTCTCTATGCTTCGGGCCCTCT
>CAZFVC010000141.1:0-1760 GCA_964522175.1 uncultured Desulfurococcaceae archaeon
TAATCTTCCGTACGCTCTCACCCACTTAAACATAGCCTTAAGAAAGCTTTCAAGTTCTTCCCTATTCTCGTTAACTGATGAAACACTTTTATTCATCTTGTACCCCTTCGCTATTCCTCTTTATTTATAAAACTTGAAAAACCTTCGATCTATAATTAGGGGCAAAGTATTTATATTTTTAATAATAACCTTTCCTGAACAAAACATCAATTTTTGACAATAAAAAGTTGCTAATGTCGGACTTATGTGACTGTCGTTTTTGGATGGTTATTTTTCTTTGGTGCTAAGAGTTCATTTTCAGGGATTATTATGCTGGAGACCTCGCTTTGGGGAGGAGGTAGAATTTCCTGTAGATTAGGAGCTTTCCCTTAACTCTGAACCCGTTCTTGGTGATTATCTCTATCGGCAGATTATCCTCCCAGAAATCCCTGTAAAACTTGTGGAGAAGCCCGTCGTATGTATAATTCTTTCAAGTATTTCTGCCTGATCCCTAGATCAATATGGAAAGGACAAATAATGAGCACGAAATTTCACGAAGAGGAAGCTACAAGCGAAATGATAAGATAAGCCTACTGGAACTGGTTAATATCAGGAAGCATTTTCCCTTAAACTATTTTGTGTCTACCCAAATATTTGTTTAATTAAGGTTCTGGTTTCTGGTGTTTCTTTGATTTCTTTCCCTAGCAGGTTAAGGCTTCCAGATTCGCTTAAGTATGTCCTTAACCTCCCGATCTAGGAGGCGAGTAAGGTGAGCTGCACTAAAGCCTAAGTGGTAGCACACATCCAGGACACATTTATTGAGGCTGGAAGCTACGATAAATGCTTGAAAGCAATAGCAGTAGTAAAGCAGAGAGCTTTATTTAAGTGTAAGATTCTTTGATCGGTGATTGTATGATCACGGTAACGCTGACCGCGGTCATTATCGGGATCACCATATTTTTAGGCGCTCTCCTCCTGCTTATAGGGGTAGTTCTCGCTTACACAGAAAGAAAATCCTCCGGTAAGGCCCCGAAGGAAGGGGTTGCATTAATCGTTATAGGGGCCCTCATCATAGCCATAGCCCTCATTCTTTACTCCTACTACACCACCAGTTACACAGTTCCTCTACCTTCAGCGTGACGCTCGCTTAATGCCCGAGCAAGGTCAAAGGGGTCGGGCTTAGGCCCCGTTGGCGTAGGCCTGCGTGGGTTTATGGCGGTATGATGTAAGTGTATTAATTGTAGGCTATGCTGATTAATGTCGTAGGCCGAGCATAGAGAAAAAGATTTTGTGTGTTGGCTTAGTAATTCGTTAATATTGTTGCATGCCATATAATTTCCGGGGGTTTTCGTTGAGGTTGAGTCTTAATGAGTCTCCGTTTCCTCCTGATGAGGAGTCTCTTTCCCTGCTGGCGAGGTATGGGGGTAGGGCCAATCTCTACATTATTGAGGAGCTTCATAGAGGTTTCTTGGAGGCTCTCTCTAGGTATGTGGGGGTTGATGAGGGGTTTCTTGATGTTTATCCGGGGTCTTCCTACCTGATTGTTTTGATGCTTATTTACGCTAAGGTGAGGGAGCTTCCTTTAGTTATGCCTTACCCTAGTTTCCACCCTATCTACAGGCTGGCTGGGGAGTTCGGTGTTGAGGTTGTTAACGTTTCTTTAGGGAATGATGACTTCTCTCTTGATCCTTCGATACTGCTTGAGGCTGGGCGTGGGAAGGTTGTTTATTTCAGTAACCCTAATAACCCTACCTCAAACCTTCTGGTTAGTGATGTAGGCC
>CAZFVC010000142.1:0-1754 GCA_964522175.1 uncultured Desulfurococcaceae archaeon
GTATATTGCCACAGACTTGGGGTTCAATGTGAAATTCCTAGTTATAGCCGATGTAGGGGTTGAGCCTACTCAAGAAGATTTCGCAAAGCTGAAGAACCTATACTCCCTGAACGAGATATCGGTTTTGCTTATATCTGATAAGGCTTTAGCGCAGAACCCTAAGCTCGGTAAGGTTATTGGGGACTTGGGAGTTCCGTATGTTGTAATCCCTGTTGCGAGAATTATTGATGAACCCTTCGCAATACCTCCCTCAGCTTTCGGAGCTCTCGGAACTTCTCTTACACCCACCAAATCTTTAATGGCTTTAAATACTGCAGTCCTGGTTTCAGGAATATTCATTGAGGCATCAATAATTGCAGGGCTTCTCTTCCTGCTCTACAAATGGAGGAAAATGGTTCTCGAATGCAAGTTAGGAGGTGAAGAGCATGGATAATGGCGGCGGAATATTTGCCGAGAACCTATCAGCGGGTTACGGAAGAAGTCCAGTGATTAAGGAGGTTAATTTCGAGCTCTACACGCCATTCTTTGCAATACTTATGGGGCCTAACGGAGCTGGAAAAACAACTCTTCTTAGAGCCCTAATCGGGTTGCTTAAACCTATTACAGGAAGGATAAGCATATACGGCCATGACCCTGTTAATGAGCGGTCGAAACTGAAGGAGTTAGTAGCATACGCCCCTCAGATAGTGAATATGAGGGAGGAAGTGCCTATAAGGGTCTATGAGGTCGTAGCCATGGGTCTCCTCTCCAAGTACCCACCACCCAGGCTCATACCAAAGAAAGTTATGGATGAGGTTCTTAAGGCCCTTGAACTGGTTGGGCTAAGGGAGCATTACAATAAGTTCTTTAATCAGTTATCGGGAGGTCAGCAGAGAAGGGTACTTATTGCAAGAGCCTTGATACAGAAGCCGAGGGTTTTTCTGCTTGACGAGCCCTGCTCCATGGTTGACTTCAAGGTTAGATGCGAAATAATTAAGTTGCTTGAGAAGGTTCATAGGGAGTACGGAACAGATATTCTAATAACTTCTCATGATCTTCCAGCATGCTTAGAGTTAGAACCCACAATAATGCTGATTAACAATACCCTGCACGCATATGGCCCTCCCTCAGAAGTGCTTAAACCAGAAATACTTAGGAAAGTTTATCCTGGATTAACTGAGCTTGAAGGAACACTGATTCTGGGTGAGGACCATGTTTGCCGTTGATCCATTAACACTAATCCTATATTCGACAGCTTTGGCAGGTGGTTTATTAGTAGGTGCCGTTAGCCCCTCTCTTGCTTACAGTAGATCAATAATGCTCGGCATAACCCTAATGCATTCAGTCCTTGCAGGCGCTCTCGCAGGAGTGTATCTCTCCACCGTAACTGGTTTACCTATCCCTCCAGAAATAACGGCTGTATTATTTGCAGCCGTTGCCTCCATCCTAACGGCTGAGGCAGTGAATAGGGGAGTTCCTGAGGACTCATCTATTGCCGTATCAGTCACATTATCTGTTACTTTGACCCTTATACTGACTTTTTACGTGGCTTTCGCGACCCCCCTCGGACTGGCTAAGGCAATGAGTTATGTTTTCGGCACATCATCCCTCGCTACTGTCGAAGATCTCTTCAGGATAGGACTTGCATTAATAATTGTGGTCCCCTTAACCCACCTCTTCTGGTCAGAATACAAGTACATATCATTCGATCCTGAAGGTGCTGAATCTCTCGGGCTGTCTGTGAGATTCTATAGATATCTCTATTACATACTTGC
>CAZFVC010000143.1:0-1751 GCA_964522175.1 uncultured Desulfurococcaceae archaeon
ATACTAAAAGGCGGGCTCAGCGTGGAGGAGGTGCCTGCTCTCGAGAACCTGCTGAAATCTTCAATAGGTTTCGACAAAATAGTGAGGATTGAGGAAATACCTCCAGAGAAATACGTCTATGACTTCGAAATACCTGAAACACAGAACTTCGAAGCAAACAACATCATAGTGCATAACACATCAACCCTTAACGCATTAGCTAATTTACTCAGACCGACATACAAGGTCGTGACGATTGAGGACACTCCGGAGCTGAGGCTGCCTCAGGAGAACTGGGTTCAGCTCGTCTCAAGACCTTCATATCTGGGCGGCGGAGGGATAGGTGAGATAACGCTATTTCACCTCGTCAAGGTCTCGCTGAGGTACAGGCCTGACGTGATCGTGGTCGGCGAGGTTAGGGGTGAGGAGGCATACGTCCTGTTCCAAGCCATAGCAAGCGTTTCTTGGGATACTCCAATACTTGTGAGGAATGGAGATATTCAGCTTGTTCCTATAGGGGCGTTCATTGACAGCTACTACTCCCCTGGGGAGGAGAGGGTTGCTAAGAAGGCTGAAGGCTACTATGTGCTTTCTCATGATGGATACCGGGCTGTATGGAAACCTATCCAGTATGTGTTGAGGCATAGCACAGGAGAGATTTATGAGGTGGAGTTTGAGGGCGGTGGGAAACTGAAAGCCACTGGGAGCCATAGTGTATTCGTCATGGATCCTGAAACCCTTGAAATTTGTGAAAAGCCCGTAAGTGACCTCACACCTGGAGAGCTTCTAGTCTCCTTCAGGAAGAGGGAAGGAGAGGAGAGAAAGTACGTCGAGATAGACGTGATTGATGAAGTTGGTGATACGGAGAAGGATTATGTTGATAACATACCTGAAGAGATGAAAATGATCACAGGAAGGAACCCTATAAAACTAACAATATACCTAAAGCTCGAAGAGAGTAAAGACTCAAGAAGAAACCTGAAGATAAGGAGGTGGACTAACAGCAGGAAAATACCGGCAGTGGTTAAGCTTGATGAGGACTTCGCCTACCTGCTTGGGGCATACCTAGCGGACGGCGCTGTCTACAGAAGGAAGGGAAGCAGAATAATATTCTCATTCGGGAAGGAGGAGAAAAAGGAGATAGGGGAGAAAGTAGTTAGGATCATGGAGGAGAAGTTTGGCCTAACACCCTACATAATGGATAGAGGGTCATATGTCCTCATAGTCTACAACAACACTGTTCTGGCCGAGCTGATAGCTAAGCTGGCTGGCGCAAATCTGAAGGAGAAGAAAGTGCCTAAACAGCTTTGGGAATCCCCAACCAGTGTTGTGAAGGCTTTCTTCGAGGGCCTGAAGGCAGACTCACGCAGAACATTGAGGAGGAGGTACGTATCCTACACAACATCCTCAAAAACCCTGGCTGAGGAGCTTCTATGGCTTTCCCGCCTCCACGGGCTCTACGGGCTCCTAACAGAGGAAAAGGGGACTGGAAAGAACGAGGGGGAAACATACTACACAGTCAACATATACCTAGAGAAAGCCTACAGAAAACCGAACACGGCTGAAAAAATCCCTGCGGCCGCAATACTAGAACTGATTAAGGAAGCGGAACCTAGGAGCATGCCTCTTGAACTAACCTATATCAAGAGAAGAAAGTACCTCTCCCATAAAATAGTTAGGAAAATACTGGACTGGGTTAAAAAGAAAGGAAGCGTTAACGAGGCCACATTAAAGCTAATGGAGAAGATAAGGGAACTCATGAATGGAGACTT
>CAZFVC010000144.1:0-1731 GCA_964522175.1 uncultured Desulfurococcaceae archaeon
GCAGGACCTGCCTGGAGAACCGCTAAGGTAATGATAACAGACCTTATTGAATATATGGAGCGGATGCAGTAACCATTGCTTATTTAGGCTGGGTATAGGGAAGGATTTCCTCCCTATATATCTTCCTGTAGAGGGGGAAGGGCGGAATTACCAAGAATACTATGCCTGCTACAGAAAAGACTGTCAGCCACACAGGATTTGTTCCTGTACGCATAGACTCGAGAACACCCCATTCGAGAATAAGCATGTAGACACCCACAATAATCCCTATGAGTAAGCTTATGTCGAAGATCTTCTCAATTATTTCATCCTTCTTCTCTGGAGGAAATTTCTCACTCTCTAGAACCATCGCTATGGCAGGAGGTTAATGAGGTAGGGATACTTCCTTACTAGGATCCAGCGAAATATCCATATAATTAATATGATTATGTTCGCTAGAGGCATAGTTACTGAAAGTATCAGCACTGCACTATATTCTGACCCCGCTGAAGTGACTTCCGTTTCTCCCTAGGTGGTCATTCCAATCATTTTATATAAGTTTATGGTCGCATCTAGGGAGTTCCGCCTCATCCATAACCCTTTCTTTAGGGTTATGGGTTCATGGGTGGCTGTCGAGCCCAACGGCAAAGCCCCAACACCCCAAACAAAATAATATAAAAGACAAAAAACTACAGTTTAATGTTTCCACCCCAGTGGGTTGGGACAGTCTCTGGTAATGGGTAGTAATATATCCATGGGATCGCCACCAGAATAAATATGAGTAAAATATTTGCGGCCAGCATAACCCCTCTCAGTCTCCATCCCCGATCGGGCGGACGACCATACATTACCAATACACTCCCCCCTAACTATATGTGAGCCGTAATTAGGTTTAGGTTTCGAGGAGACTGTTTTAATTCTCGCTCTTTAAGGTATGATGGTGTCTAGTTGAGGAGAATTCAGCTCCTGACACTCACAGCTGTTGTTGCGATAGCTTCAGCTGTGTTCACGTGGGCCACATATTCCGGCTTTCTGAGAGGTGTTGATGTCTCAGTGGCTGAATGGGCATTGTCCTTGGGTTGGTTATCACCTGTAATGGTTTTCGTATCGGCTTCAGCATCCCTTCAAGCCATAGCAGTTTACTACTTACTGATACTTGTTCTCGATATATACCTCGATAGGGAGGTGAGGGGGGAGACTGTCCTCCTCGGAGCCGGGCTTGTTCTTGTATCCATACTGGATTTAGTTGTTAAGGCCGCCCTCCAGATCCCTAGACCTGGGGCGTTGGGAACGATACCGGATACCATAGGTTTAGGGGTTATGAATCCCGACTTCTACGCATACCCTTCAGGACATGTAAGTAGGGCTACGGTCCTTGCTTCTCTACTCCCACTCCTTTTCCAGGGAGGGTTAAGGAAGGGTTCTTCAGCAACCTTATGGATTTGGGTTGTTTTAACCTCCTTCTCCAGGATTATTTTAGGTTATCACTGGTTCAGCGATGTTATAGGTGGCTTCCTATTCGGGATAACCACATCCCTAATAATACTTGCTTACAAGGAAGACCTTCTGAAGCTGTATCGGAAAGTTCTGGGAAAGTTCAGACATCTCAGGCTCAAGGAAGAAAACATTGAGCTGACTTAGAGACCCTTCACACCGAATTCCTTAAGCCTTCTTATGAATTTCTCAGGGTCGTTCAATGCAAGCTCATAAAGCTCATCAACAATATCAACGCCATCGATCTTCATTGCCACG
>CAZFVC010000145.1:0-1711 GCA_964522175.1 uncultured Desulfurococcaceae archaeon
GGGGTTACCCTGAAAGGGGGCGAGACCGATGATTTACTCCCAATGAACCCAGAGGGAGTTGAGGTTGATGTACCCCAAAGCGGACATATGTCCATAAAAGACTATGTCTGCTGAACCCCTTATCGTAACCCTCCATGACACCTACCGACTAAATAATTCGTTGTTAAAGGTAAATAATAATGGCCCTACAGAAACTTTTCTTTTAACTCTGTTAGGATTATAGATACACAGTCATTTACTGGATATGCTTCAGTATTTATGTAAATATCGCACTCTTGAGGATCAGGGGCCTTATAAAGCTCTAAAACCTTTGACGCCTCACCTGAGGAGCCGCTATATATACCTTTAGAATCCCTCTGCCTGCACACCTCAGCAGAAGCATGGACACAGACCAAAACATTCGGAATGCCTCTTAATCCCTCACGAAACATTTCCCTAAGTTTCCGGGTAGGCATCACAGACGGAAGAAAAACTACAGTTCCAGTAAACGCTAGAAGCCTAACCACCCAGAGAAGACCTTTAAAGACTGCCTCAATATCTTCTCTCCTCCACCCCCTTGAAGGGATCACTGCCCTCCGGAAAGCGTACGGCTCAATCACTAGGGCATTTATCCCTTCCTGCCTCAACGCATCTGAAGCCAATGCAGCCAAAGTTGATTTTCCTGAGGAAGGAGGGCCAGTGAACCATACAACCAACCCTTTATCCATACGGCATTCCTCATATATGTGTAGAGGTCTTCATCCACTCACTCAACCTTTCCTTAATTATGGCTGCACAATCTGCTACAGGCTCCTTATGGAGAAGCAGGTCTATGGATGAGGAAGACCCCTTAACAATATCCTCCACATCCCTGAAGCCCTGCCTATAATATCTCGCAGCCTGAAGCATTGTAGAGACGTGATCAGAAATCTTCACTATCTGAGACTCTATGGTTCGCCCTTCCTTAAATTCCTTGATTAAACCCACATATCCATCCATTTGTAACTCATGTAAAGCCTCCGTCTCAAGCCTGCCCTCATCATTAATCCTGACCTTACTCCACTTAACAATGTCACCCGTAACTGCCTCAGGCACATCGTGGAGGAGAGCCATGATTAAAACCTTCTCCAGATTTAGAGAGACTCCTTCCTTCCTGCATAGGCTGGCTAACTCCAGTGAAATTAAGGCAACTTCGAAAGAGTGTGAAGCAACACTTTCAGCCACCGCATTAGGAATGCCTCTAAGCATCCATCCTGTCCTAGAGAGCCATTTAAGGGATGAAATCTTTTCCAGATCCATTAACACACCCAATAATTAATTCTGCAGGAATTAATGAGTGTCTACGCCTCATCAATAGGAATTACGTCTACAAGCCCGTCCTCAGCTACAACCTTCACCTTGACCCCATATATGCTTGAAAGTACATCTGTTTCGAGAAACTCCTTCACCGGACCGAAAAACACTGCCTTCCCGCCTTTCAACGCCAGAACATAGTCGCTGTAGGTTAAGGCAGGATTCAGCTGGTTTGATGCCATAAGAACAACCTTACCTGCACGCCCTAAAGCCCTCAGCTCTTTAAGAAGCCTGAGCTGATGTTTAATGTCTATGTGGGAGAGCGGCTCATCCACTGCTATCACTGTAGAGCCTCTGGCTAGTCCACGTGCTAGGAGGGCTCTCGCAAGCTCACCGGAGCTGACTTCCCAGAGCCTCCTGCTTAGAAGATGTTTAAGTT
>CAZFVC010000146.1:0-1678 GCA_964522175.1 uncultured Desulfurococcaceae archaeon
TCCCAGCCTCCACAGGAGGAATTACCGAATAAAGGATATAGTAAATGAGAATTGCTAGAGAGAGGTAAACATCTGCTCTTGCCTCACCAGTGTAAAGCAACATAAAATTGGAGATAAAAATCATCACCACTAAAGTAATGGCGAAGAGGTCTATCTTTTTCATGTTTCAGCAACCTCCTTAAGAATTGCCTGATAGACATCGCCTCTAATTACCCTCTCCTTAAGAACCAAGGACCTGTGTAAGCTTCTAGCCGTGGTTATTAACAAAGCCAAGTCTACGGGGTTAAGCGGATCTTTGCTGAGGTGTATATTGTGTGTTGGGACATTGTAAATCAGTATCTTTATATCGCTCCCCAAAGTCACTTCTACATTGCTTCCAATTCCATAAGTGTTTATTAATACATCTCTTAACACACTCTCAAGTTCATAACCCCTCGTAGCCCTTCCTACTTCAGGAAGATCCTCAGGAATCGGTACAGCAATATAGGGTATGCCTTCATATATCCCTATCACAGAACCAGAAATTTTATCTAATATTGGCTTACCAGGAGACACGAACAGATAGGCCTTCCCTTTAGAAAAGATTACGGAGGGAAGAACACCTGTAAGCCCTAGATCCTCCATTAGCGGAATAACTATGTTCCTAACTAGTCTGTAGTAATCAGCATAAAGATTTACCGCATATTCTGTATGAGTCCATCCTAGAACAGATATTACTGTCCCTGCCATGACACCCGACAAGGCTACACCAATCAATCTAGAATCATTAACTAGGTAACCATATATCCCTAGCAAGAGAGACACGCCAAGGATATTAAGTCCCACAATAAGGTATTTAGATTCCATAACCGATCCACCACCCTAAGGCTGTCCTCCCAGCATAGTCTCCCAATATTATTAAGGCAAGAGAAGATTTTTCCTTACATAGAGCGCGCAAGAAAGTTAAGGGCACCATATAAATCATCATATAATGCGGAAGTAAAACATAGTAAAAAAGAAGCAAAACACCTGCAGAGCCCATGGATCCCTGCATTCCTTTCCCTTTAGTGGATAGGAACCATAAGGTATCGGCTAGAGGGGCCGCAACGAAAAAGAATTGATGGGAAACTGCAATTAAACCCGAAACAGCACCTATAAGCAATGCGGCCAGTATCATACCAACATGTCCGCTTACTAGGTTCATAAATAAAGAGCCCGAAACTATCAAGCCTAGAAAGAGTAGTCCTAGATAAGCAATATCCAAGGAAACAGAATCACTTAGGAAAAAACTTAGAGCATACGAAATAATTAGACTCATGGGCATGATCCAGAGATCTGTTACCTCAGCCTTCCTGTAATATCTCAGAATGAGGACAACATTAAGAAGAACACCGAGAACAACTATCGAGATAACTAACGCAGGAATTAATGATAAGAAATTAAGAGAAACAAGATATGCACCAGTCATCACTTTGAGAAGCAAATCGGCTTTTCTCACTGTTTAGGCACCTCAACATTGTTGAGGGCCTCATCAATAATTTCCTCTGCATCGACCTCAACTGAAGGTCTCGTTATTATCCTATGTATAACCACCGGTTTAAACAGCTTTTTAATATCATCTGGAATCACATAATTTCTACCTTCGATCAACGCTAACGCTCTAGAAACCTTCAACAAACTTATGACGGCTCTATGGCTT
>CAZFVC010000147.1:0-1569 GCA_964522175.1 uncultured Desulfurococcaceae archaeon
GTACCCCATTATGGGGCCCCTCTAGTAAACCAAGGATCATTTCTTAAAAAGCCTTGCCACCAACAACAAACCCAAGATAAGCCCGGGGCCGCAGATAGTCCCTGTTTGCTGTGAGGTAGTATCTGATGGTGTAGTGGTTTGAGGAAGCTCAATTTCACCCTCGGGAAGCTTAAACTCAAAGGGCTGGCCAACGCACTTAAGCAAAAGCGGATTATCGCTCTCATCATAAGCAATCCATGAGTATTTCCCTTCTTTTTCATACCAACCGATGTGGGAGTTGTAACCTGATTTCCCTTTTTCCGCAACCTCAACGATTGCTTCAATGTCCTCATTGCTGATGCTTATTATCCCCTTCTCCTTCAACCACTCAAGCTCTACCCTTAAAGCCTCCTTAAAGTCGAAGGAATAGGGATCAACAACTCCCACAGGAGCATTCGTGGTTTCAGTCTTAAACTCCATATCATCAAAAGCACATGCTATGCCGAGCTCTTCAAAAAGAGCCTTCAACTCATTCAGGTCATCCTCACTTGGCTTCTTTTTTCCATAATCTGCTATGTAAACCTCGGCAGTGGGGAGCTTAATAACCTTGGATGGATCAATTCCATGCTCCTTTAAGCACTTCTCAAAATCCGAATTGGGCTTCCAGGTACAGACACCATTATAACAACCACAGCTCGTTAACCTCAAGCAACTATACCACTCCCTGTACACACATGGGGTTACGATTTCCTTTGCCACTTCTCTAGTAGTACACACTTCCCCAGAACACCCTCCTGTGGCACACTCGAGATCACTCTTGCACTCATCACCTTTCCTAGAGCTTATCTGCACAAATAAACTCCTCTTTCTGAAGGTGTAGTTCTCAACATCCCATCCCAAGGCCTTAATCTGCTCCAAACTTTGGTTAGAAATTAACAAAGGCGTTTCAAAAGAGGTGTAGGCATAGTTAGAGTCAAAGCTCTTCGCAGGTATTTGAATTCTAACCCGCAGAGAAGAGTTAACTTCCTTCAAAATAACGGCCACTCTCTCATCATAGTGAGAACGATAGATTATGCTCCCATTTTCAACTATCACATTTTTAGCATCCTTCAAGGGAATTAGATCATAGTAGATGCCAGGTTTGTTTAGACGAACCTCCACAGCCAGGGAATCCATCGGATTATAGCACGCACTGGCCAAGGGAGCAACCAACAAAAGCAACATCACAATAACTGCTCGTTTCATAACACCACCTGATAAATAATTCCACTAACAATATATACCTCTATCGAAAGGTTCAAGGTGAGTTGAAGCTATCCTCCCGCTGCAACAGGCATTATTACAATCTTATCCATGTCCTTGAGTTTGGCTTTAACTCCGCCAAGAAACTCCGCTGAACGGCCGTTTATTAAAATAACAATATTCCGCTTATCCCACTCTATTTTAATCCTCCTTTCGAGCTCTAGCTTTTTTAAAAGATCATCTAACGTAGAGTTTTCCTCCAGAAAAACCCAGAATTCTGGCCTGTCTATACCCTCCGCTACTTGAGCTATCAACTTAACAAATACCTTCATTCTATCACCCAAAAAA
>CAZFVC010000148.1:0-1564 GCA_964522175.1 uncultured Desulfurococcaceae archaeon
TTAAGAAGGTAAAGGGAAAGGCTTACGTTTACCTTCAAGGGCGTGAAAAAGGCGGGAGAGTCCGAACAATCTATATAGGGCCACTCGAGAGGATTGTAAAAACTTACTTAGCTATGAAGGGGATAGATGAAGAATCATTAAGAAGTGGTGGGCCCGCGGGGATTCGAACCCCGGACCTCCGCCGTGTAAGGGCGGCATCCTAGACCAGGCTAGACGACGGGCCCACGAATTGAAGTACACGGCTCTATCATGTTGTTTAACTCTGGTAATTTAAGATTTTTACGTCTGTCCACACATTTCTTCGGTGTCTTGGTTGAGGTGGGAGGTGTCTAAGAGTCCGTCCTACTCGCTCCTTAAAGTGTATCTAGATCCTGGAGAGGCTGTTACGTCTGAGCCTGGAGCCATGGTCAGTATGAGGGGGAACGTGAATATTAAGACCCATACAGGCGGCTTCGGTGCAGCAATTATGAGAGCTATTGTTGGAGGTGAGACCATATTCATCAATACATATGTTGCTGAAGGCCCTGCGGAGGTTTGGTTCGCTCCTGCCATGCCTGGAGACATAGCTTATGTGCCCCTTAACGGGTCCTTCATAATTCAAGACTTCGGCTACTTAGCACACCACGGAGATATTCAACTGACGGTCGCTTGGAGAGGTTTCAGAGGGTTGCTGGCTGGTGGAGGGGGCCTTATCTGGCTTAAGGCTCAGGGAACTGGAGGTGTGTGGGTGACCAGTTTCGGAGGTATTGAGGAGGTGGAGCTGGGACCTAACGACTCTATCATTGTGGATAATTTCCACTTCGTAGGTATGAGCGACTCTATCAGGTGGAGTGTGAGGAAGTTCGGAGGCTTAAAATCATTCCTTTTAGGTGGTGAGGGAATAGTTATTGAGGCGAGAGGGCCTGGGAAACTCTACCTGCAGACGAGGTCTTTACCGCCTTTCGTGAGGGAGATATCTAAACTAATTAAGAAGTGATTAATGTTCCTTCCTCAATACTTTAAGAACTTTCTCAAGGATTTTCCCATGCTTTTCTTCCTCCTTCACTAAAGTCTCCAATATTGCGATAGCGCTCCCCACATCAATTAGGTTCTTAAGGTCTTCATATACCGCACCGACATTGGCCTCCAGTGTAATATGGGTCTCGACCTCCTTGAGAAGGTCTCCATTAATGGTTTTGCCATATGTCCTCTCCCTCAAGGTCTTTATTCTCTCCAGAGCCATTACTAGACCCCTAACAACTTCGGCATGAATCACTGAATCCTCCAAGATTACCCGGAAGGAGTTCCTTAGAAACTCGTCCTGAGTCATTAGCATCAGCCTCTGGTATGCCGCTATCTCGCTTTCCTCATCCTCCAGAACTGACTTAAGCTGCTCTATCGCCTTGTGAAAACTGTTAAATATTTGGTAGGCAAATATAGATATTGATAGACATGTACCTAAGGATGTGGGGTTTTCCTCCTTCGATGAAGAATTGGCTCGAATTAATCGAGCCAACCCTGAGGAGAAGCGGGGTTACCCTGAAAGGGGGCGAGACCGATGATTTACTCCCAATGAACCCAGAGG
>CAZFVC010000149.1:0-1515 GCA_964522175.1 uncultured Desulfurococcaceae archaeon
AGACCTCCCTCAGAGAAGAAGGGAAGGTACCGCAGAGGGATCGGTGTCGGAAGATCATTCCACACTTCCGGTGCTGGAGGCCCTATATCTGGAGAAGTTATTGACTACACAGGAGCTATACTTAAGCTTAACGAGGACGGCACAATCGATTACATAACTGCCCTTCAAGACCATGGAGGAGGAACTCTGGACGCTCACGTGAAGCTGATAGCTGAGGAGCTCGGCGTACCGCCCCACCTGATTAACCTCGTATGGGCGGATACCCAGACAACCCTCTATGACGTATGTACGCACGCATCTAGAGGCACATATGTAGGAGGAATGAGCGCCGTAAGGGCAGCTCGTGCACTCAAGCAGAAGATATTCGAGTATGCTGTAAGAGTTCTCAACAAGGTTGTTAATCCGGAAGCCCTCAAAATTAAGTATGATGAGGAATTAGGGCAGGCAGTGATATATGTTGAGGGTAACCCGGACCTCAAGATAACCTTATCAGAGCTTGCAACGGTAGCGTGGCAGAGGAACTGGGGCACTATATCTACATCAATGAGCTATAGAGCCACTTCAGCCCCACCGAGCTATACGGTCTACTTCGTTGAGGTTGAGGTAGATACCTACACTGGAAAGATCAGGCCGGTGAAGGTTATTGGCGGTGCAGATATAGGCACTGTGGTGAACCCGGAGTTTGCGGCAGGGCAGATACATGGAGGATTTGCTCAGGGTTGGGGGATGACGATCCTTGAGGACACGCCGTACGACCCGAGAAACGGTGAATTAATGAATAGGGGCTTCATAGTAGACTACAAGATAATGACTGCCCAGGACATGCCGAGCTTGGAGGACTTCCAGGTAATATTCGCCCACACCTACGAACCTACGGGCCCATTCGGAGCTAAGGGTCTAGGAGAGGCAGCGCTTAACTCAGTTGCTGCTGCTGTGGCGAACGCTGTGTATAACGCCATAGGGGTCAGGTTCTACGAGTTGCCCATAACTCCGGAGAAGGTGATTGAAGCTCTCCAGAAGAAAGGAGGTGAGTAAGGATGGCACAGACCGAGATAAGGCCTTCAAGACATAACCTACATAACACACACATAATTCCCGTAAAGTTCGAGTATCACGCACCGAAAACTCTTGAGGAGGCCTTAGACCTGCTTAATAAGTTTGGTGAGGATGCCAAGATCCTTGCAGGAGGCACTGACCTACTTGTTAAGATGAAGATGAGGGCAGTCGAACCCAAACACGTAATAAATATCAAGGGCCTGAAAGAACTTAGGCACATTAAGGAAGAGGACGGTGAAGTGAGGATAGGGGCCCTAACAACATGGAGAGACCTTGAGAAATCACAGGTCATAAAGAAGTACTTCCCAGCCCTATATGATGCTGTGAAGGTGATGGCAGGAGTCCAAATAAGGACTATGGGAACACTGGGCGGTAACTTATGCAATGCTTCCCCGGCCGCGGACTCAGCGCCGCCGCTACTAGTCTATGAGGCATCGGTTAAGCTGGTCAGCCTTAAGG
>CAZFVC010000150.1:0-1514 GCA_964522175.1 uncultured Desulfurococcaceae archaeon
GCTTCATCAAAGGCTTATCCACAGCTACAGGCCTGAACTCCTCCATAAGGTCATACACCAGGCTCATTCTCCCCGGCCTTCTCTCATGCAGGAATCCTACATAGGGATTCAGCCCCACCATAAAGATTGCTCTCCAAACCTCCTTAGCCAGTATGGAATACCCTATATTTAAGGCTATATTGAATGGATCTGGCTCCTGATCAGGTGGGAGAGACCATTTCTTAAGCCTTCGAGAAAACCCAAGTTGCTTAGGGATGAGGGTCTTCACAGCATCCCAATATATCCTAGCTGCGGACGCCTCGATCTCGGCAGCTTCTCTCCAATCCTTACACCCCAATGCCTTATTGGAGTATTTCATGAGCACATCATATGCTCTCCTCAGGTCAGGTCTTCTCCTACCGCCCGACTCTTCAGACTTACGGAATAATCTAAGCACATATCCCTGATTCCTGACCTTACCGTAAACAATGGATCCCGCAAGCTCCGCACGCCTTGCAGAGTCGTTAGTCTGTTCCAGCTGATTAACCCAATGCCAGACTGAGGAGCCGTAGGTTGAGGAAACTATGCGTGCAATCGGCTCCCTCCAATCAACAAAAACTACGTCTATGCCATGTCTTGCCGCATCCATCAATGCGGCCGAAGACAAAGAAACCCCTTCGGAAGCTATCACTATTGAATCTATCTCTGGCGGGGAGAGATCCGCTAGAACAACCCATCTACCATTCTCCTTCTTTCTAACAACGAATCTACCGTTCTTTATCCCGAGAGACATCCCGTAAGTGTCGAGGAGCAGATACCTACCCATTCACCTCCCCCCACATATTCTTCTGTAGGGACATTCCTCACTACATTCGGGAGGCTTCCCCGGATCTATTCCATAAGTAATTATCTCCTTCCTTGAATCCCTTAATTCAATGAATTCTTCACGTAAGGACTGCGATATAGAGATCACGTTGGGGCGTGCATACACTTCCTTACCCCATTTTATATCGATATAGGTAAGTATCGCATGATCTATGGGTGTCCTGTACTGGCTCTCGAAAGCCAAGGCATAACCAGCCAACGTAATCTCGAAGATGTGTCTAGGCCTCCTAGTCTTCAGCTCCAGGAGCATGTGGGGAGGCATTAATGCATCAATCCTGAGGGCGGGACTAAGTCCAATTAAAGAACCGTCTATAGGGAACTCTGACAGAACGGGTATTGTGGCGTAGACTAGGCTATCCGTCCTGAAGAATCTGGACTTTGATTTCGCAACTTCTAAGGCAGCAGCATAAGTCCTTGTTCCCTTCCCCCAGAGCTTTCTGAACAGCCATTCCCTCATATCTTTCTCAATCAGATCATATTTCGACAGGCTTCTTCTCTCTATTTCCTTGCCCAACACCTTCATTTCCCTCTCAAGATCATCTCCAGTAACGGACATCCCTCTGCAGTACATGATCTTCTTAACCTCCTCAATAACCCAGCTAAATACTGAATGCACAAGTCTACCCACCTGCAAAACCCTGTTATCCTTC